>JAOZUO010000028.1 GCA_029938605.1 Deltaproteobacteria bacterium | reverse complement strand
TGCCGCCTTGAAAAATTTCATAAAGAGCTCCGCCTACAGGGAATACGTCGTGGAGAAGCAAAGTATACCGCAAAAAGCGACACGTCCCATCCGTAGCCCAGGACATCGTCCCATCCGTAGCCCAGGACTTTGCTCCGACCCGGGCCTCGTGGTATTCACTGGACCGGATCATGAGCACAGATTCGAATAATCACACCGACCAGGCCGACCAGGCCGACCAGGCCGACCAGGCCGACCAGGCCGACCAGGCCGTCCGAGCCGTCCAAGATCGTGACGCCCCCGCGGAGATCGAGGTGGCGCCCGCGGCGAAGAAACCTCCGCCCCAGCCCAAGGAGCGTCGGGGGTTCTGGCTGTGGCTTGCCAAGTACTATCTATTCGGCCTCATCGTGCTCCTAGCGCACTTGATCGCGCTGCTCGCGGCGCTTTATGTTCACCGCTCGAGGCACGTGCCCGCTACGCCTTCGCGGCACGCGGCCCATGCGTCGGCCCAGGCCCTTACCCGCATCTACGCCGGGGACGGGCGCCTGGTGGGTGAGCTGGCGGTTCAGTGGCGGCAGTGGACCCCCTACAAGAAGATCCCACCGAAGTTGATCCAGGCCTTCATCGCGGTGGAGGATCGCCGATTTCTCCAGCACCGGGGCATAGACTGGATGGGGCTGGCTCGGGCCGCCTGGATCAACATGCGCACCGGCAGGGTGGTGCAGGGCGGGTCCACCATTACCCAGCAGCTCGCCAAAACCTACATCGGCACCCAGCGCACGGTGGACCGAAAGATCCGCGAGGCGATCCTGGCCACCCGCATCGAGGCGGCCATGAGCAAGTCGGAGATCCTGGAGCTGTACCTCAACCGCATTTTCCTGGGCGCAGGCGCCTACGGCATCTCCGCGGCGGCCCGCCGGTACTACGACAAGCGGCTGGACCAGCTAACCCTCCCGGAGTCGGCACTCATCGCCGGCCTGGCCCGAGCCCCCAGCCGTTACAACCCATTTCTGCACGCGTCCAAGGCCCTGGCCCGACGCAACGTTGTACTCCGAAAGATGCGCCAGGCAGGCTTCATCTCCCAGTCCGTTCTCGAAAGGGCCCTCGCCAGTGACACCAAGGATGGCGCGCCCGCGCTGAAGCTGCGGCACCGCTACGACTACTTCCACAACGAGGTTCCCTACTTTACCGAGCACGTCCGCCAACAGGTGCTCCGCCTCTTCGGCAAGGACCGCATCACCCGGGGGGGCCTGCGGGTCGAAACCACGGTGGATACCCAGGTCCAGGCCGCCGCCCGCCGCAACGTAGATGAGCTCGCCCGCTGGGTAGACAAGCGCCAGGGATGGCGTGGACCTGTGGCCCACCTGGCCGCCGCTACCGAGCGCACGGCCTTCCGGACCGCTTCCAAAGCTCGCTACGGAGCCGCCCCCCTCTCCCCGGGACGACGCTATCTGGCCCTGGTGGAGCGGTCCGGGCGCCGGGCCGCCCGGGTCACCGTGGGCGGCCACCCCTACACCATTCCGCTGCGCTATCTGCGGTGGGGCGCCCGCTTCTACACCCGCAGCCAGGTCAACGATCGATTCATCAACCACGCCTGGTTGGTGCTCATGGCCGGGGACGTGATCTGGGTGCGGCTGGCCCCCAAGAAGATCTACGATCCCCTGCTCCCGGGCTCTGACGGCTGCCCCTCGGTGCGCTCCGGCGGCTACCGCAAACCCCCGGTTCCCCTACGCGACGGTCGGCCCGGCTGCCGGGTCAAGCCCCTGGACGTCCCCCGTGGCTCCGACTGGCCGGGTCCGCCATACCTCGCCTTGGAGCAGACCCCGCGGCTCCAGGGGGCGCTTTTCACCTACGATCTGAAAACGGGCTACGTGATCTCCATGGTGGGCGGCACCGACTACGACCGCTCATCCTTCAACCGCGTCACCCAGGCCTGCCGGCAGCCCGGCTCCACCTACAAGCCCATCTACTACTCCCTGGCCATGGATCGCGGCATGTCCTTCCACAAGCTGCTCAAGGACAAACCCTACTCCATCGTGGATCCGGTGACGGGCCGGGTCTGGTATGCCCATGACTTCGCCCACAACCCCGAGGTCAAACGACGCTTCGCCGACCGTATTAAAAACTACAAAAAGACCCTTGAGCAGGCCCTGGTCTGGTCGAAGAACAAGGCCTCAGTGAACCTGTTCATGATGCTAGGCGCCAAGGCGGTGAAAAAATGGGCCCGTAAGCTGGGCTTCACCACGGAGATCATCGCCGACGAGGCCCTGGCCCTGGGCGCCTCCTGCACCCGCGCCGACGAGCTGGCGCGGTCCTTTGCCCTGTTCGGCACCGGGGGCCGCATGGTGGATCCGGTCTACATCCGGCGCATCGTGGACCGTCACGGCAAAGTGCTGCTGGACAACACCGTGCCCAGCGACCCCATGCTGGATCCGGGCGACCGGTTCGACCGACTCTTCGCCTGGGCCGGCCGCAAACGCCCCCGCGCCATCAGGCCCAAGACCGCCAACCGCACCTCCCAACTCCTACGCAAGGTAGTCACCATGGGCCACGCGGCGGTGGTCCGCATGACCCGCATCCCCGCGGCGGGCAAGACCGGCACCGCCTCCCGCACCGCCGACACGTGGTTCGTGGGCTACACCTCCCGGTGGCTCACCTCGGCCTGGCTGGGCGACGATCACTACGTACGATCCATCGGTCGGCACGACGCCTCCTTCTCCACCGCCCTGCCCATGTGGGCCCGGTTCATGTACGACACGGCCCGCCACCAACCCCTGCGCGAGATCCCCTGGCTGGACCAACAGGGCCACCCCAGAAAAGATCTCGCCCCCGTGATCCCCGCAAACCTGCGCAACACCCATAAGCCTGACTTCCAGCCCCCCTACAAACCCCGCAAGCGCCGACCAAAGCCCCAGTAGGCAGCCACAAAGTCTGTGCCGAGACGAAACCGCCAGCGCCCCTTGCGCCGATTTGCGCGGGCCTTACGTTGACCCAGCGCAGCGCATTCGGGCGCCCCGACACGGAGGTCCACATGTCCGGTGAACGAAAATTTCCCTACGAAAAGATCGCCAGGCTCGACAACGCCGAGCGCCGGGAGCACATGCCGCCGGACACCATCGTCGATCTCGTCGGGGACTGGGAACCCCAAACCGTCTTGGACATAGGCGTGGGCACGGGCTACATCGCCATACCCCTAGCCGGGCGCCTGCCCGCGGCGCGAATCATCGGGCTGGACGTGGAGCCACGCATGCTCGAGGTGCTCGCCGACCGCGCACGCGCTGCCAATCAACCCGACGCTGTCGAACCCCTGGAGGCCCCACCCGACGCGATCCCTCTTTCGGATGCATGCGTTGATGTAGCGCTCATGGTCGCCCTGTTCCATGAAATTGACGACCGCATCGCCTATCTACAACAGGTGCGACGGGTCCTGGCTGCCGGAGGCCGGATCGTGATCTGCGACTGGGATCCCGACGCCAACGGTGACTTCGGACCGCCCGCGGACCATCGCATCCCCAAGGCGGTGACCACCGCGGAGCTGACAGACGCCGGGTTCACCGCGGTCACCTTCCACGAAGCCTACGAGCACCTGTACCTGATCAGTGCGACCTCTCCCTGATCCGCCGTCTGGCATCCCCGCCGTCCCCCACTCCCTCCCTCAAGGGTCTGGAGTGTTCTCTCAACCGGGTGACCACGGCGAGGGCCCGTTCCGCCGGCAGGTGACGAATGTCTGGTCGGATGGCTCTGGCGATACGCCGCTTCACCCCGAGCCGCGGGTCATAAGAAAGCAGCTCCAGCAGCATGAGACGATCACGGCCCCTCCAGCCATCGCCTTCTAACTCGTCAAGGAGCTCGGCGACAACATCGAGAGGGATCTGAGTAAGCTCAGACGAAACCTCCCCAGGCGTCACATCGTGGTGGCTGCAAATGATCGCCAGGTGGTTGACCACTTTCTCGTGGACGAAGGGCATGAGACTCATGATGGTGCCTCCAGGTCCACAAGCCAGAACCCCGGGCTCCGCTCGGTCTCCCTCAGAGGCTTTTTCGACCGCAGTTGGCTGTGTACTGCCTGAAAAGCGCTGGTGATGGCGACGTGTGGGTTTTCATGCGCGGCGTCCGCGTCATATTCACTGCCGGCTCTGTGGTAGCCCAACAGACCCTGGAGCTGTATGTGTACGTGACAGGGTCGCCCTTGCTGCCTGTGGCGGTGGGGCCGCTCGATGACCACATGGCACCATGCCAATCTCTGAGGGTAGATTCTCTCAAGCCTCCTGGCTTCCTTGAATATCTTTTCTTCGATTTCGAACGTGGGATCTATTTGTCGAAAGGTCAGTTGAACTTGCATGTTCAGAGCCTCCATATTTGCTACAAACCCTTGAAAAACCTCGCCTTACATGGACATGTCAGGCGGGAGGGCTTTCCTTCGGAGCAACGACGTAGACTGCGATGGAAGGGTGGGAAGACGTGGACGAAGCACGAATCGAAGAGGGTGAGGCGGCTGTTTTTCCGACCCCCTCATACCGACGCTGAACGAACGAATCGAAGTCGATGTGAGCGCGATCCGTTTCCTCCGGGATCAGCCCCGGTGCCCCCAAAAAATAGGGTGCGGATGGGGAGGATCCCGCGACCCACTGGTGAGTTTTGGACGCCGTCGCCGACGCGGTGTGGTGGAGGGAAACCTGTCGGTCGGAGGGAGAGAGCGGGGCCGGTGGGCAGACGACAATGGCCAATCCCGAGAACCACAGGAGATTCCTGACATTTGTCTGGGTACCATCCACCATCGACAAACCTCGCTCTTCAGACCGGATAACAACTCGTTCGGGCCGATTATTCCCTGCGGCCTTTTGAAAAATCATCGGTGGTATTTTTGTTTCCCTGTTGGGCCTGTTCGGGATAGCCTTTGGTCGATGTCGACGAGCTCCACATCCCAAACGTCTCACGAGTGCACCTTCTGCGGTCGGCACGCGGATCTGGCGGTGACTTTCTTCGACACGTTGGTCCCCCTGGGTCCGCCGGTGCCCGTATGTCGCTTCTGCATGGGCCGCCCCCACCGCCGGGAGAGTCTGGGCGAGGGCGCCCACCGGGTTCGTCTCACGGACATCGGCAGCGGCAAGACGGCTACGGGACATCCCAGCCAGCTCGTCTCTCTGCTGAGCACCTTGAACCAGCAGCTCGGCCAACGCACCATCACCGCCGCCATCCGGGTCTCAAGCTACGCCGTCCAGCCCATTGAGCTGGTGTGCGCCGCCTGTGGTGGGGCCGTCATTCCGGCCAAGGGCGGAGTCATCGTCTGGCAGGATCGAGCGGATGGGATCCGCGAGGAGGCCCGGGTGCTGCATGGCGCTACCTGCGCCGCCGATGCCGGGAGAACCCTCCAGCCCGGCTGCTGGGAGGACCTGGATCAGCTCTCGGGCTTGGACATTACCCGCTTTGACCACGAGTCCATGGGCTTTCTCACAGACGTGGAGATCGCCTGGCAGCGCCTCAAAGAAGGCTGACAACACCACCTCTCGACCCCCCGTCAGCGGCCACGGGATTATTTCCCACCAATCTGGTAAACATCCCTTGACACCGTAATCCAGCCCCCCTTATTGTTGCGCGATATTGACGTTCACCTTAAGGAGAAAACTCGGATGAAAAGGACTCTGGCTAGACCACTTCTGGTGGGAACCGCTTGGCTGATGTGTGCGTGCCCCGGACCTACCAATGTATTGCAATCAAACGGAAATCCGCCTCCCCGGCGTCGGCTCCAGCCCACGGGCAACTACGTGGCGCCGCTGCTCACCGCCGAGCGCACCGTGCGCATCGGGGCACTGTACTATCGCCGGGGCGGGGGTGGCGGTGTATCCACGGTGAAGATCCGCGTGGGTCCCAACGAGGACAAGCTGCCTGAGGTGGGCGTGCTGGAGCAGTGGACGGGCGGCACCGGCGGCCAGATGAAATCCTCGGTGTGGGTGGCGGCGTTCATGGCCTCCTCGGCCCTGGGCCGGGAGCTCATCGACTACCGCTTCTCAGCCTCCACCCGCGGCTTTGTGGACGGACCCAGCGCGGGCGCGTTGTTTACCGCAGCCATGATGGCCGGGATCACCGGCGCCCGCATCAACCCCAAGGCCACCATGACCGGTACGGTGAATCCTGACGGCTCCGTAGGCCCCGTAGGCGGCATCGCCGAAAAGTACAAGGGCGCCCTGAAGCTCGGCTACAAGGTGCTGGGCTACCCCGTCGGACAAAAAGTTCAGAAGGATCACCAGGGCAACCTGGTGGACCTGGAGGAGCTGGCCGAAAATGGCGGCGCCAAGGCCTACCCCATCGCCACCATCTATGACGCCTACCGTCTGCTGACCGGCCAGCAGGCGCCCAAGCGGTTCATCGTGTCCAAGGTCGCCATGGCCATGCCCCAGGCAGCAGGCGTCTACCTGCGCCGGGCAGCCCAGAAGTGGAGATCCATCCAGCTCAACTACAAGACCCGGTTCCTCCAGCGCCGCTTCGCCAACCGGGAGGCCATCAGGCGCTTCAAAATCTCCCAGAAGTACATGAAGGCCGCCGACACCATGGCCGCGGGCAACAAAAACGCCGCCGCCTACGAGTTCGCGTCCCGGGGCGCCTCCTACTCCTTTACGACCTTCCACTATCAAGAGTTCCTGATGTACCTGAAGGCCGCCCTGATCACCAAGAAAACCAACCTGATACAGGTCAAGGCGGCGAAGATGTTCCGGGGCTCGGTGGCCTCCAAACGCACCTTCCAAAAAATCCGGAGTCTGCGAAAGCCCTCGTCGGTGGACGAAGCTATCTCCCATGTGGCGGCCTACAGCCTGGCCCTGGAGAACTTCGCCTACTTAAAAGGCGCCAAGAAGCTGTACTTCATGGCCGCCGTCCTCAAGGCCAGGCTCAAGGGCAAGGTCTCAGGCTCCGAGCTCAAGATGCTCAGCCGGTCGATCCTGTACATGGGCGTGGCCCAGTCCAAGTCCCTCAAGGCCGCGCACCTGGTGGGTCTATCCACCCGATCCGGCAAGGGTTTCAACCTCTCTGGGGGCCGCATGAAGAAGATCGCCATGCAGGTGAGCTCCATGGCCATGGCCAACCTGAGCTACTGCGATACGGTCATCATCAACAGCCTGGTGCGCCGCACCCGTAAGCCCAAGGCCTATTGGCAGCTCATGCTCACCAACTACCTGGCCGCTCGCTCCAATGCCCACATCGCCCGGAACCTCAGCTCCATGATCAACAAGGGCTCCTGGCAATGGTCCCTGGCAGAGCTCGGCGCGGCGGTCAGCTCCTACCTGCACTCGTCCATGATGCTCACCAAGCTCTACGCCGTGGGCGCCTTTGCCCAGATGGGCGGCCAGGTCCGTACCGTACGACGGGCCGAGGCCCTGCTGGCCATGCTGCGCCACGCCTCCATCCGGGCGCGCCAATCCGCCGCCCGGGCCCAAAAAACAGTGGGCTACATCCCCCTGATGAGCCGCTATTTCTTCGAGGTGGGAGAGGCCATGCGAAAAAGCGGTCAGACCATGCAGATCAAGGCCCTCGAAATGTACTGGCGTTCCGCCCTCCTCTCCCAGATCGCGGTCATGCTCTCCCGCGCTTCCTGAAGCGCTTGGTACCCCACTCCACCCAAATTCCCGATCTTTTTCAGGACCATAGCCCTTGCCCTAGGCTATCAGCCGTGCTATTGACCGGTCGCTAAATCTGACGGATCAACGCTTCGGCTTTGACTCGTCGCAAACTACACACGCGCCACTGTCATGCTCGCCGGCGTGCCCCCTTGAGGGGTTGCGAGTTCCAGTCGACCCAGGCTTCGGTCGGCGGCGGTGACGCGGAAGCCTAACGCCAGGAGGTTCCCATGGAAGCCAACGAGAAGACTGATCCCATCACCGATGACAAGGGAGTGAGCCTGAGCGAGTTGCTCGAGGCAGGTGTGCACTTCGGCCACCAGACCACCCGCTGGAACCCCAAGATGCGCCAGTACATCTACGGCGCTCGAAACGGGATCCACATCATCGACCTGCAGCAGACCCAGCGTCTGTTCAACAAGGCCGTGACCTTTGTTCGGGAGGCCGTGGCCAACGGCGGCATCGTGCTGTTCGTGGGCACCAAGAAGCAGGCCCAGGAGTCCATGACCGAGGAGAGCAAGCGCTGCGGCATGTACTCGGTTACCCACCGCTGGCTGGGGGGCACCCTGACCAACTACCGCACGGTGAAGGGCTCCATCGACCGCCTCAAAGCCATTGAGAAGATGGCCGAGGATGGCACCTTCGACCGCCTGACCAAGAAAGAGGTGCTCAAGCTCACCCGCGAGTTGGGCAAGCTCGAGCGCAACCTCGGCGGCATCAAGGACATGGGCAAGCTCCCGTCGGTGATGTTCCTCATCGACCCCGAGAAGGAAAAGATCGCCGTCGCAGAGGCCAACAAGCTCAAGATTCCGCTGGTGGCAGTGGCCGATACCAACTGCGATCCGGACGTGATGGACCACATCATCCCGGGCAACGATGACGCCATCCGCGCCATCAAGCTGTTCACCTCGTCCATCGCCGAGGCCTGCATCCAGGGCGCACGCATGGGTCGAGACCGCTCGGCTGAGCGCGCCACCCAGGATCAGGCGCAGGCAGCCCGCGAGGCGTCCACCATCCGTGTCTCCTCCGGCGGCGACGGCCCCAAGGTGGAGGTTGTTTCCCGCCGCTCCACGGCCCACCTCGAGCCCGAGGCGGCGGCTGCCCCTTCCCTCGACAAGAAATAACGCGACCCCGAACATCAGACGCGACCGGCGGCCCCCCGGAGGCCGAGGCGCAACTGTGAGGAGCTAAGACGATGGGCATTAGTGCTGCACTGGTAAAAGAACTACGCGAGCGCACCAACGCGCCGATGATGGACTGCAAAAAGGCCCTGACCGAGACCGACGGCGACATAGACAAGGCTGTGGACTTCCTGCGCAAAAAGGGACTCGCGGGAGCCAAAAAGCGCGCCGGCCGGGTCGCCTCCGAGGGCGTGGTGGGCTCCTATATCCACGGCGAGGGAACCATCGGCGTGCTCGTGGAGCTCAACTGCGAGACCGACTTCGTAGCCCGCACCGACCAGTTCAAGACGCTGGTCAAGGAGATCGGCATGCAGATCGCCGCCTCCTCTCCCATGTGTGTCTCCCGGGAGGAGGTCCCTGCCAAGGACCTCGAAAAAGAGATGGAGATCCGCACGGCCCAGCTCAAGGAGTCGGGCAAACCAGACAAGATCATCCCCAAAATCATCGAGGGGCAGATCAACAAGTGGTACTCCGATATCTGCCTCTTGGAGCAGACCTACAATCGCGACCGCGACAAGACCATCGAGGACCTGCTCAACGAGGTGTCCGCCGCCACGGGTGAAAAAGTGGTGGTGCGGCGCTTTGTGCGCTACGAGCTGGGCGAGGGCCTCGAAAAGCGCGGCGGTGGGGATCTGGCCGCCGAGGTCGCAGAGATGATCGGCGAGTAAGGCGCTGGACTCTTGACCCCACACCAACCCTACAAACGCGTACTGTGGAAACTGTCCGGGGAGATCCTGCGAGGCCAACGCGGAGCGGGCTTCGATCCGGCCGTGTTCGAGCGGGTGGCCGCGGAGGTGAAGTCCGTCCGGGACCGGGGAGTGGAGCTGGCGGTGGTCATCGGCGGGGGCAATATCTTCCGCGGCGCCGCCGGTGAGAAGACCGGCATCGACCGAGCCACCGGGGATCAGATCGGCATGCTGGCCACCGTGGCCAACGGCTTGGCGCTGCGGGCGGTGCTCCAGGGTCACGGGATCGCCGCGCGGACGATGTCCGCCATCGCGGTACCCGGCGTGGTTCCGCTCTTCGAGGCACCGGTGGCCATCTCCGCCTTGGATGATGGCGAGGTGGTCATCTTCGTGGCCGGCACGGGAAACCCCTACTTCACCACCGACACTGCAGCGGCCCTGCGAGGGGTCCAGATTCACGCCGATGTGCTGATCAAGGGCACCAAGGTGGACGGCGTCTTCTCCGCCGATCCCGAGACGGACCCAGACGCCGAGTTTCTCCCCGACCTGACCTACCAGGAGGTGCTGGCGAGGGGGTTGGGAGTCATGGATTTGTCCGCGACTGCCCTGTGCGCGAGCCAAGAGCTCAAGGTAGTGGTATATAATGCCCGAACCGAGGGCATGTTGGGCCGAATCCTCGACGGTGAAAAAGTCGGTACAATCATCCACGCGTAAGGAGCGAGCAATGATCAACGAAGTCATCGAAGAGATGAAAGCCGAGATGGTCAAAACCTTGGAGCGCCTCGAGACCGAGCTCACCAGGGTCCGTACGGGTCGCGCCAACCTGGCGCTGCTTGACGGCATCAAGGTCGACTACTACGGCGTGCCCACGCCCCTGAACCAGGTGGCGTCTCTGCAGCTCGCCGATGCCCGACTCATTGTGATCAAGCCCTGGGAAAAGACCATGGTGTCCGCTACGGAGAAGGCCATCCAGAAGGCCGACCTGGGACTGAATCCCAACTCCGACGGCGAGATCATCCGGCTCCCTGTTCCGCCCCTGACCGAGGACCGCCGCAAGGAGCTGGCCAAGATGATCAAGCGCCTGGGCGAGGACTTCAAGGTGAAGATTCGCGGTCAGCGCCGGGACGCCAACGAGATGCTCAAAGCCCTGGAGAAGGACAAGGAGATCTCCGAGGACGACAACCGGCGGGGGCAGACAAAGGTGCAGGAAGTGACCGATGACCACACCAAGAAGGTGGACACGATCATCGCGGCCAAGGAAGAAGAGGTTATGGAGGTGTGATCTCGTGACTCGCTAACACGAGCTGCCCCTTCGCCACCCTCAGCGTCCCCCCCTGCCACTTGAACAGCGGCGCCTTCATCAGAAGAAAATAGTTCTCCACGTCGTCGTCGGGCGCCTTGCCGTGGGCCTTGGTGCCGGGTCGACCGCACACCACCCGCATCTTGGCGCCGGGCTCCACCTTGAACCCGGGATCCAGCTTGGCCAGCTCGAGGGCCTTACGGCCCCCGGCCTTGGTCAGGGTCACCCGACAGCCTCGGGTGGAGATGTCACCGTCGGTGGGGTTCTCCAAAACAAACCACTCGTCGTTGAGCTGCTTGTCCTCGCCGCGTCGATGCACCGCAGTAATGGTCAGCGCCATGGGATCCTCCGCTAGCGGCCGTGCCGGCCGCGTGAATCTGGGCAAGTTACCCTGAGCCGCGGGCCGCGTCAAATCCCGGCCCAACCACAAAAAAAACGGGCGCCCCATACGGGACGCCCGTTGCGCGCCAAGAAGGATTCGAACCTCCGACCCTCGGTTCCGTAGACCGATGCTCTATCCAGCTGAGCTATTGGCGCACGATCTGATTTTCAATTGCGGAGAGCGAGGGATTCGAACCCTCGGTAGGTTGCCCTACACTCGCTTAGCAGGCGAGCACCTTCGGCCTCTCGGTCAGCTCTCCACACAAGCACTTACATACGATTAAATTATCAAACGGAGGAGGAGGGATTCGAACCCCCGGAGCTTACACTCAACGGTTTTCAAGACCGCCGCCTTCGACCACTCGGCCACTCCTCCAGACCGCGTGGTTCGCCGCCTTACCATGCGACAGGGGGTGATATATACACAACGAGATGAACCCTGTAAAGATCAGATCTCCCGGGCTTCGGGGAAAACGTTTCACTCACCATTGACCCCCGGCCCGGGCCGAAGTTAAAAAGCCGACGTGAGGATACCAGGGACTCGGTGGCCTTGTCACCGCCGCCGCGCTCCCCGAACCAACCAGGAGCCCCTATGCTGGACCGTAAGCTGATCGCCAAGGATCCCGACCGCTGCCGCGCCGCCCTTGCCCGCCGGGGAGAGGCCACCGTCGCCGAGCTGGAACCCTTTTTCGACCTGGAAACGGAGTGGAAGGCGCTCAAGGCCGAAAACGACGACAAAAAACACCAACTCAAGCAGGGCGGGCGAGGCTTCAAGGACCTGGACCCCAAGGGCGCGGAGGCCAAGGAGCTTCGCCAGACCCTCGGCACCCTGTCTGACGGAATCAAGGCCGCTGAGCAGCGCATCCGGGAGATCGAGCAGACCCGCGAGCAGCTCCTGTTGGCCCTGCCCAACTTCCCGGACGAGGCCACGCCCGACGGCGCCGACGAGTCGGACAACGTGGAGGTGGCCCGCTGGGGGGAGCCCCCGGTATTCGACTTCGAGCCCCGGCCCCATTGGGAGGTGGGCGAGTCGTTGGGCATCCTGGACTTCGAGGCCGCCGCCCGTATGTCTGGCTCCCGCTTCGCCGTGCTCCGGGGCGCCGGCGCCCGCTTGGAGCGCGCCCTGGCCCAGCTCATGCTCGACTCCGCCCGGTCGCGGGGCTACCTGGAGGTGGCGCCGCCGTTTCTCGTGCGCCGCCACGCCATGGAGGGCTCGGGCCAGCTACCCAAGTTCGAACAGGAGGCCTTCAAGACCGCCGGGGAGGGCGAGCTCTTCCTCATTCCCACGGCCGAGGTGCCCCTGGTGAACCTGCACCGGGAGGAGATCCTGGACCCCGAGCAGTTGCCTCTCAAGTATGTGGCCCACACCCCGTGCTTCCGCTCGGAGGCCGGATCCCACGGCAAGGACGTGCGAGGGCTGATCCGCCAGCACCAGTTCAACAAGGTGGAGCTGGTCAAGCTCACGACTCCGGAGTCCTCCGCCCAAGAGCTGGAGGAGCTCCGAGCCGACGCCGAGCACATTCTCGAGATCCTTGGCCTGCACTACCGCACCATCCGCCTGTGCGCCGGTGACATGGGCTTCTCCGCAGCCATGACCTACGACCTGGAGGTCTGGCTCCCCGGCCAGCAGACCTTCCGCGAGATCTCCTCCTGCTCTGTCTGCAGCGACTTCCAGGCCCGCCGCGCCGCCATCCGCTACCGAGCCGCACCCAAGAAAAACCGCTTCGTCCACACGCTGAACGGCTCGGCCCTCGCCGTGGGCCGCACCCTCATCGCCCTTTTCGAAAACTATCAGCAGGGTGACGGCTCCCTGGCCATCCCCGAAGCCCTCCGCCCCTACCTGGGTGGCCTCGAGACGCTCACGCCTTAACTGATGGCCGGCCTCTGTCCGGCGCTATAACGTATCCACGATCTCGAGTCGTTCGGGGACCTTGTGAAGGCTCAGGCGGGCGGCCAGGAACCCGGAGAGGCGCTGGGAGGTGACCTGGCGGCTGATTGTCACCTGGGCCTGCAGCACCACATCGTCCCCCAGGTCGAGGCCGGTGGCGCCGCCCAGGGACAGGACCGCATCGTCCACGGCGGGGTGGGTCAACAGCACCTGCCGGATCTCCTCCAGGGAGATCACCAGCCCCTCCACGCAACACAGATCGTCGGTTCGGGGCAACAGCTTGAGCCGTCCCTGCTTGTCCAACAGTCCCCGCTCCCCGGTCTCCAACCAGGTCCCATCCGACGGGTCGCCCGAGGACGTCACACCGGATCCACGCACCAGGAGCCGGCCCCGGCGACCCTGGGCAATGGGCTCGCCATGGCCGTCGACCACCTGCAGGTCGAGGCCGTTGACGGGTTGGCCCACGGTGTGGGGACTCCTGCCGTCGGGGTCCAGCGCTACCAGGCCCGTGGCGGGGCGATGAAAGCCACCGTGCACGCGAACCTTGAAGTGACGAAAAAATCCCTGGGCCAGCTCGCGACCCACGGCGCCCTCGACACAGAGGAACCGGACGTCGGACCCCTGCAGGGACCGCGCCGCCGGCAGCTCACACATCTCCCGCAACAGGGTGCGGCTGACCGGAACCAGGGTCAGCTTCGAATCTCGCACCCGCACCAGGGTGCGCCGGGCGGAGAGATCATCGTCGAGGTGAAGCTGGGCGCCGTAGCCGAGGGACAGGGTAATGCCGGACACAAAGCCAAAGGGGTGGTGGAAGGGCAGGGCTACACCGATTCGATCGGTCTCGACCACGCCGAGGGCGAGGGCTAGGTTCTCCGCCTCCCCCGCCAGGTCCTCGCTGGAGCGACACACCCGTTCGTAGCCGCCATCAGACGCCGGCGAGACAAAAATCACCGCGGTGGACTCGGGCAGGGGATCGCACTGGGGAAACAGAGCACAGGACAGCAGCGAACCCTGGAGCCGGCTGCGGGCCGTGGGCGCGGGACAGTAGGGGGCCCGCTCCTTGGCGCTCCGCTCCAGCACCTTGGCGCCGGGCCGGGCGATGATCGCCCGTAGGGGCACCAGCCGCATGACCGCGTCCAGCTCAGCACCGCTGCAAAGGGGCGCCATGGGCACCAGGGTCGCACCCAGCCGATCCAGGGCCACGGTCAGCACGATGTAGTCCGCCACATTGCCCAGCATCACGCCCACCGCGTCGCCCGCGCCGATGGACAGGGCCCCAAGCTCTTTCATGCGGCGATTCGCCCGATGGACCAAGCCCCGAAAGCTCAAGTAGGTATCGGGCTGTACCACGGCGTGAGCCGCGCCGCGCAATCGCACCACATCTTCCAACCAACTGAACATCATTGGTTTGATTCGCGTTTGGCGGTCTTGATTCACAGTGGGGAAACTCCTGAGAGTCAGTGTACCCGGCGGCTCCTACCAGCGCAACCTGACGTCTTTGCTTGCTTCCTTGTGTCGGTCGCAGTAATAAGCACCCAAACCGCATCGGATACCTGTGGAGATAGGCTTTGGGCATCAAATCATTTTTCAGCCGCGAAGGTCGCAAGGCCCGCGGTATCTCCAAGCTCAGTCGGGTGGTGCTAAACCCCAAGGCCGCCGGCGAGGATCGCTGGCAGGCCCTGCTGGATCTCGCCAAGGACAAGTCCCCAGAGGCCATCCACGCCCTGCTCACGCGGTTCACCTACTCCGCCGAAGTGGGCACCCGCTCCCGGGTGACCGACGAGCAGGAGAAGACTCTGGTCTACGACCTTTTGACGGAGATGAATGAGATCCCCATGCCGGAGGTGCGTAAGTTCCTCCTCTCCGAAGAGGGCCCCCCCAGCGCACCCAAGCACTCCATCTCCTTCGCCCTGCGGATCCTGAACCGGATCTCTCCGGACCCCGAAACGGTGTGGGAAACGATCACCGAGATCATCGAGATCAACGAACCCGGCTACGAACGGGATCCTTCCCGGAAGATCGAGCTGCTGACCTTCCTGGGCGAGTGGGACAACGACCCCCGGGTAAGTGAGGCGGTGCTGGGCTATCTGGACGACGCAGACGAGGGCGTACGGTTCCAAACCGCCGAGGCGCTGCTCCGCCAGGGCCACGAGAGCTGCAAGGAGACCCTGCTGGCCATTCTGAGGGAAGAAGACGAATCCTATCAGATGCGCAACCGTATCATCTCCGGCTTCGTGGATAACGGCTGGCTCGCAGACATCACGCCTTTCCTCCCGCGGCTGGATGAGCCCGGGCTCATGCAGGCCGTAGAGTCCCTCGTACGGCTGCCCGACACCACCGCGGCCCGGGAAACCCTCGTTAAGATCGGTGAATCCAAGCACTGCTCCGAGCGCATTAAATCCCGCATCGCTGAGTGGTTCGTCGTCAGCGGCGCCTCCACCCACGGCATGCGCGGACGACTCGAGAAGGTCCTGCCCAAGGGCTACAAGGTTGCCAAGAAAAAGGTAGACCGGTTCCCCGAGGCCATGCGGGAGCCCTACATCACCCTGGCCATCGATGGGCTCATGGAGCTCGATGACCCGGAGATCGCCCTGGGTCCCATGATCCGCCTGCTGCGCAACCGCGAGATCACCGAGCAGGTGTACATCCGCGCGGTGGAGTTCCTAGCCATGCGGGACTGGCAGGTAGACAAGAAGCAGGAAAAGGCCGCGCTCAAGGCTCTGCCCAAGGGCTACGAAATCAACGATGATGGCTACATCGTCCGGGACTTTGATAAGATGGACGAGCCTTTCCTCTCCGCCGCCGGCGATTCCCTGCTGGACTATCGCGGCGACGACGAGGAGTGGGTGATCGGAGAGCTCATCGGCATCGTCATCAACCACAACACCGACGAGCGGGTACTCGACCGGATCCTGGATCGCTTCTCACGAGAGGAGTGGTCCGTGCTTGGCTACGAAGAGGCCATCGAGCGGAAGCTACCCAAAGAGTACGAGATGCACAGTGGAAACCTCGGCCAGGATTTCCGCATCGTCCGAGTACTGGCCCGCCTATAGCAGGTCTTCAGAAAACCACCAGGAAACCCCACCCATGGTACAGCGAATCCCCATCACCCCCGCCGGCCGCGAAACCCTACGACTCGAGCTCAGGCACATCCGGGAAATAGACCGCCCACAGAATGTGGCGGACATCGAGGAGGCCCGCGCCCACGGCGACCTCAAGGAGAATGCCGAGTACCACGCCGCCAAGGATCGCCAGGGCTATCTGGACGCCCGCATGAAGCAGCTGGTGAGCCGCCTCGCCCTGGTCGAGGTCATCGACCCCAACTCCCTGAGCGGAGACCGGGTGGTCTTCGGCGCCACAGTGACCCTGGAAGACGGGGACTCCGGAGAGGAAAAAATCTACACCATCGTGGGCGAAGATGAGTCCGACGCCAAAAAGGGGCTGATCTCAGTGACCTCCCCCCTGGCCCGGGCACTCATCGGCAAGGAGATCGACGACACGGTGAAATTCAAGGCTCCCGGCGGCATGCGGGAGTATGAAATCATAGATGTGGCCTTCGGAGATGGCAACGGTTGAGGCTCGAGTCCAGTCCATGAACTTGAGACCCCGACATGACCGGGGTACTATCGCAGGCAGGAATATGAGGAATCCCATGAACGTTTGGAAGCTGATACTAACGCTGCTGGTTGGGCTCGCCCTGGTCAGTAGCTGCAAGCAGAGCGAAGGGGAGCGGTGCGAGTGGGACAATGACTGCCAAAGCGGCCTGGAGTGCTGCTCGGGCGGCAACACCTGCCAGGTCTCCTGCACTACGCAATCTGACGCGTCGGTACAATACGACGCCGCGACGCAAAATGACGCAGCAGCGCAAAACGACGCTGAGGTGCAAAACGACGCCGAGGTGACCCAGGATGCCTCGGTGACCCAAGACGCCTCCCCGTGAGCGGAAAGACACAGTCAACCAATGAAGCGAACTGTCTTGCTTCCGACGATGCTGGCCGCACTTTTTTGCGGGGCCCTGGCGCTCGCGTCCTGTAAGCAGACCGAGGGCAAACTCTGCTCGAGCCTCGATGATTGCGACAAAGACCTGATCTGCTGCTTCGATGGCGTCGCCGCGGATGAACCCCTCGGCGTGTGCCGTCTCGAGACCGATTGTCTACCCCTGGACGGGGGCGTAACCGAAGACGCCCTGGTGACCCAAGACGCCTCGCAGTGAAACGCGCCGGCCTCCTTTCTGCTCGACTGCTGCTCCTGTTGGGGGTCTGGCTCCATGCTACGCCCAGCGTACACGCCGCCCCGTCGGCACAGATCTCCACCGCCAAGCCCAACCCCAAGCGCATGATCACCGTGCCCGCGGGCTGGTTCTACAAGGGTTCCACCGTACATCAAGCCCGGCGCGCCCTGGCGCGCTTCGCCCGACTGGAGATGCGCCAATCCATCCGCGGTCAACTATCCACCCGTCTGGCCGAGGAGCTCCCCCGCCGACGCATCTGGGTCTCCACCTTCCGCATGGACCGCCTGGAGGTCAGTCGGGCGGACTATGGACGGTGCGTGGCCCGTGGCCGCTGCAAGGCGGTGGCCTTGCCCAGCCGCCTGGGGGCCTTCCGCAAGCCCTCCTCGCCCATGATCAACGTGACCTGGCGAGAGGCCGTGACCTACTGCCGATTCGCGCATAAGCGCCTGCCCACGGAAGCCGAGTGGGAGAAGGCCGCCCGGGGGCCCCTGGGACGCATCTGGCCCTGGGGCAACCGCTGGCACGAACGGGCCTGCAACCACGGCACGCTCCACCCCATCCAGGATCTGTTCCACGGCAGCGCAACAGACGGCTGGTTCTGGATCGCTCCGGTGGGACGCATGGCCACCGATCGCAGCTTCTACGGGATCATGGACCTGGGAGGCAACGCCGCGGAGTGGGTAGCGGACTGGTACCGGTTTCGGTGGTGGACCACGGGCAAGATCAAGTCCAGAAACCCCAAGGGGCCCGCCGGGGGGCGTGGTCGCCTGGTCAAGGGTGGGAGCTGGCGACGACTCCGAATCCTGTCACGGGCAGCGGCCAAGCGATGGTTGGGCAGCCGGAAACGGGAGCCGGACGTAGGCTTCCGCTGCGCCAGGTGAATGCACTCAGGAATTGACACCAACACCCGGATCCCGGTAGTTTTCGGTGGTATGCGACATCTGCTGATGATTCTGACTTTGCTGGTCCTGCTGCTCCCTGGGGGATGCACCGAGGCGGACTCCGTGGAGGAGGGCTGCAAGACCCGCCAGGACTGTCCCCAGCCGGATCGCCAGATTTGTCAGGTGGAGACGGGGGTGTGCGTGGGCTTCACCAGCCCCCCGGGCCAGGTAGACGGCGGCGACGACGAAGGAATCGACGCCGGCACCGACGCGACCCCCTGAAGGGCCTGACGGGCCCTACTTGAGCTCTTCCTCTTCGACTGCGGACATGTCCCCGACCACATCGTCGGGGAGGAGCTCTTCGGCCACCACATCGTCCTCGTCATTGAAGTCCAGGTCCACCAGGGGCTCGGACTCCTCGGATTCCATCAGGTCGCCGGGATCGACGGAGATCTTGGCCATACCCTTGCCACCGGTGGAGGGAGGCACCAGGCCGCGCCCTCCAGCCAGCGCCGCCAGGCCCGAGAGGTCCAGCTTCTTGAGCTTGTTGCGCGGCGCCTTCTTAGAGGAGAAGCGCTCCGCCTCCTGGGCCGCCTCCTCGAGCAGCTCCTGGGTACGACCGGGCAGGGACAAGCCACCCACCATGATGAGCAACCGGGTGGATTTGACGTCGCCACTATAGATACCAGCGTGCAGATCCGCCCCCTCGGTTTCGCTCCTGAGCGCGGCCAAGAAGTCCTCGAAAACCGTGGCCGGCGTGTCGGCCAGTACGTCACCGTTGCAGACCATCACCGCGCTGACCACCACCGCGTCCCCCAGCTCATAGCCACTGCCAAGGTACTCGTGATTCGCCACCGAGGAGCGCACGGCCTCGAGCAGGGACTCAGACGTCAAACTGTCGTCAATGACCCGACTGCCAAAGACCACGACGCCCCCCGACACCAGCGTGTTCCCGAGCTCCTGGGGATCGAAGCTGCGGATGGACCTCAGCTCCCCTTGCCCCGACAGGCTGTTCAGCTCGTCGAAAGCCAACACCACGGCGCGGTTGCCCTCGTGCAGAAACTGGTCCAGACCCGCGTTGGCAAAGGCGGAATACACCTTCTGGTTGTCCACCATGACGAGGGCGTCGAACTCCACATCCAGCAGCGCGTTAACGCCTTGGAGGGCGTTCACCTTCGCGGTGTGGCTCTCCGAGGAGGCGGGCAGCACCGCCATGGCGATCACGGGGCGATCCTCCCCGGCCAAAAGCTCCACCACCTGGGCGAGGTTGGCCCCGGTGCCTCCTCCGAGCCCGCCGATTGCGAGCACCACGTCCACCTCCGACCACTTGGCCACCGCCGCGACGATCTCGGAGCCCCGGGACGCCAGACTATCGGCTCCCACCGCCATGGCGCCCCCCGTGCCATTGAGCCCGTCGACGCCCACGTACAGACGCTGCTCCTCATCGAGCCCGGTCACCGAACGCAGATCGGTCTGTGAGGTGTTGACGGCAAGGGCGAGGTAGCCCAGCTTCGCGAACTCCGCGGCGAAGTTGCCGCCACACTGACCCAGACCCACGACCCCGATCCGCAGCGCTTGATGCTCACTCATGGCGATTCCCTCGATGGATTATTCTGTCACTCGTCAACAGGGCTCAGAATTCAAGGCGTGCACTGCTCCGATAGGGCCAACGGCGGTACCACCAATCGGTAGGCCGGCTGGATGCCCACGCCCACCTTCACGTCATACTGTTCACAGAACTGCACCGCGCTCAGCGCATCGAACCCCTTCACCAGGAGCTGGTAGTCCC
This sequence comes from Deltaproteobacteria bacterium, assembly GCA_029938605.1. Classification (GTDB taxonomy): domain Bacteria; phylum Myxococcota_A; class Polyangia; order HGW-17; family JAJRWW01; genus JAJRWW01. Next base: position 39,533 of record JAOZUO010000028.1, on the reverse strand, counting down.
CCGGATCGAGATCGCTGATGAAGAGCGACGCGTCCTCGCAAGCGGCCATGAGGGGGTAGCCGGCCAGGGCGCTACCGTCCTGGCTCAGGGTGATCTCACGCTCAGCCACCGGAGTCGCCGACGTTGTACAGCCCGCGTCTTCGATCCCCCAAAACGTTCGGAACCCGAGATCCCCTCGCATATTCTCAAAATCGTAAAAGTCCTCCAGACGGAAGTTCACCATGACCCTGTTGTCGATGCCCTCAAACACGTCCAGATTTACCTGTACCAGGGGCGCCAGAGGCGTCGCTTCGGCGGTCTGGATCTCGAGCCAGGCCTGATAGGGCCCGGCCAGCAGGGGCACGCTGATGGGATCATCCATGAACTCCACCAGGTGATTGGTGCAATGGACCGCGGAGTTCTCGACGCTGTAGCCCGCCGGTCCTTCGAGCAGGACCCGCACATAGGTGCCATCCACGTCGTTGCAGGTGTCGAAGGACTGGCCCGGCAACAGAAAGGACTCGCCATTGATGGTCCAACTCAGGATCACCTTGGTAAAGTGCACCTCGCGCTGGGTACAGGTGGCGCTGCAGCTCGAGTTCTCTGCCCCGTTTACCTGATAGCAGCCCGTGGGCAGGTTCAGCGGATCACCACCGCAGTCGCACTCCTCGTACCTCTCGATGAGCCCGTTGCCACAAACTCCTACATCCCCTCCGCTGCAACCGGGTTGGACCGGGGCCAGAAACAGGACGAACAATGTCACAATAAGGGGCCCCGGGCAGCGTTCAGGCATGAAATAACTCCAGTTCGGGCCTCGCCCTGGGAGACGAAGCTAAGGTACCAAGGTACTAGTGTAGTGTATCAATTGACCTGACATTCCTACGACGCGCAATCGGGCCCTGTCAACGACCATCACCGGTGGTGTGGAGACTCGGGGCTTGTCTTTCTGCCCGGGGCAACGTAGGCTTTCTGCCACTTGAACCCCTACCGAGGTGAGACGATCATGGGTCTGGTTATTGAAAAGCTACTTCGATCAACGGAGCTCAACGATGCCGAGCGCGACATCTGCCTGCGGGGTATCGCGCAGATGGCCATGGCCGACGGCGTGGAAGATCCCCGGGAGCGGGCCTATCTGGAGAAATTCGTCGACGAGTTCTTCCCGGAGACAGACCCCACCGACGACGCCTTCAATGCGCCTGTAACCAAGGAAGACCTGACCAAGCTCGCCTCCGCGGAGGCCAAGCAATGCTTCCTGGGGTATGCGTACATCACGGCCTACGTGGACGAAGAGTTCGTCAAGGCCGAGCAGGATCTGCTAGCCCAGTGGGCAGACCAGCTCGTGGACACCGAGACCCGGGACGAGATCGCCACCTCCGTGCGAGAGTTTCTGTACCGCCGCTCGGTCTTCGCCTACGCCTTCCGGCTGGGCAGGCTCGATGAGGAGTTCGCCGTCCAGGCCGCCAAGCGTTTCGACGTGGAGGTGCCCAGGGCCAAGGAGCTCAACGCTTCGGTCTTCAACGCGATCGTGGCGCTCAAAAGCCCTGCCGAAGACGACGGCGACACCGACGACACCGCCCAGAGCTAAACCGGTAGTCCACCCGCAGCAACTGCCATGAGTGACGACCGGAAACGCAAGCGGTCCTGGCGCGAGATCGATCGCAACAAGGATCGGAGCGACCACCGCCCCGAGTCCGGAGCGGGTCACAAGCGCGGTCCCAGGGAAAACGCCTCGGCCTCGCGTAGCCACCGCTCCGCCCTGGACCAGCTCTTCAACTCTGGAAAGGTCGGGGACCTGGTCAAGAAACGAGACCTGGAAACCGGGATCACCGCGGACGATCCCGACGCCCCCTCCCGGCGAAAGCTCACCGAGAAGATCAGCCAGGCCCCGGACAAGGACTCCAAGGTCGCCGCCATGGACGCGTACCTGGAAAAGTACGCCCTTCCCGCAGACTTCGACGTCCTGAGCCTACTGCTCGACCACCCGGATCCCGACGTTGTGGTCAGCACCCTCGACAAGATCGAAGCGCTGCTGGAGATCGACAAGCCGCGCCGCGTCCGGACCCTCATCGCCCAGCTCAAGACCCTGCAAGATCTCTCCGAATGGGGCAAGCTGCGCCGCCGAGCAACCGCCCTCCTGGACAAGCTCTAAGGGCCCTAAGGACCCCAAAAACCGCGTGATCAGGTCCGGCGGATCCGCATCAGGGCCACGGAGAAGTCGTCGCCCACAGCACCGAGTCCCTCACCGAAGGCGTGGAGTCTGAGGTGGAGGGGCCGATCGCTGCCGACGCCATCATACATCTCCGAGATCATGGCCACCGTGAAGAGCTCGACCATCACATACTGTCGGAGATGCTCTTCCAAGCCGGTCTCATCCTCGTTATCCATGTAGCGCGCCTGGGTCATCCACCGCAGGGTCCGGTGGGAGGCATCGAAGATCTCCTCGGGGCTGCGTCCATGAATCCGCGCGTCCGGACCGGTCTTCCGAAACAGATCCCGCAGGCCGCGGCAGTCCAGGTCGATGACCTCCAGCTCCTGCCGCTCCTTCTCGGTGGCCCGGTTGTCGTAGTACTCACCGAAGGCCTCCCAAAGCTTCTCGTGATGGGCGATGGAGGCGCGCCGCACCCGCCCGTCGGGGGTACGCCGGGCCTCGGGCACGAGCTTGGCCAATGACTCCGGCAGGTAGATCTGCGCAAAGTCCGGGTAGCGCTGGGCGATGGTCTGGTCCACCTCATTGAAGTCATAGAGATCGTTGACCACCCGATCAGAGACCTTGCCGAAGCCGTCGGACATGGCCACCAGGTAGGCATTGACCCAGTCCTCGGGTAACTGGAACCGGAAGGTCTCGGGATCGAAGGGCACGCCAAAACGCCAGCCGTTGTAGATCACCCCGGGGTAGTTGGCCACGCAGTGCATGGGCACCACCACCTCGGCCCGGCAGGCGAGCACCTCTTCGCCGTCCTCGCCCTCGCCGAGCCGGTCCACGGCCAGAAGGCACACGCTGTCCCCCGCGGCGAACCCATCCACCTCCCCCGTCAAGAGATCGAAACGCAGCAGGGCCACCGTGGTGTTGCCCTTGTGCTCGTACCTCTCATCCTCGGTGGTCGTCCGGAACCAGTCCACCAGGTCTCCGATATCCTCGGGCTGGGCCTCGAGACAAAAGCGCGCCAGATCCCAGCTCAGCATGCGCCCAATGGGCACGAGCTTCTTGCTGCTCTTGGATTCACTGACCCCGTCAAGCACCACGATGATCTCGTACCGCCCATCTCCGTAGCTGATCTTCTCCACCGCGTCATGGATAGGGTGGTTCTTTGACGGATCGAGATGGTCGATCTGCTTTTTGTAGATGCCGATCTCAGTGACGTATGGATATTTGGTCGGCGACGAGTCCACAGGGTCCTTGGATCCTTCAAGAATCAGTGTAGGCAGTTTTTCACAAAGCCCGCCGAAACTCAATCCGCATGATCCCCGAGCTCCAGAAAGGTGTGGTAGGCTCTCCGGCGCATCGACCATACGAACCACCTTGCGAACTACCTTGCAAACTACCTTGCCAAAGCGACCAACTTTGTCACCGATCCTCCTGGGCGTCATCTTATTGATGCTGCCCGGAGGCGGCTGTCGCCAATCCGGCGGGTCGGAAAACCGGCGCGCCTCCAAGGCCCGGAAGCTCGTACCGGATAAGGTCTTCGCCGCCCCCGGGACCGTGGCCGTGTGGGAGATCCCCGTCCACCGCTCACTGGTGTTCACGAACCGCGAGATCTCAGGCGAAGAGAGTCCCGAGCAAAAACGCCTCCGCAGCGCATGGGTCGGGCGGTCGTCTCTGACCAGCCGAATTCTGCTACACCCCAAGCGGCTGGTCTGGGTCCTTCCGGCCCGGGCGATGCCCGGGGGCGAACCCGACGAGCTGTATCTGATCCTGAAGCCGGACGCCAACGTGGCGGCGGTGGTGAATCACAAACGTAAGGTGTACTGGGCCGACAGCCCGGCCCAGATTGCCGCGTGGGTGGAGGGCGCCCTCAAGCCCAACCCGACCCTGTCACGCCTGGAGGTGCTCGCGCAGATCACGGTCCCACCCGCTGCCCCCCCCGCTGCCCCCCCCGCTGCCCCGCCCACTGCCCCGCCCACTGCCCCGCCCACGGGGCCGGGGCTCGCCCACACCGTGCATGTGGTGCGGGGCCTTCTGGTACCGCTAGACGCCCCCGGGACCCGGGCCAAATCCCTGCGCTACAACCTGCGCAGCCGGGGAGTCGACGCGTCCGCTTATGGAGGCCCGGGCCAGGGCCAGTCGCTGCTGTGGGACTTCTCTTTGTTGCCCCTGGTGGCCGCCACCTCAGCCAAGTCCCTCGCCCCCTTGCGCGGCAATCAGAGGTGGCCCCTTCGGGTAGACCTCCGTCCGGCGCGTACGGACCCTCCCACCGCCCCGTGGCTTCGAATGACCCTGCACCTCAAGTCGCGAAAACGGCGGTACGTGGCGCCTCGGCTGCTCCGGTTACCGCCCGGTCCAGGCTACCGCCGTATGTTCGGCCCCCTCACCTACGCCAAGGGTCGCCAGCTCCAGCGGCGCCCCATGAAAAAACCCTACAAGCGACGCAAGGGAGATCCGCGCGATCCCTCCCTGGTGATTCAGAACACCACCACGCGCACGGCCTACATCTACGCCGACGGCGTCCTCCTCGGGTGGACAGGCCCCCGCCAAACACACTCCCTGCGCACCGGCGAAGCCGGCTACTTCCGGGTCACCGCCCGCAGCCTCTTCGGCACCGCCCTGTGGGGCCCCAAGGATCTGTACGTCCCCGGCGAGGTACGACTGGGCCCGAAGGGATCGAAGTAAAGGACCGAAGGGGTCCACCAGGGGCTCCACCAAGGGCTCCACCTACCGGGGCTTGAGGGACCCGAGGACCTTGCGGAACACGGCCAGGGGGCGATCTACACGGCCCCGGGTGAACAGCAGGGCCTGCCACTCCTCCCGGCGGCCGGGGGGGCCTAGCAGGGCGAAGGCGCGCACCTCCACGAACGACTCGCCGCTCGAGGGTCGTATGTCCCGCCGGAACCCGGCCCAGCCCGTGGGAAAGGCGTTGGGGGGCAGGCTCCGCCGGACGACCGTACGGGTGGGCGTACGGGTGCGCGTACGGGTGCGCGCACGATCCGACGACCGCTTACCGAGCTCTCGCCACCGTTCGGACATCAGCGTGTCCACTGAGGTGATCTCGGTACGTCCCACCCGCACCACCACAATCTGGTCCCGGCCAATGAGATCGATGAGCTCGAGCCTGCCAGACCGGTCAGCGGGCGCGGCGAACCAGGTCACCGGATGGCGCACCTCCATGCCACCGGCCTGGCTACGGGCCCAGGCCAGGCGATCCAGGTCCGATGTGACCAGCCCCCAGGCGCAGTAGCCCAGGACCGCTGCGCACAGCAGCCCGGACGCCGTCGTGACCACCCGCCCAAGCCCGCCCGTGGCGCGAAAGAGCACCATGCCGAACAGAGCCCCGCCCACCAGCCCGCCCAGATGGGCGAAGTTGTCGATGACCTTGATGTCCAAACCGGGCAAAAAGTTCAGTCCGATGACCAGGGCCAGAATGAAGATCATGGAGCGACGCCAGCTCTCGGGTACCTTGCCCTTCGAAAGTAGCAACACCACCAGGGCGCCCCCCAGGATCCCGAAGATAGAGCTCGAAGCGCCCACTGACACCGGCCCGGTCCGCCACAGGTGAGAGGCCAGATTCCCCAGGACCCCGGCGGCGAAATAGACAACGAAGAACCGTACCCCGCCCACCAACTGCTCAAAGAACCTCCCCAGGAACCAGAGCATGAAGACGTTCACCGCCAGGTGTAACCAATTGGCGTGAAGGAACATGGCGCTGGCCAGGCGCCAGTACTCTCCAGACTGTACGGCGTGGGTCAGGCTCGCCCCGGCGCGTATGAGCGTCCCGCTGTCGCCCGAACCCCGTCCGAAGAGCTCCATGGCCGCGAAGATCACCACGTTGACCACCACCAGGCCAATGGTGACCGGCGTCCGCCGCCAGGAGCTCGGGCGCATTCGCGGTCGGGCGACCGTGCGAGCCGCCCGTTCACGGATGGCGGCCACCAGTCGGTTGGTCTGATCCGGGTCCAGCAGTTGCACCGACTCGCAGCCCTGGTCCAGCTCAACCAGGCGGGCCTCAATCGTCTCCCGCGCTCGGGTGTCCTGGGGGCTCATCTTCTCCAGGGCGAGGCGATACTGGGCGGCGGCCGGCTCGGGTTCCCCGGCCTGTTGATGGGCCACCCCCCGCCAAAAGTGGCGGACCCTGGGCTCGGCGGAGGCGTGGCTATCGGGGCCCAGCAAACCCTCCAGATCCGTCGCCCGCCCGGTGAAAGCCAGGACCATGATCCGGCAGTGCTCCAGCACGTCGGCGTTCTGGGGCATTTGGCTGTCAGTGCCCCCTTCCACCAGGTACATGGTCCTGACCATGCTCTCCAGATCGCCCACCTCGCCGTAGATCCGGATCAGGGCCGCGCCCAGTCGTGGCCGAGACGCGATGAGGTGCGGAGTGAAGTGTTCGGCGGCGTACTCCAGGGACTCGTTCCATTGCTTCTCTATGACCATCAAGGTCAAGATCTGCTCATGCAGCAATCCCCGCAGCTCCGGGTCGGACTCGGCCAGGACCCGGTGCTTCATATGGTTCAGGATATCGGCCGTGTCGCCGCCCTGCACCTGCTCGATGACCCGCAGCAGCTCCTTCTCCCGCCCCACGTTCGCGCCGGGCTGCAACAGCTCTCGCAACCCCGTGAGCCGGGTGGCCAGAGACCAGCGCCCCCGCCGCACCGCCCAGGCCGTGATCCCCCGCAAGATCAGGGGCACGATGACCAGGAAAAAAAAGATGCCGATGACCACCACTGCCAAGGGGTGACCCGAGCGGTGTGAGTACAGCAGATAGCCGCTCACCGCCGTCTCGGCGGCCAGGAGCAACGCGTACCCGTAGCGGCCCCCCAGACCCTGCCGCCACATGATCAACAGCAGCAGGCCGGCGTTGAGGGCAACAGCCCACAGAAGCATCCGGATCAGGATCTGGGACGGCATAGATGGGCTACTGCGCTTCGAGCGTTACTGGCGTTGATGGCGTTGATGGCGACGACGAAGAGGGCGGTCCCTACCGTTTCGGCAGCAGGGTCCGTGCCAGGCGCGCGACCCGCAGCGGCACCGACGGCCGACGGGTGGTGGGGGCCACGGCTGACTTGGCGCAGCGGAAGCCGATGTCGTTGGCATACATAGACGGCAGCAGCCGGTAGCGATAGGCCGTCCGCAGCTCGGAAGGGATGCCGCTCCAGGAGCCGCCGCGCAGCCCACGGTACCGGTATTTCATCTGGCCGGTGACCGGATCGTCGACGTTGGTGGGTCCCGAAGGATCCGTGGCGCCCTTGGAGACGTCGTAGTATCTGGCGTCGTACCAGTCGTGCACCCACTCCCAGGCGTTGCCGGTCATATTCACGGCGCCGAAGGGGCTCGCGCCCTTGGCCAGGGAGCGCACGGGCCGGGGATACTTACCGCACTTGGCGCTGTTGACCCGCTCACAGATGGGGGGCGTTCCACCCCAGGCGTAGTAGTTGCTCCTGGTGCCCCGGGCAGCGTACTCCCACTGCGCCTCCGTGGGCAGATGACGCCCCTTGTAGCCGCAGTACTTGTTGGCGTCGGTCCAGGTGATGCCGGCCGCGGGGAGCTTCTTGTTCACCAGGATGGTGGCGACTTTGATCTTCGCCTCCTGGCCCGGCGCGGCCCTGGGGGCGCGGGGCTTCTTTTTCGGCAACGCGCTGATGACCTTGGCACCGACCACCCGTCGCTGCTTGAGGGGAGGATAGTAGCGCGGCATGCCACACTTGCCGGCCCCAACGCACTGCATGTACTGGCCGAAGCTCACCTCATACTTGTCGATGAGGAATTCGCTCAAGGTCACCGAGTGGGTGGGCTGCTCGTCGGCGTCGCCGATGCCCGACCCCATGGTGAAGGTGCCCGCCGTCACGCAGACCATGTCCGAAGGACCGCCGGCGCACACGTTCGAGGCGGTGCCTCCACGCGGATGCTGAGCATCCGCGAACGAGGGCAGCAGCGCACCGACCACGCCGCACAGCATTACAATGACTCCCGTCAGGGCCAACCTGTTCATTCAGCTACCTCCACATACGCCCGGTCCCCGCCAGGCAGGAGCAAAGAATACGTCACCGCCCCCCTGGAAGCAACCGCCCTTGACGGGGCTGTCCGAAAGGTCGACTGTATCAATTCTCCTGGGTACTGGTTGCCCAAAGGATCCTTCGTGCCCCTAAGTCGCCGCGACTTTCTCCAGCTGCTGGCGGCCGGCGCTCTGGCGGACGCCGCCACTGGTTGCCGCGACCGCACCGGTATGATGCAGCGTGGGGTGAACTTCCCCGGGTCCATCCGCGGCGAAGATCACACGGCTTGCCACAGGTTGGCGGCGGGCCGGCCGGCCATGACGCCACCGGGCCATGTTGAGGCCGACACGCCCTTGCGGGAGGTGGTGATCATCGGCGCCGGTCTGTCCGGGCTCGCCGCGGCCTGGGCGCTGCACCGCGCCGGCGTGGACGACCTGCTCGTCCTCGAGCGCACCGACGACATCGGCGGCGTGTCCCGGGGAGGCCACCTCCAAGGCCGACCCTGCCCCTGGGGCGCGCACTATGTGGGCCTGCCGGATCCCGACTCCCCGGTCATCATGAACCTGCTGTCGGCAGTGGGCGTCATCACCGACTTCACCCCAGACCACCGCCCCATCATCGACCCGCGCTACCGCATACACAAACCGGAGGTGAACCTGTACCACGATAGATCCCACAGCCTGGGCTTCTATCCGTGGGCCTTGGCCACCGGGGCGGACCTCAACGAGCTCGCTTCCTTCCGCCGGCACATGTACCGCTGGTCCCGCTGGCGGGATGTCCAGGGGAGGCCGGCCTTCCAGCTCCCGGTGGCCTACGCCACCCGGACCGAGGAGGTGCTGCGCCTGGACCGGAGTACCATGGCCGCGTACCTGGACGCTGAGGGGTTCACGTCAAAGCTCCTGCGGGGTTTTGTGGACAACCGGCTCACCGACGAATATGGCTGCCTGGCCACGGAGATCTCAGCCTACGCGGGTCTCCTTTATTGGGCCGGCACCGGCGGCGAGGGCCACGTCCCCGGCTCCGTCCCCTCCCACGCCCCAGCCCTCGCCTGGCCCGAGGGCAACATGTTCCTGGCGCGACGGTTGGCCGGATTGCTCCCCACCGGGGCCGTACACACCGGCGCCTGGGTGGTCTCGGTGCAGAACCACGACGATGAGGTACACGTGGTGGAGCTAGACCCCAAGACGGGGGTGACCCAGGTTCACAGGGCAAAGGCCTGCGTCTTCGCCGCCCCCAAGCTGCGGGCGGATCTGCTGATCCCGGAGCTGGAAACCGCCGGACGCCGAGAGCACGAGCGGCTGGAGTACACCCCATGGCTGGTGGCCAACCTGCTGGTCGCCGAGTGTCCGGAGCACGACGCGAAATCCCTGGCCTGGGACAACCTCGTCCACGGATCCTGGTCCCTAGGATTCGTCAACGGCCAACACTTCCATACCCCGGGCAAAGATCCCGAAGAGCCCTTTGGGCTCACCTTCTACGCCTGCTTCTCCGGGGAGCGGCGAAACCCCATCCGGAGAGATCTGCTGGAGCTGGACTGGGCCACCTGGGCCCGACTCATCGTGGACGAGCTGGAGCACGTCCTGCCCGACGCCCGGCGCCATGTGGAACGGTTGGACGTGTGGCGGTGGGGTCACGGCATGGTGCGCCCTGCCCCGGGGCTGCTATGGGGTGGCACCCGGGAGGCGCTGTGTCGACCCCTGGGCCGCATCCATTTCGCCGGCAATGACGCCGGGGTGCTGCCCCTCTACGAGGAGGCCGTGCACCGCGGGGTCGCTGCCGCCGAGGAGGTACTCACCCGGTTGGGACGAATCTATACCAGCCTCATCGAGCCCACCCGGGAACGGTTGGACTGATTCGAATCCGCGCCAGAATATGGTACCTGTGAACCTAATGGTTCCATCTACGCTTCGCACCCTCGGCCTTCCGGTCCGTATCGGGCTCGCCGCCCTGTTGGCCGTCCTGGTCACGGGCTGGGGGGTCTCGGTGCACCTGGCGGTGGAGCGATCAGGGGACGAGGTGTGGTCGGCGCTCTCTCCCGAGGCCTGCCGCCTGCGAACCTGCGCCCCGCCCCTGGAGCGGGCCATGCACACCACCATGGGCCATCACATCCCCGATTCTCGCGAGCGGCGGGTGGTGGTGACCTGGATACACCACGGCGCCCGCATGAACGACTACTACGGCGAACCTTCGGGCATCCTGGCCAGGCGATGCCAGACCTGCCACGGCGCCAGTCCCCAGGCCTCCGTACGGCTACTCACCTATGGCGACGCCTTGGCCTTGAGCCAGGCCCCCGGCCTCGGCGGACGGGATCCCTACCACCGGCTGCGCCACCTCCACGTACACCTGTTCTCCCTGGGCACAGTGCTCTGTCTCCTGCTGCTGGGTCTGGCGTACAGCCGCTACCCGCGGTGGGTGGTGCTGGGATTTGGGTTGTCCCCGGTGGTGGCCCTGGTGCTGTCGGTGGGCTTGACCCTGTGGGGCTGCTCCATGCCGGGACCCCTGGGGTACGTGGTCCTGTGGCTCTGTGAGGGCCTGGTGATCGGGGCCTGGCCGGTGATCACCGCGCTTGTGGCGTGGGATCTCTTCGCAGCCCAACCCGGTACGGACGCAAACAGTTAGGACGCAAACGGTTAGGACTTCCGGAGCTTCTGGCGGAGCTACTCCACCTCGAATCGCTCCACACGATTGCGTCCGAAGGTCTTGGCCCGATACAGCGCCCGGTCCGCGAGCAGGAGGATCTGCTCAGCGTCGGGCTTGTCCTTCAGGTCCAGGGCCGCCACGCCGATGGAGGTGGTGACCTGAACGCAGCCATCGTCGATGTCCACTTCCAGCGCGGCGACCATGCGGCGGATACGTTCGGCCATCTGCATCAAACTATCGAGGTCCAGACCGCGCACCAGGACGCAGAACTCCTCGCCCCCGTACCGAAACACCGCGTCCTCCGTGCGACAGGATTCGGTCAGGGCGTGCCCCACATTGGCCAATACCCGATCCCCCACCAGGTGCCCGTGCTCGTCGTTGACCCCCTTGAAGTGATCCAGGTCCAGCAGCAGCAATCCCAGGGCCTGGTGATGCCGCCGGGCGTAGCTCGTCTCCGAGGCCAATCGCTGCTCCAGGTGGAGCCGGTTTCCCGTGCCCGTCAGCGGGTCCAGCAACAGGGCCTTGCTAAGCTTGCCGATGGCATCCACCCCCAGCTCGTCCAGAGCGTTCCACTCTAACATCACGCGGGTTCCCAGTTGGATGCGGCAACGCCGAGGTAGGGCGATGGTGCCACGCACGGCCAGGCCATCAATGAAGGTGCCGTTGTGGCTCTCCAGGTCCGTGAGCTCGAACCGACCGTCCACCAGGGCAATGGACGCGTGGTGCCTCGACACCGTCTCATCGCTGAAGGTGATGTCCACCTCGTCCCCCCGACCGAGCACCGTCCCCGAGTCGTCCACGGAAAAAAACCGCCCCGCCTCGCCTCCGGTGAGCACGGTCAGGGTGGCGCCCACGATGCTCGCGGAATACACGCGCACCTCATAGACGCCGTCCACCGTCGCACCCGGACCGCTCTTGGTATGCCTCTTCGAACGCGCCATTTTGAACCTTACTCGCTGCTATTATATGGAAACACGACGTTTCCCGAAAGCCCTGATCACATTGGTTCCACAAGCAGCTCGACAAGGGGTTCGACGCCGCACCGACAAAGCGCTGCGTACGGGGACAGCTAGTCCCTCACCCCCCCGGTCGGCGGGATAGACGGAGGAGAGGGAAGTCTCCCGGCGTTCTCAGACCCGCGTCCCTGCGGGCCCGTGCCAGGGCTGTTTAATGAGTGGGGAATCGGTGAACGGCCGGTAGCATGTCATCCGGGGCAGATTCAGACTCGCCCGCACAAGTCCCTCGTAGCTGAGCTCGTGGAGTGGATGGCCGGCATCGACAAAAGAGCATGACTTGACGACCCGCTGCTCGGAGATGGACAGGAACCAGTCGCCTGAGCCACACCCCATATCGCTACTCATCATGGCAGGCACCGGGTCGCACGACGCCAGGCGCACGAAGTCCAGGTCGAGCGTTCGAAGCCATCGGGCGAGCTCCTCAGGGTCAACCCTTTCGGAGTGATGTGCAGCTCCTCGACCGACGTTTTTCAGGGTCAGCAGCAGAATGTCGTGAAAGCCGGCGTTCACCAGACGCCTAACGGCCAGCCGACATTCGTCGAGCCTGGTCCGCCAGAGCAGAAGATTGATGCCGACGCACCTGGCGCGTTCACGCATCTGGCGGGCGGAGCGCAGGACGCCTTCCACCTCACCCGGCTCATGACAGGAGAGCCTCACTGGGATGTAGGGGAGCCGGTCGTAGGCGACCGCGGCGCTCCCCGAGCTCGTGAAGGTCACGGCGACGGAGAAGCGATGGTGGATCTCGTCGACCAGGTCGTAGAACGTCCGGCTGGTGGACGGGTCCTGCCACAAGGTCGGCTCGCCGCCACCAAGAGTGATGCAGAAAACGCCGTTCTTATCGAGATCTGCTATCAGCGTGATGAGATCGTCGTACGGCCAGAGGCTGTCTCCACCATCTCTCCCGCTCCCGGCGGAGGCGTAGCAGAACGCGCACTCCTTGTGACAGAGACGAGTGAGGGCGATCGAAACGACGAGCGGCCGCCAACGTCCCCGATCTCCAGCCGTATCCAGAATGTGAATGCCCTCGTCTGGGGCGAATTGCCACAGGCCGAGGGGCGTATTGGCAGATCGAATCATCAATGTATCCTCTGGGGTCCGAAACCTAACCCCTCCGCTTCGGCTACGCACCGGCAACGCACGGGCTCAGCCTTCATATGGAAGGCTCCAATCCTGCTTGAAACCGAGCTCCTGCCGCCTCTTTTGCGGAAGACCGAAAAAGATCGATGCCAGTAGCATGCACAGCTCACCCATCCCGGAGCTGAAGCCACTGACAAAGGCCACCACTCCATCGGGCCGCTGTCCTTCGTGGAGCAGGCGTACGCACTCGTGGTCGTTGAGCCCCGTATCGGTGACGACGTCGACGTCCACTTCCCAGTGGATACGTTCCCTGTTACCCGAGGTCCGCCACCCCTTGATCAGGTCTCGAATCTCCGCCTCGCTCTTTTTGGGGAAAAAGAAAAAGCCGTTGTCGAGAAAGGACAGTAGCTTCCTGCCGGCCGTAGTAACTCCGCGCTCATTCTGGAGCGCGGGTCCCCCCATGATGCAGTACTCATCTCCATCGAGGCTGGTGTATCCACACTGCACGCCGATCTCGCCGTCCGGTCCCAGGTAAAGCAGATTCAGGTAGCCCGAGTGATTGCTCGGGAAGCTGGACCATATGATCTTTGCCATGATGAAACGCTCCTATTGTTTCAGGTCACTGCCAATGACCATTGGTCTGGCGTGCTCCACACGCCCGGCGAGTCATGCCTTATGCGAGCGACGTGCCAATCGCGGCTCGAGGACAGATCGACCGGCCCGAGGACAACTCGACCGACAACATTCGGCACTCATTCTGCGCTCTTGCTGAGTCGGACGGTCTAGAATCCACAAGTTGGTCTCTAGGTCCATGGCGTCCGGATATCGTCCCGGCGTCCGGATATCGTCCCGGTGTCCGGATATCGTCCCGGCGTCCGGATATCGTCCCGGTGTCCGGATATCGTCCCGGCGTCGTACACCAGCATCATGGCCACGGCGATGGCCGCCAACAGGTAGTTGAAGGACTCCCTCTGGTCCTCGGCCGCGCCGCCTATGGAAGGGGCGCTAACCGCCCTTTCGGCTCACTCCGGATCCAACGGCTGCTCGAAGATCTGGCGGAGACGGACCTCACGCAGATCGCAGGAGACCGGACCGAGGTCGATGGAGAAGCACTCCAATCCCATCGTCGGCTAATCGGGATCGGTACAGGTGCTCAACCGCGCCAGCCCGACACTGCTCACCGACAACCGCTTCGCCCTGGACGCGGCGCCCAGATCAATCTCGGGAAACAAGGCGTCATTAGGCGAGGGGGCATCGTGATGGATCGGCTCGACCTCGATGACGCCGTCTGTGAGCCGTTCTACCTCATTATGGATCCCGAGGTTGAAACTCCAGTCCACCTGGATGTAGCGTCGCTCGTACCAATGGTAGCAGGAGCCATTCTCCTCAATAATGCTGATCCATTCTCCGGTGCGATCTGGGCAGTACGTCCGCTTGTCAAAGTGCCGAACCTTCCAAGCACCAATGATAAGTGCACCGCAGTCTAAAAGCTGGTATCCGGAACACCCCTCTACAGTCAGTGGCTCGGTAAGAAGCCACGCGAAGAGGTAATCCTCAGTTATTTGGAACCGAACGGTTCCCGTAGTCCGTTCGGCCAAGCATCGACCCGACTTCTCGTCTTCCGGGTCCAGCGCCTCGATCCGATACCTCCAGACCCCGGCAGAATCACTCTTGGCCAGACACTGCGGACAAGGCATCTCCTCCTCGAGAGGCGAAATACAGGCGCCAAGCCCCACAACACCCACCGCAACCACAATCCACGCGGCTCTGCGGACTCTACGGACAATCGAGACCATGGCCTTTAGTTTAGCAGACCAAGGCGTGAGCTCGCCGCCTTCGGGTCCGATCCGGGCGAGATATTGCCGCGGGATGTTGCCAGCACCGCGTCGTGTACGAAAGCTGAGCCGAGGTGAATCAAGCGTGAGAACGCTCCTCGAAATGGCCCCGCTTTCGTATACGACGGGGTCCACTATCTAGCAACGGACGAGGAGCAAAAAACAAAATCGTTGGACCGTCCCTGAAATCAGGAAGATCGTTGGACCGTCCCCCGTCCCCGTTCAGATCAACGGGTAGCCAGCAGCGCTCAGGCTAGCGTTGTCAGAGCACTTCAGTCGTGCAAAGCTCGACAACCAATGCTTGAAACGCGTCAGCTTGACTACCAGACCTCGATCCAGCTTCTGGAGCGGCTTCGAGACTGTGACCAGTGGGACCTGGAGCTGTCGATAGAGAAGCACCAGCTGGTGGCCACTTCCGACGCAGGGGAACGAGCGTTCACCTTCCGACTGCCGCTGGTCGGTCCACCGATCGCCGAGCGAGAGTTTGATTCAGCCCAGAGCGTGTTGTATCCGCAGTTGCGCGCCGAGAGCCTCGAATCCTATCTGCCGAAGCTGCAGCCGAACCCACCCCCCTACTTGATCGTATTGATTCAAGCCGGTCACGCGGCCCTGGGATACTATGAGCGTGACCAATTGCTGAAGCACAAAGTGATTCGCAAATACATGGTTCGCAAAAAGCAGGGAAAAGCACAGATCACGTATCTCCAACGCAAGGGTAAATCGCGGGCTGGGTCGCGCATTCGGCTGGCCAACACCGTGGCCTTCTTCAACGAGATCAATGCGCGTCTCGGGAGCTGGCCCCACGCGTCTGCGGGGCGCGTACTTTACAGCTGTACCGCCCGACTGTGGGGCCTCCTCCACCGCGCCAAGGTTCCGGCGCCCATTGCAAAGAACGACCCGCGACTCGCCAAAATCCCCAGGTCGGTGCGCATCCCCAACTTCAAAGAGCTCGGGGCAGTCAACTACTTCGTTCGCCAGGGCCAGCTCGCCTGCGCCGACGGCAACTGGCCAGCAGTGGACGCACTCCTTGGACACGATTGACCGATTCTCACTCCCGGCTACAGTCGCTCGATATCCACTCACAAGCTCTACCGTGATTGTCACAGACACCGCCGTTGAAGGATCGGTCAGCTTTCCCGTCCAGAATGGCTCATTTCTGGTAGAGTTCAAATACGACATCGAGGGCCAATCCGAATAGACAAGGGGCAGGAGCCGTGCGGCTGACACGATCTTCAGGATCCTTCACAAGCTGGGGCATGTCCACTCTCCTGGGCACGATCTGGGCCCTTGGGACCGTCGTCACCCCAGGATGCAAATCCAAGGTTGCCGAGCAGCCAACCGCCGGTGACCAAACGGTGTCGGTGGCCCCCAACACCCGCTACGCACCACTGGCAGAGGCCATCCACCGCCATTTGGCACAGACGCTGGCCCGTCGCCCCCCCCGCAAGGGTGAACAGATCGTAGACGTTGATAAGATTGGCTCGGCGCTCACCCTCAAACGATGGCTATTCGGAAAAACAGTGAGGGGTCGCCTGAGGACCTTCGTGCGTAACACGACCAGCCTGCGCTCTCGCACCGACCCCCTCTTGTGCTGGGTCCGGCAACGCGGCGCGACCTGGACCGTACTCTGGTGCCGAGTCGGCAAGACAAGCTTCGGCCTGGGAATTTCGCCACAACGGACAAAAGGTCTCGACGATGCCAGTCTCGGCGTGGCCGCCTGCGACGCTCTCGATGCCTACTTCCGATGCTACACCCAGAAGCTTCAGCCGCCTGGTGGCCCCGCCATGCTGAGGGCCTGGCGCACCCAGAAACGCGCCTACCGGGAGATTCTCAAAACTCCGGCCGGCCGCGCAAAAATATCCCAGGCCTGCCAAAAGTCCATGGACCAGATCCGAAGGAATTCCCGCACCAAAGATTGCGTCCAGTAGACAGATGTTTTTTTCGCCCCCCCTGGGCATCCTCCCTGGGCATCCTCGGCCACAATGGCGAACTCATGTCTGAAGGGGGGTCGGCTACGTCGTCGAGCCCCGGTCGGCGGGATGGACGGAAGAGCCGGAAGAGCCGGAAGAAACAGAAGAGATGGAAGTCTCTCGGCGTTCGCGGACCCGGGCGCGGAAGCCGGCGATGATCACGTACCAGGCGGGCACCACCACCAGGGTGAGCAGCATGGACGAGATGAGGCCGCCGATGACGGCGCGGGCCATGGGTGCCCAGGTCTCGGAGCCTTCGCCGACGCCCAGGGCCAGGGGGGCCATGGCCAGCACCGTGGTGAGGGTGGTCATGAGGATGGGGCGCAGGCGGGTCTGCCCCGCCTCCACGGCTGCGTCTATGAGAGTGGCCCAACGACCATCCCAGGACTGCTTGAGGTAGTCGATGAGCACAATGGCGTTGTTGACCACGATGCCCGCCAGCATCACCAGCCCGATGGCCGCGGTGAGCGACAGGGTGGTGTTGGTCAGATACAGCGACAGGGCCACGCCCACAATGGCCAGGGGCACCGACAGCAAGATCACGAAGGGCTCGAGCAGCGACTCGAACTGCGACGCCATCACCATGTACACCAGCATCATGGCCACGACGATGGCCGCCAACAGGTATTTGAAGGACTCCCTCTGGTCCTCGGCCGCGCCGCCTATGGTCCACACCACGCCCTCGGGCCACTCCATCTTCTCCAGCTTGGCGCGCACCTCCTTGACCAGGGTGTCTAAGGCCCGATCGCCCTTGGTGGCGGTGATCTTCACCATACGACGCTGACCCTTGCGCTCGATGCGGGTGGGGCCGAGGTCCTCGTCCAGGCTCGCCACCGATGCCAGGGGCACCATGGCCCCGGAGGTCAGGAAGATGGGCACATTCTTGAGGCGCTCCACGTCGTTGCGCACCAGGGGGGGGACGCGCACCAGAATCTTGAACTCGTCAGCACCCTCCTGATACACACCGGCGATGGCCCCCATGAAGTACGTGGAGATGGTGTGGGTCACCAGGCCGGGGTTACTGCCCAGCTGGGAGATGCGCTTTCTGTCCAGACGGATCTTCAGCTCCGGCGAGGCCTCATCCAGGCTGAACTTGACGTCCTTGAGGCCCTCGATCTGCTCCATGACGTCCCGCACAGCCTTGCCCAGCTGACGAGCCAGGACCAGGTTGTCCACGAAGATGTTGACCTCAATGTCCCCCTCATTGCCCGTGGGGTTGAACTGGAAGGGCCGCACATCCAGACCGGGGATGTCCTGGTACTTGCTCCGGAGCGCCTCCTCGATCTGCTGCTGGGTGCGGGTGCGCCCCCCCGCGCCCCCATAGCCAAAGAAGCTCTTTTTGAGGGGAGGGAGCTTGATGCGCATGCGGCCGGCGAACTCGCCCCTGCCGAACACCGCGCCTATGCCCTCACCCGAACCGATGTCCACATTGAAAAGGGTCGCCTCGGGCACCGCCCCCCGGACCAGCACCTCGAGCTCCTTGAACTGCTGCTCGGTGTGCTGCAGGTTGTTGCCCGCCGCGCCGGTGACCTCCAACTCCACCATGCCGTTGTCGGTTTTGGGCAGAAAATCCCGGCCCAGGGTGGAGAGCAGCACCGCCGAGCCCCCGAACAGGAGGATGGCCGTAAGCACCGTGGTCTTGCGGAACCGCAGACAGAACCGCAGCATGGCAACATATCCCCGGGTGACGTGGGGCAGCCCCCAACTCATCAACCACGCCAGGGGTTTGAGCAGCACCAGCAACACCAGCACCGTCACCAGATAGGCCCACTTGCCGGTCGCCGCCAGGACCCCCAGCACCCCCACCCCCACGGCGATCAGCCCAATCCGCGTGAACCACCCCGTCCGGAGAGCCAGGGTCCGGGAAGCCGCCATGGGGATCAATGTGCGGGCCACCAGCAGCGACGCGGCCACCGACAGGCAGATGGTGACCACCATGTCCTTGAACAGGGCGCCCACGATGCCGGGCACAAAAAGGATAGGCAGAAACACCGACAGGGTGGTGAGGGTCGAGGCCGTGATGGCCATACCCACCTCCTGGGCCCCGTCCACGGCGGCCTGACGGGCTGACTTGCCCATCTGGTGGTGGCGGAAGATGTTCTCCATGACCACGATGGCGTTGTCCACCAGCAGCCCGATGGCCAGGGCGAGACCCATCATGGAGATGGTGTTCAGGGTCACCCCCGTGGCCTTCATGACCGGGAAGGTGACCAACAGCGATGTGGGAATGGCCAGGGCCACGATGATGCTCGGGGAGAGCCGCACCAGGAAGGCGAAGAGCACCACGAAGGCCAGCAAAAATGCCTGGGTGCTGGTCTGCTCCACGTTGCCCAGGGCGCGGTTGATCATGTCTGACTGGGCAAAGAGCACGTCCAGCTTCACGCCCTTGGGCAGGACCCGCTCTATGTCCTTGCGGCTCTCGAGCAGCGCCTTGGCCACCAGGAGGGTGTTGGCGTCGGACTGCTTGCGCACCACGGTCATCACCGCGGACCGCCCGTTGTTGCGAATGACCCGGTTCTGCTCCTGGTACCAGTCCTTGATCTCGGCCACGTCCTTGACGCGGATCTCCCGCCCCAGGCGCTTGACGATGATCACCTCACCGATCTCGGCCACGGACCCGAAGCGACCCTGGGTGTTAATGGCCAGGAGCTGTCCCCCCTGACGCACGGCGCCGCCCGGGAGCTGCAGGTTGGCCTGGCGAATGGCGTTAACCACCTGAGCCGGCGCCACCATGAGCGCCCTGAGCCGCTCGGGGTTGAGCTCCACATGGATCTCCCGCTTGAGGCCTCCGGCGGTGCTACAAGACGCAACCCCGGGGATGCGCTCGAGGCGAGGCTCCACCAGCTCCTCCGAAATGCGGCGCAGCTCCGCCGGACCGTAGGGTCCGGTCACCCCAAAAAACACCACGGGCTGCAGGGAAGGATCAAAGGCGAAGACGATGGGCTTCTCCACGTCATCGGGCAGCGCAAAGGCGAACAGCTCGATGTTCTTGCGCACCTCGGTCTCAGCCTTGAACATGTCCGTGCCCCAGTCAAACTCCAGCTGCACGACGCTGATGCCGTATTTGGAGGTGGACTTGACCTCCTGCACTCCCTCCACCGAGGCCACGGCCTTCTCGATGGGACGGGAGACGAGCTTCTCCACGTCCTGGGGTCCGGCCCCCGAGTACTGGGTGACGATGACCACCACCGGAAAGGTGAGGTTGGGGAACAGATCTCTCGGGAGCTGGAAGTAGTTGAAGATACCGAAGCCGATGATCCCGATGTAGACCATCGAGATGGTGACGGCCCGGCGCACGCTCAGGCTGCTCAGGCTCACCGGCTACCTCGGCCTCGGCCCTGGGCGCCCAGGTCCCCCAGGTCCTTTTGACGCTCGACGCCGGATCCTGGTCTTGTCCCGCAGCTTGTGGTTGCCCGCCACGATGACCGGATCGCCCGGCTTGAGCCCGCGCACGATCTCGATGTTGGCACCCTGACGTCGGCCGATCTCCACCGTCCGCCAATCCGCGCGCCCCTGGTGCGCCAGAAACACCAGGAAATTTACCTTGCCCAATTCGTTGATGCGCCGGATCACGCCCCGGGCCGGGATCAGGATCACGCCGGACCGCCGGCCCGTGGTCACCACCAGGTCCGCGAACATGCCCGGCCGAAGAGCTCCGCCCGGGTTCTTCACCAGCACCGTGACCCAGGCCGCCCGGGTACGTCGATCCAAGACCGGGGAGATGTAGTCCACCTTGCCCCGCCACAGCCGCTTTTTGTAGGCCGGCACCGAGATCCGCACGGGCTGATTCTTGCTGAGCTTGACCAGATCGAACTCGGTAACCATGGCCTTCACACGTACGGACCGGGTCTGGATGATGGTGCACAGGGGCACGGCGGGACCCGCCAGATCACCCCGGTTCAGAAACCGCTGGCCCACGACCCCGGAGATGGGAGCCTTGATCACCACGTTCGAGATGGTGCTGAAGGTCTGTCCCACCGCCGCCGACATCTGCTGAACCTGCGCGTCCGCCACATTGAATTGGGCCAGGGCCCGCTGCACCGCGGCCATGGCCACCGTGCGGGACTCAAAGAGCTTCCGGGCGCGGTCCAGCTCGATTTTGGCCAATTTGCGTTGGGTCTTGGACGCCGCCAGGCCGGCCTTGGCCTGGCGCACGGCCTGCCACAGGGCGCCGGGCTTGATCACCGCCAATACCTGGCCCTTTTTCACCCGGTCTCCCTCCTCGAACTTGAGCTTGGTGATGCGCTCGGGGATCAAGGAAAAGACCCGGATCTCCACGTCCGCCAGGATCTCGCCGGCCAAACGCACCTCGTACACCAGGGTGCCCGTGGACGCGGCCTGAACCTCCACGGGCACGGCTCGCTTCTTATTGCTCTGGTCTCCTTGGGCCCGATTGCAGCCGGAACCCGCCACGAGGGCCACCCAGGACAACACTACGAAGAGCAACCCCACGGGCAACCCCACGGGCAACGATGCACTGACGATGAATCTTCTATGCCGCAACAAATCCTCCTACTTCCTACAGAGTTGTAGATTTGCGTCCGGGTTTCGAGCAAAAACCTGTATCCGTTGGTAACCAACCGGCGGACCGATTGCCAGAAGGACAGCTTCGACCTTACAGATTGGCAGCTATCATGCCGGAAACAAAGCCGTGATTGGTCATGGCGTGACGTACATCACAAAGGCGACGGTAATAAGGCGGCTGGTATGACCGAAAACCCGCTACTTGACGAGGCGGAGGTCCTTCGGGTAAATAGATCCGGTTCGCGGGAATAGCTCAGTTGGTAGAGCATGAGCTTCCCAAGCTCAGGGTCGCGGGTTCGAGCCCCGTTTCCCGCTTCAAGCGGCTTCTGAAAAGAGGCCGCTTTTTTTTGTCTTTATTTTTTGGGCCCAACCGCCACGAGCTGGCCGAGGGTCTCGAGGCGGGTTCGGCGATCGTCGAGACGCTGGGCGGGGTCCACCGATTCCAGGGCAGTGACCCCGCGGACCAAGGCGACGCGAACGCTCTTCGCGGCCTGGCGGTGGCTGCGGTGGGCGCCCCCGGGGGGTTCGTTGATCACGTCGTCGCACAGGCCCACGGCGTGGGCATCGTCGGCCGTGAGGCGCAGGGTCGACGCCAGGGCCTCAGCCCTCCCTGGCTCGCCATGCTCGCGGATAGCGCATCGCTCCGGGGGCAGGGGCGCACAGACCGCGTACTGCAACATGACCACCCGGTCCAACGCCATCAGCGCCATGGCCGCGGCGCCGTAAGCCTCCCCGGTGATGACCGACACGCTCGGCGTCCCGAGCCCCATCAACGCAGTGAGCAGCCCGGCCATGGGCTCGGCCGTACGCGTCGCGCGCAGCCCGCTCCTCCGTTCGTCATCAGCCACGTCCACGAAGGTCACCAGGGGCAACGAGAATCGCTGGGCCAGATCCACCAGTCGGCGAGCCTTCCGTAGTCCCCCGGCGTCCGGGGGCCCGGTCCAGCGACGACCACCGGGAGCCGGACGTCCCCGTCCGTGGGCCAGCACCGCCACACTCCGCCGATCCAGGGAACCGAGGCCGGCGAGGATGCCCGGATCGTCTCGGGTGACCCGGTCGCCCTGCAGCTCCACGAAGTCCTCGATCACCCGGGGGACCAGGTCGTGGGGGCGGGGCCGGGCCGGGTGCCTCGCCAACTGCACCCGCTGCCAGGGCGACAACCCTTTGAAGGTCTTGGCCCGCAGCTTCTCTGCCTTGCGCTCGAGTCGGGTGATCTCGGTCACGAGGTCGGCGCCGCGGGCCGCCTGGCCCTGCAAATCCTCAATCTTGCGCTCGAGCTCCAGCACGGGACGCTCGAAATCCAGTACCACCGATAGTGTCATCCCTTAGCAATCTACCACTCAAGGGATCGAAAAAGCAGGTCTTCGGCATTCGGGTGGCAGCGACGGCGGAAAACCGCTACACATAGTTCTGTGAAGATCCGTGGAACTGTAGGGGCCCTGCTACTGCCAATGCTGCTGCCACTGCTACTGGTAGTGGGCCTGGTCAACGCCTGCCGGGATCGACAACCGACCGGGCGTCGATCCCAATCGCCCGGGCCCAAGCCCGTGGTCACCAGCCAAAGGAGCGATCCGCCCCTGGCCAGGTGGCTGCGCCGGGTACCCGCCGACGCGCGCTGGGCCGTGGTCTCGGCGGATCTCGGCCGCCTGCGAGGTGTGCTGGCCGAAGCGGCTTCCCTTCTTGGTCACCACTCCCAAATTGCGCCGATCCTCCGGGGATGGCAGGCTCGCCTCAAGCGCCAGTGGGGTGCCTGGCCCCTGGCGCCCAACGTCTGGGCCCGGCTGGGGCTACAGCCCGGGAGCGGCGGCGCCCTGTACCGCCATGCAAACGGCGCCACGGTCCTGGCTTTTCGGTCGGCGCGGCTGGGCAAGGTCCTCGAGACGATCAACCAGGCCGTCCGTCACCAGGGTGACCGTAAGCAGGGACCGGTGAAGCGGATTCAGATTGCGGGCAAGCCGGCCTTCCGCCCAGCCTTCCAAATGGGCCAATGGACCTGTGCCACCCGGGGCAAGGTGTCCTGGTGCGCCAATGTGGACCCGGCGCGCCTGGAGTCCACGATCCGGTCCTCCAAGCGGAACCTCTGGCAGAAAAAGCTCAGCCCGGTGGACGGTCGTTTTCTGCAAGAGCGCGTGGGGATCTGGCTCGGGCCACCATCCGACACTCCAGACACTCCAGACACCCCAGACACCCCAGACACCCATCACGCCGGGCCTGGGCCGGAGCTCATCCGATCGCTGTACATAGGGGCGCAAAACCTGTTGGGTTGGGCTCCACGAGGTCTCTGGCTGACCATGTCCCTCGACCGGCGACTCCAGTTGTATGGGCTGGCTCTCGGCGCCTCCGGGAGCTCCCTTCGGGTCCCCAGCCCTCTTTTGCCCAAACCAGGCCATAGCGGCCTCGCCGCCACCGTCTCCGCCCCCCTGGTGATGCGGCTGCGGATCGAACCCCGGCTCCTGATCGACCACCTCCAACGCCTGGTGCCCCGACTGCGCCCGGCCGTGAGCCTCGTCCGTAGCCGGCGGGTCCGCGGTGAGACCCTGACCGATGAAATGCTCAGCGGCGAGGTAGTGCTCCTTTCTAACCACGCGGGGGTGGCCGCCATCCTGGGCCTGCGGAGTCGCTCCAGGGGGCTGCGCGCCATGAAGCGGCTGATGCTGATGCTGGGCCCTCGTATTGGAGCCTGGCAGAAGAACGTGCGGGGCCGCGGCCGGGGTTGGGATCTCTCCCACACCCGCTCCAGCCTGGGGGACGTCGCCACCCACCGCTTGATCCTGCGAGTGCCCCCCAACGCCGGCACCGGGGCCCCGAGGCTGCGCAACGGCCGCATGACCCTCCTGTGGGGCGTGGCCCAGCGACATCTGGTGGTGGCCACCGACCCGAACTTGTTTCGTCGGATCCTGGCCCGGGTGGACCAGCCCGACACCCCCTTCCTGCAACAGCTCGGCGGCGCCGTGGGCCGCCGGGGATTCGCCGATGACCACACCGTAGCCGCCTACCTCCGGCCGGATGACCCTCTGTACTCCCTGCCCAAGGTCCAACGCGCCGCCGCACACCGCTGGCTCAGTGAACTGGCCCCTTCCTCCCGAGGTGCCATGCACTGGATCCGCGCTCTGCTCGACCTGACCGATGAAGCCACCCTTTCGTGCAAAGATCTCGCAATGGGCGTCGGGTGCCACCTGGGAATTTCCCTTCTGACAAAACCACGTCCCCAGAACCGGGCCCAAAACCAGCCGAACTCGAAAAAAAAACCAGGCCCAACGATCACATTGGACAACGGGTACCGCGAGGCGCTCATCAAAAAGTGGGGGGGAAACCGCGAAGGCCACCTGAGCCGGCTCAGGACCCTCGCCCGGTTGCCCGCCGCGTCGCCACTGCGCGCCAAGGCCAGCCGCATCCTGGCCCACCGTCGGGGTGTGCCCAACGGTGGCCTGGAGGGGTTGTTCGTGTCCGTTTACCTCCCATGGTCTCGCCACCGCCAGGTGATCACCGCGCACCGGGAGGCCCCCAGGGAGTTGGGCCGAATGGCGCGAGCAATCCAGAACCTGGCCCAAAAGGCCCGCACCCTGCCCCCCGCCGCGCGTCGACGCTGGTATCGCTCGCTGGGATCCACCCGTATCACTCCCATCCACTCCTGCTGCAAGGGCGGCGTCCGCCGCTGCGAGAGCCGACCCAAGGATTGGATCCATCCTACCTGGCGGCGCCTGGGATTCCGACTCTCGGGGTCCCACCTGTACCGATACCAACTGATCCTGGAGCCCGGATCCCTACGCCGACGGGTGGTGCTCCGCGCCATGGGAGACCTCAACTGCAACGGCCGCTCCTCGCTCCTGCACCGCGTGGGCGTCATCGACACAGCCACCGGAGCCCTACAGATGGGTCCCTTGATCCGGGTCCGCCCAGATAATTAAGACGTAGATTAAGATGATTAAGCCGATTAAGACGTACGACTTGCCATTGCGACGCATTTGGGAGAAAATGGCAGGAAGAATAATGGGATCAGGACATACCGACTATGAGTACCAGCTCCTTTGTCGCCCGTGGAGTCATAGCACTCGCCCTGGCGGGCCTCCTCGCCCTGGCGGGCTGCGCCAACGGCAACCCAGGCGGTGACGACAACACCAATACCAACACCAACAACACCTCCGGCTCGGACGCGGGGCCGGGCACCCTGCCCCTGGGAAACAACTGCTCCCAAAGTCGGGAGTGTCAGTCAGAGCTCTGTCTCGGGGTGGGTCAGGAGTTGCTGTGCTCGGAAACGTGTGACTCCGGTCCATGCCCCTCGGAGTTCTACTGCGCCTACGTGGACGTGCAGATCGCGCCCGCGGGCGAGGACGTGCCCACCGCGGGATTTTACTGTCTGCCCGATCGAGGCGGGCTCTGCAAACCCTGCGGCTCGGACATCAACTGCACCTTCGCCGGGGATCGCTGCCTCGACCTGGGCGACGGTGCCAAAGTGTGTGGCCGGGACTGCCAGTACGACAGCACCTGCCCGGTGGGCTACGAGTGCCGGCAGGGCCAGTGCTGGCCTACTCTGAACACCTGTGACTGCGTACCTGAGCGCGTGGGGGCCACCCGCTCCTGCCAGGAGATGAACGAGTTCGGCGTGTGTCTGGGCGTACAAACCTGCAACACCGACGGCTGGGACAACTGCAGCGCCGGCATCCCCTCCTTCGAGGTGTGCAACGGCGAGGACGACGACTGCGACGGATCCCTTCCCACTGACGAGCTGGACTCCGACGAGAACGGAATCATCGACTGCATGGAGAACTGCACGCCCACCGCTGAGGTCTGTGACTCCGAGGACAATGACTGTAACGGGGTGGTGGACGACGGAGACGCCGTGGACATGTGCGGTACAGCGCCCAACGGCGACGTCATTTGTCTGCACGGCGAGTGTATCATCGGCACCTGCGAGGAGGGCTTCGTGGATCTCGACGGCGAAGTATCCACGGGCTGTGAGTGCGAGCTGACCACCACAGGCGGCGACACCTGCACCCTCGCCGAAGTAGTGACTCCCCTCACGGACGTGATCGGCGGTCAGACCGAGGTGCGTTCGGGGATCCTCCAAGAGGGCGAGGAACGCTGGTACTATATTCAGTCTATCGACGAGCTCGACGAAGGAGTCGGCGCTTGTGACAACTTCCACTTCCGCGTACAGCTCACCATCAACCCAGGGGACGTTTACAGGCTGGATATCCTCTCGGAGCACTGCGCGGGTGACGACGAGTGCGCTCCCCAGGGGGTGGTGGACTTTCAGCGCTACCGGAACTATCGCGACGAATCGGACCCCACGGATCCCGAGGGCGAGTGTCCCTGCTCCGACGTGCCCGGACCCGGAGAGAACCTGTGCACCGACAACAGCAAAGTGTACCTGATCCGAATCTACCGCGAGGCGGGCACCGCCCTCACCTGTGATCCCTACGAGCTGGAGTTCACCAACGGAGTCTATCCCGCGCCGATTTAGTTTCTCAAATGCACGTACCGAGCCCCCGTGGCTCCGCTGCCGCCACCCCGCCCATGGAAGTCAAAAAGTACACCCTGAAACGGACCGCCCCCGCGCCTGACGCCGACTGGGGCGACGTCTTGGATGCCGAACAGCGCGCCGTGGTGAAGGCGCCGCCGGGATACCTGTTGGCCGTGGCCGGAGCCGGCACGGGCAAGACCCGCGCGCTCACCTACCGCGTGGCCCACCTCCTCGCCCAGGGGACCCTACCCGAGCGGCTGATGCTATGTACTTTCACCAACCGCGCCGCCCGGGAAATGCTCCGGCGGGTGGAGCAGCTGTCCCAGGTGAAGGTGAGTCGGCTGTGGGCCGGCACCTTCCACCATGTGGGAAATCGCGTGCTGCGGCGATACGCCGAGGAGCTCGGACACCCGGTGGACTTCTCAATCCTGGATCGCTCGGACTCGGTGGATCTGCTCACCCGGGTCATCGCCGACCGCTCCACCGCTCGCCGTCAGCGATTTCCCCAGGCCGGCGTGCTGATCGGGATGATCTCCCTGGCGGCCAACACCGGCCGCTCCCTGGCTGACCTGCTGGGAGGGGAGTATCAACGTTTCGCTCACCACCTCGACGAAATCGAGGCCGTAGCCCGAGCCTATGCGGACCGGAAGCGACGGCTCTCGGTGCGAGACTTCGACGACCTGCTGCTGGGCTGGAGGGAGGCCCTCACCGACCACCCGGCCGTGGCCTCCGACCTTCAAGAGCGGTTCCAGCATGTGCTGGTGGACGAATACCAAGATGTGAACCGCCTCCAGGCCGACATCACCGATCTCATGGCCGTCGGACACGGCAGCCTCACGGTGGTGGGGGACGACGATCAATCCATCTACGCCTTCCGGGGGGCAGACGCTCAGGCGATTCTGACCTTTCCAGAGCGACATCCCACGGCCACGGTATATCGCATCCAGACCAACTACCGCTCTACTCCGGAGATCCTCCGGCTCGCCACCGTGTCGGTGGCCCGCAACCATCGACGACACGACAAGACCCTGCGCCCATCGCGAGATCCGGGAACCCTGCCCGTGGTCGTGGCGGTAGACGACGTGTACCAACAGGCGTCCTTCGTGGCCCAGCGGGTGTTGGATCTCCACGAGGACGAGGGGCTGGCTCTGGGGGACATGGCCGTGCTTTTTCGGGCCCACGCCCACAGCCTCGAGCTCCAGGTGGAGCTGACTCGCTGCCAGATCCCCTTCATCGTGCGAGCCGGCATGCGCTTCTTCGAGCAGGCGCACATTAAAGACGCCCTGGCTCACCTGCGCTGGCTGGTGAACCCCACAGATGAGCTGGCCGCCATGCGAGTGCTCCGACTCCAGCCAGGCATAGGAGCGGCTACGGCTTCGCAGCTCATCTCGCACGTGTCAGCCCAGTCCACTGAGCTCCACCGGGCGCTGGACTCCGCCCTGGCGAGCAACATCGCGAGCCGCGGCAAGTCCCGCCTGCGGGGTCTGGCGACGTTCTTTTCCAGCCTCGACGACGATCCGGGACCGGCCGTGGCCCTGAGGGCCGTGGCCGCGGGCCCCTACAAGGATCTGGCGCTGGCACGGTACGGCAACGCCGCCGAACGGCTGGAGGACCTCGCCCAGCTGGCGGACCACGCCGAGCGCTACGAGGCCCTGGGCCCGTTTCTCAGCGACATCACCCTCATGGCCGGCATGGCGGCCGAGAGCTTCGGTCCCGGGGATCACCCAGACGACTGCCTCACCCTCAGCACCATCCACCAGGCCAAGGGCCTCGAATGGAAGGCGGTGTTCGTGCTGTGGCTCTGCGACGGCCACTTCCCGTCTGCCCCGGCCCTGCGGGATCCC
The DNA here is from genome assembly GCA_029938605.1 of Deltaproteobacteria bacterium. GTDB lineage: Bacteria > Myxococcota_A > Polyangia > HGW-17 > JAJRWW01 > JAJRWW01. The sequence continues at coordinate 11,042 of JAOZUO010000028.1, read as the reverse complement.
CACGGCGAGGAGGAGGAGCGCCGCCTCTTCCACGTGGCCGCCACCCGGGCCCAGGATCAGCTGACCTTGATCCACCCCATGTTCGCCGCCCAGCGCGGCCTGGACCGGGTCCTCACCCGGCCCTCGCGATTCCTCACCGAGAACGATCTCCCCGATCTATTCGAGCGCTGGCAAATCGAGCTGGAGTGATCAGGAGCCGAGGCATGCGCGCGGATTGTGATCGCTGCGTGTCGCTGATCATCATGGCCCCGTGTCCGGTGTTGTTCTGCGGAAGGTCTGGAGCTGGGGGCGTGAGCTGGTACCAAAAAGACATTGAATTAGCGGCCAATGAGACTACGATATTCGAGGTTTGTTGCCCTGTACGGAGTACAGCGGATGAAACATAGAGAGCACAGCTATAACCCTAAACGGAGAATACTGCCGGCTGACCACTGGAGCATCGACCAGAGAAAAAAACGTGCGGCAGAGGCAAGTTACGGAGGCAACTCGGAACACAAGATGCATCCGGGGGACTATGGTTTGACTCCGCCCAGAAATCCTCGTCCGGGCAAGACCCTGTGCGATGCGGATCGCGACTTTCTCAGAGCGGAGGCTCTAACGTTGCTAAAACGCGGCATCGAACGCGGCATCGTAAGCATCCAGATGCGAAATGGATGGCCCCAAAATGTTTGGGCGGTATCCGACGTCGGCGACGTGTTTGAAGCTCAACTTGAGAACAAGGAGACGGGAACCTACCATGGCTATCCGATACCTGAAGCTGACGATTTTCGCCTGAAGGTGATCGAGGAGTGGCACAGCCGTGAGCCCTAGATTCAGTATAGAGATCGCTTGGGAACGGCTTGATTGCGGCCTTCCAGAAGAACGCGCCGCGTTCGGTGCAGTTGGCGTACGGGTCGAGAATTTGTGGCTGACAGATGCCCACGACTCTTTTGTCGGACGAGTACGTCAAAAAGTTCACGTTTCAGGCTACCTGCTGGCACAGTGGCTTGCTTGGAATTGGTGGCGTCTTCGTTGGGAACCCAAGCGTCAAACGCTCGATTGGACGATGGCCCACCGGTTGACGACCATCGGAGGCGGATATATTTGGCCGAATCTAGTTTGTGCGAGCGATGGAGAACGAGTGTTGCTGCAAGCATATCCAACTCCATCGCGCGCCACAGAACCACTGCGCTACGTAGTCAAGGCGCACGAGACTCTACCCGTGGGCGAATTTCAGAGCGGGGTCGAACAGTTTGTCGAGGTGGTGCTGGAGCAGCTTCGAACTGAGGGGATTCGCGACAGCAACCTAGAGCGCATCTGGAGGTACGTAGGTGAAGAACGTCGCGACCCTGAATCTGCATGGTATCGCAGATTAGAAGCTGCGATGGGCTTCGATCCGGACGAAGCTGATGAGCAGAAGGTCGCCGCGCTCATCGCTGAGGGTGAGGAACTTGGGAACAGCAGCGTGGCCGAGTTGGCCGCAGGTACATCAAACGTAGAACCAATGCCGAGCTCGAGGGAACTGAAGGACCTCGCCAGACAGGAGGGACATGAAGCCCGTCTCACCGACATTCCTCGATTGTCTGCAGAGGAGATCACATCGCTCAGTGACAACGCTGCGGCATGGGCTATGGGAGAGGCAGCCGCGAAGACCTTGCGGAATCAAGCGGGATTGGGCGACGGAGTCGTTTCCAATGAGAAGCTTGCAGAACTCGCGGGCGTCGGTCCCGCTGTGTTACGTGGTGACGCACCCAGGGCACCGTTCTCATTCGCGCTCAACGGCCGTGGGGGAACTGCCACGGTCGTCATGAGGTCACCATTCGTTACCAGCCGACGCTTTGACCTTGCCAGACTGATCGGTGATCGGTTTCTAGACAAGATTGACGAACCACTTGTCCCCATCTTGCGCTCTTACTCATACCGCCAGAAACGGCAACGTGCTTTTGCTGCCGAATTCCTGTGCCCTTTCGATTTTGCTCGGCCGCAGCTTGACATCGAGTGTAGCGAAGAGAGCCAAGAAATCGTCGCCGCCGAGTATCAGGTCTCTTCCTGGGTTGTACGGACGCAGCTAGTCATCAATCGGCTCCTAGAGCGTGAAGCCCTGGAAAACTTCTAGGGATATTTAGGACAGGGTCTGAGAGCTGGAGTGATCAGGAGCGGAAGCGGAAGCGGAAGCGGAAGCGGAAGCGCTCAGGAGCGGGACAGGGCGCGGCGGGGCGAGATCTCCACCTCGGTCATCAGGGGCAGGCCGACGGTCTCCCGGGCCCGCCGCCGGAGCTCGGCCATCACCAGCCGGAGGGCACCCAGGAAACAGGTGACCTGCGAGTCGCTGAGCTCGCCCATGTTGGCCACCTGGAAAAACTTGTCCTTGAGGGTGTTCTTACAGCCGTAGATGATGAATCCCCGTTTCCGCATCTCCTCGTACATATCGGAGAAGCGGATACCCTCGGGAACCGACGGCGTGAGGATGGTGTGACTCTCGTGGCCCGTCTCGGTGTAAAAGCCAAAGCCCATGGCCTTGAGCTCGGCGCGTATCCAGCGGTTGAGCCGGGCGTAGTTCCGCTCCCGGGCGCCGATGCCCGGAGCGAGGTACTCGTCGCAAGCCGCATCCAGGGCATAGAAGTTGGACACCGCCGGGGTGAAGGGAGTCTGCTCCAGCCCCACCTCGTACCGGCGATAACGCTTGAGGTTCAGATAGTACACCCGCGGCTTCACGTCCTCGATGAGGTCCCACACCCGCCTGTGTACACAGACCATGGCCACGCCGGAGATGGCGTGGAGGCACTTGTTGGCGCTGGAGATGCACAGGTCGATATTGTCACGGATGACGTCAATCTCCTCACCGCCCAGGCTCGCCACGGCGTCCACGATGAATACCCGTCCCAGATCCCGGATAATGCGGCCCACCTCGTTCACCGGGTTCATGAGCCCCACGGAGGTCTCGTGGTGACACATGACCACCGCGAAGATGTCCGGGTTGGCTTCGAGCAGGGTCTGCACATCCTCGGGCCGCACCAGCTCGCCCCAGTTGTAACGGAGTACCAGGTGATCGATCTCGTGTAGCTGGGCGATCTCCTCGAACCGCTCGCCAAAGGCGCCGTTGCTCACGATGAGCAGCTTGCGGTCCCGGGGAATGGAGGAGGAGATGGCCGCCTCCATTCCGCTTGTGCCCGAGCCCGTGATGAGCAACACCTCGTGGTCGGGGCCCCCGCGATAGATACGCTTGAGCTTGCGCCGAAGCCGAATCATCAGCTCCGAGAAACTGCGGTCCCGGTGGCACACGTCGTGGTGCACCAAGGCGCTCTTGACGCCGGCGGAGGTGACCACGGGTCCGGGGTTGAACAGCACGTAGTGGTTGGGGTCGCTCTCGTTGAGGATCCCCTCCACGTAGGCCAGGGTCCGCTCCGGATTGGAGAAAGGCTTGGACTCTTTCTGCCGCGGCATGGGCTGCAGATCCTCACCGTACATGGACAGCAGCCACTCGGCGTGACGCAGGGTCTCCGGAGTGTCCACATCCTGCCACAGAGCGCCGCCGATATCGTGACCCTTGAGCTGCCGCTCGGCGGCGAGCACACGGAATGCATCGGTAACGCGCGGGTTATTCAGCCCTTCGAGGATCTCGAAGATCCGGGCCGACAGCAACGCCACGCGTGCGTCCACGGCCTGGGCTTTCTCCAGGCTGCGCCCGAGGGCCACCACCTGGTCGCCCTGCAACTGAACCTTGATCTGGCCCTCGACGTCGTAGACCGTCTCCAGGTTCGCGTCCACGCCCAGGTACCCATGCCCATTGGGGGTATAGGCCTGCAACCCCATGAGCACGTCCGGGCTGTAGATGTGGTCGGCCATTACCAGGAAGAAGTGCCGTCCGTCCACCGCCTCCCGGGCAGCCAGCAGAGACATACCGGAGTTGGATTGCCAGTCCGGATTGAAAACAAAACGCACGCCCTGTAAATGGGCCGCCGCCCGCTGGATCTCCTCGGCCCGGTGCCCCAGGACCACGATGATCTCCTCCACGCCGCCCGCCTTGAGGCTCTCCACGTTTCGCTCGAGTAGAGACACTCCGCTGACCGGGACGAGGGGCTTGGGCAGCTCTGAGAAGCCGTTGAGTCGCTGGCCTAAACCAGCAGCCAGGACAACGGCGACGCGCGTGTTGGATTTCATGATCTACCTCCGGACGTGACCAGACCAGGAGTATATCCAGGTCCAGGTCGTAAGTTCTGAGAGTCGACTGGGTCTAAGCAATATATGTACCAACTACTTGAAACAACGAAATAACAACGAAACTAAAGCACTACGGGTATCGGGGAGATGAGGATGTGGTGAATGTTCACCACATGTGACGAACGTTCACCACCTGGTCAACACCTGTTTCTGAGTCGAGGTACTTTCAGGGATCGAGTAGAAACTCCCGGCGGCGGGGATCGTAGACCCAGCTCTCCTCTGCCACGACCTCGCGATCGCGAACGCGGAACACATAGAGCTGTCCCAAGCGCTGGGGCGGCCCCTCACAGACGCTCACCGACCCCACACCTCGGACCGCCACGGGCTTGTCGGGGCCTGGGAGCTTCGTGGCCAGCCGCCGATGCAGGTGTCCGTGCAGCACCAGCTCAGCACCCTGGCGGGCGAGGATCTTTCGGAAAGGCGCGGCGTCCGTGAGTCCATTGTGCCAATGGCACGCTCCGGGTTGGGGCGGGTGGTGCAGGCCCACCACCCGGCACCGCGACTTCACGCGGGGATCCGCCAGCACTGCCTCGAGCCGTGCGAGCTGCTGATCGCCCAGGGTGCCCACGGCCAGCGGCGGCGGACAGGGGCGGGCGGTGCAACATCCCACCAGCGCCAACGGTCCCCGGAGCCGGACCATGGGCCACTCAAAGGCGCGAAACTCAGCGTCGGTCTCGAGGTAGGGCGCAAAGACCCGCTCGAACAGTCGCCCCCGGACCACAGAGGGCACGTAGGCGTCGTGATTGCCCGGAACCACAGTGATCTGCTCGGAAGTCAGCGGGAGATCCTCCAAGGCCGAGCGGAAACGACGAAACTCCGCCTCTGCGCCCAGGGTGGTGATGTCACCGGTCACCAGCAGATGATCGGGCCGGGACCGTCGGACGAAATCCAGGGCGGCAAGGGTCACGTCGAAGTCATGAAGTCGCCGGCGCCGGAGCAGCGCGTTGAGTCCCCCCAGCAGCCGCTTGTCCAGCAGGTAGTGAAGCCGCATGGATCGGGGAGAGAAGACGTGCACGTCGCTGATATGAACGAAGGTCGCTTCGCGATCTCGATCACTTGCCTGCATGGGGCAACCCCTTCCAGAAAAACACCTGGTAGCAGGTCATGACGAAGTTCATGGCCGCGCCCGCCACCGTGGCCCAGAAGGCCCAGTGCAGCACACCCAGGATCGCTGTCATGAGGTAGGCAAAGATGAAAAAATCCCGCCGGCCAAGGTATTTGAGAGTGGACAGGATCCGGCCCAGGCTGCTGGGTCCCTCGGAGGGCTCAGCCACGGGCTCGGGGATTTCAGCCTCCAGCGCTGCTGCATCCGCCTCCTGGTCGAACCACCACTTGAACAGAAACTCGTCGGGGATCCCGAGCCGGTGGATGTACCGGAACACGGTGCCATTATAAAAGGTCACCGCGAACAGTGCGAACGCTCCGGCGTACAGATACACGGGCTGATCGAATCGCCGCCAGGCTCCCACGGCCATGCCCGCCATGAAGGCGGCGTTCACCACGAAGTCGCCGTAGATATCAAACCAGGCCCCCCAGTCAGAGAACTGATGTTTGACCCGGGCCACCTCGCCATCGCAGTTGTCGAGGATCAGGCTCGCCATGAGCAGCCCGCCGCCGATGACGGTCCACTGGTAGGTCCCGGTGGACACGGCCACACCGGCGACGATGCCCAGCAGCACAGACAGGCCGGTGATCAGATTGGGAGTAATGGGGAACGGCAGCATCAGCGTGGTCAACCGCACCGAGAGCCGACGAATCAACAGATAGCAAACGATGCCGTCGATCTCCAGGGGCTTGATGGACTGGCCGAGCAGGGTCTTGCGTGCCTGTCGAGCCGTGGAGCGGTCCATGACGGACACGGCGGTGCCGCCAAAGGCGGCCGGCTCCTGATTCTGCCTGGGGCCCCTCGCCGACCGTGGGCGAACCCAGATGGCACCGTTGGCGGTGCGAGCCTCCAGGCCGGGATCCTCCTCCAGGGCAGCCCGGACTCCGGATACAAAACTCCAGTCGATGGCCACCGGCCGGCGGATCACCAGATCCGGCTCGGCGGTGAAAGACGCAGCGGACTCGGCGAGGGACTGGTCGCTGGATCGGGCGGCAAAGAGAAAATCCGGGGGCTGGCGGGCGAGGCGGCTGGTGGGCAGCCATCGATCCAGCTCCGCCTTGTCCTCGGGGCTCACCACCACGCCCACCCGGGAGACTCCCCCCCGCCGCAAAGACAACACGGCCCGCTCCAGGAGGGTCATCCCGGCGACCCGCGTGAGCTGCTGGGCGGAGTGAAACAGCACAGCGGACAAACTCACGGCGCCTCCCCCGGGGGCTTGGTGGAGGTGCCACTTCCCTCATTCAGCTCCCGCCGCCAGGACCGCGACGCCTCAAAAAACTCCCGACGCTCCTTGGGTGTCATGGCGATCCAGGAGCCTCCGGCGTACATGGTGACGCACACAAAGAGCATATCCCAGAAGTACTGCCTGGCCCAGAAGAGCACCGCGAAACAGCTGGCGAAATACCCGATGATGACGAGCTTGCTCCAGAGCGGAAGCCGCCTCCCGTGGTGATTCACAAAGGGCAAGGGCACCAGGTTCAAAACGGCCACGACCACCACCAGGCCCACGCCCACCCAACGGCCGCCGAGGACCTGGACAAACAGCGTGGAGTTGATGAAAGCGATGAAAATGAAGGCGGCCACGGGCCGGGGCATGCCGTGCCAGGCGTAGTCGAAGCTGAACTTCGCCGCGGCTCCCCGGGCGTGACGGATGGAGCCCGTGGCGATGAGCAGCGCCGCCATGGCGAAGGCCAGGGTCTGGTTGAGCTCCTTGTACGCCAGGTACACCACGAAGGCCGGCGCCACGCACTGGGTCGTGTGGTCAGCGATGTTGTCCAGCTCAGTGCCAAAGGGGTTTTGCCGGCCGGTGATCCGGGCCACGGGCCCATCGACGACGTCCCCGAGGTAGCCGAGCATGATCGCGAAGGAGGCCCACCAGAGGTCCCCCGCAATGACAAAAGCGATGGAGGCCACGCCCCCCACGAGGTTCACGAGGGTGAATAGGTCCTTGAGCCCAAAACCATTTCCCAATAACCGCGCAAGGAGACGATCAGGGGGCCCGAGCAGAGCGGCGAGAAAAGGTCGGAGCATGGGCGGCTAAGAGGGCGGCGCGTTAACGCCGCTTTTTCTGGCTCTCTTCGTTGAGGTAGGTGATCAGCCTTCCCAGCTGCTCCTCCACATCCGCGGCCAGGGTATTGGGTAGGGAGCTCTGCAGGTCGGCGAGCAGATCCGCCAACCGTCGGGCCAGGGTCTCGGCGCGCTGGGCTTTTTTGCTCTCACCCTGTTCGTGGGTCTCGGAGTCTCCGATGGCTTCCTTGAATTTGCGGGCCAGAGAGGAGGGCGAAACGTCCTCTGAGAAGACGTCGGCCTGGATGGCCTCGAACATCTGACCGGGAAGCCCCTTGGTCTCCCGGGCCTTTGCCAGGGCGGACACCGTGTCCTGGTGGGGGATCTGCTCGGTTACTCCGTCTCGTGCGAGGATGTGCGGCGCATGCTCGGTGAGGTAGCCGAAAGAGGCCGTGAGCTTGTCAGCGGTGGCCCGGCGAAGGTGCAGCTCCTTACGACAGTACTCGTTGAATGAAGAGAACCCCCATTGGTCAAACGTATCCTGCCCGCGCACGTCGGCCAAGGACTCACCGAGCTCCACCCAGCTACGCTTGAACCGTCCGGCGCGATCGAGCACTTCTACGCGCTTGGGATCGTCCGCGTGGTCCTGCATTCGACGCCGGATATCCTGTTCTGCCTGACTCTGCTTCGGCATGATGGTCCTTTTACCGAATCCACTGTCGGGATGCAACGCGAATTGGCGCAGGTGTCCAGACTTGGCTATCATACAAATTATGGCACGCACCAAGAAGCCGCGCGGAAGAGCTCCAGGCTCCCTGGCCCGCGCCAAGATGAAGAAACCATCGGCCGCCGCCTGGTACGGGCTGGTCGCGGCAATCGGGGCGAGCCTCACGCTACTGGGACTGACCGTGATCCTGGTGGGCAGCTACCTGGCGCCGGTCTTCGGCCAGGGCTGGACCTGGTTCGGCGCCACGCTCCTTTTGGCCCTCGGCGTCCCTTTAGCCATCGGGCTCTGGCTGGTGCGCCCCCTCGAGGGATTCAAGCGAGCGGCCTGGTTCACCGGCGTCTGCGTGATCGTGCCGATCCTGGCCGTGGTGGGGCTCTCCGCCGGTACTCCACGCCACACCGCGAACCAACTACGCAAGCACGGGCACTGGCCCGTGGAGCAGGTATTCGGCCCACCCACCCAGTCCTCCACCACCCGCTTTGGAGAGACCCTGGCCGCGACCTGGGCGGACCTACTACACCGCAAAACGGTGAAGATCAAAAAGAAATGGGTCAGCTCCGTGGTCCCACCCGGAGGCAAACGAGTCAAGCTACGCAAACCGGTCAGGGCAATTTTCTACAGTGGAGTGCGTCGAAGCAGCCGACGGCCCCCACCAGCCGCTAAGGCCCAGGGTCCCCGATCGAGTATCCGCTTCGTGCGGCGCGGGCGGGAGATCATGCTCCTCACCCGGCTCACCCTCAGACGACGAGAAAAGAAGCTGGCCATGATGCTCGACACCGGTGCCTCCATCTCGACCATCGATCGGGTGGCCGCCAAGCGACTCGGCGTGCGTCTCCCGGCGACCCCCCTCACCGTGGAGCTCCAAACCGCCGCCGGCCCGCGAACCTTCCCCGTGACCGTGCTGGACCGGGTCCGCCTCGGCCGGTCCACGCTTCGGCATGTGACCGTGGCCATCTGCGACCCCTGCGCCCAGCCCGGCCTGCACGGCCTCATCGGGCTCAACTTCACGCGACACTTCGTAACCACCATCGACCACAAGAAGCGGCGCCTCATCCTCCGCCGCCAGGCGGGCACGCCCAACCGCATCTCCGACGTGGAGCCCTTCGTGCACCTGTCGGGCGTCAAGGGCGAGGCCACGGGCGGACAGTTCACCGTCACCGGGAAGGCGCACAACCGCGGCCCACGAACCGTGCGCGGCCTCGCTCTCGAGGCGGTGCTGCTCGACACCCACGACAAGACCCACGGGCGTCTTCAGGGAAAGATCGACCAAATCAAGCCCGGCCAGACCCGCACCTTCCGCCTCACGGGAAAGAGCTTCGAGGCGCTGGTCAAGTACCGACTCGAGCTCACCCACGCCCGCTGGTAGCGCCCCGGTTCCCGGGATCCTCGCAGGCGACCAGGCTCACCCAGACCAGCAGCGCCGGCACCAGGCTCCAGCGCGAAGAAAAACGAGGTAGTCTCACGACGACACGGGGCTACTCCGGGACCAGAGGCTACTCCGGAAGTACGTGGAGGCCCGTGGCGTCCAAGATCCCAGCCGCAATGAGGTCGATGGCGTGGACCTCGTTGTACGAGTCGGTGGCCCCGGGTTGGACCAGGTAGACGAGCCAGCCCGAGTCCACCTGCTTGCACTTGTAGCCCCGGTGTGGCGTCTGGGTAACGCGACGGGTGACGCCGGTCTCCAGGTCGTGAACCACCAGGTCCCAGCCGTCGGCGCCGCTGTAATAGGTGGTGCGCCAGCAGGCGAGGTTATGGCGAAGGCTGGGACGGCTGTTGTACTCGCCGTTGTCGGTGAGCCGAACCTCCTCGGCGGTGCTGATGCGGTAGCCGTAAATCTCCCAATACTCATTTCGCCGGTCCTCCCAGAGCACCCAGTCTCCCCAGGTGGCGGTGTAGGCCGTGTAGCTGTCATAGGTGGACTCGATATGCTGCACCGCACCAGACTCAAGGTCCGCCACGAACACATCCTTACCCGGTCCGCCATAGTCGACCCACGCGGCATGGGTCAGGGAGATGCTGATGTCCTCCACGGCGTGGCCTTCCCCGGCCAACACCACCAGGTCGTCGGTGACAAGGTCCCAACGAAAAATGTACTTACTGTTGTCCCCGATTTCGTAACCACCGCCCATCACGACATGCCGGCCATTGAAAAAAGTCGCCGAGGTGTAGAGACCCGGGTGCAGCTTGGTGAACTCCAGGGTCCCGGTGTCGAACATGTACAATTGGGTCTCCACGTTGATACCTTTGGGATACTGAGTGAAGATGACTTCCGAGCCCCAGAGGCTCGGGGAAAACTGGTGCTCACAACCCTGACTAATCCGATACTCGGTGCAAGTCCCCAAGTCGTAGAGGAACATATCATAGTCCTCCGACGGGGGATCTCGTCGCTCAGAATACAGGACCCGCTGGTCCGAGACGTGTACCCAGGACGTATAACGGTCTCCGAGGGCGGGGGTCTGGATGTAGGTGGCGTCGCAGGGAGGCTGGGGCTGCCAGGTGGTCCGGTCGATACCAAAGTCAGTGCAGGCATCGTCTCCGGCATCCGGCCCGGCGTCCAGCCCAGCGTCTCGCTGCACCACGATGACGTCGGAAACATCCACGTCCGGCTCTGCGTCTTCCGGGGGCTGGTCCCCGGGAGACTCGCACGCCACCAGGCTCACCCAGACCAGCAGCACCGGCACAATGGTCCAGCGTCCAAACGCGACCGCGAAGCCACCCATGTGCTTGTTGTGGGTGAATGCCATTATTCTCTTGACCAACGGTGCCGATGCCGTCTTCGGCGGCCGTTTTTCAAAGATGGATGCTGCTCCCAGCTACCTTCATCCAAGCTCAGGGACCAGGGACCGAACACAGTCTCTCCCTGGTGGGAGCCGCCGGCCACCCAAACCGTCTTTGCCTGACGATCATACCACAACATGGGCTGGATCAAGTGACCCGGGCCCTCATCAGTGCTGGGCCAGAGCTCTGTCCAGGCGGTCGTCACCGAGCTCGTCAGATCCGTCA
>JAOZUO010000135.1 GCA_029938605.1 Deltaproteobacteria bacterium | reverse complement strand
CCCAAGCCTGAGCCCAAGCCTGAGCCCAAGCCTGAGCCCAAGGATGGGAAGTGACAGCCAAACCAAAGTGTGTTACCCGTTTTTGATGACATCATGGAATCCGGTATTTGCGTGCCGGTATTGCCAACGGGGAGATTCGAAGACATCGTAGTAAGTAGAAGGCTGTCCGGTCGTTCGAGTTGGAGACCGGATATTGCGTGTGGCGGGAGGTTGGATTCATGATGCTGTCGGGGCCCGTAATGGATGGCGATACAATACTCTTAGTAGATGATGATCCCCACGTCCTTGATTTCATCAGCGAGCTGCTCGAAGGTGACGGGTTTCGCTGTGTCCGGATGAGCTCCGGTCAGCGCGTGTTGGAACTGCTTGAGGCCGAGCCTATCCGGCTGGTAATCCTCGACCTGCTCATGCCGCGAATGGACGGCTGGCAGGTGCTCGAGGCCATGAAAGCCCAGAAACTCACCCAGCGCATCCCGGTACTCATCGTCTCCGCCGTTCCATCTGAGACCTCCAAAAAGAAAGCCCTCGATCTGGGCGCCCGGGACTATATCCTTAAACCCTTCTCCGTGGATCGGTTCCAGCGGGCGGTGCGAGGCGCATTGAATCCACCCGCGGCGTGATCTCTCTTGACATCAAGGCCCGCAACGACATATCAAAAGCCTGTCCAGGCACGTAGCTCAGTGGGAGAGCACTACCTTGACGCGGTAGGGGTCGGCGGTTCGATACCGCCCGTGCCTAACTTGAAGTCCCTTCCTGCACGTCGACAGTGAGCAGGAAGGGACGTTTTTTTTTCGGGAGGTCTCTTGGCGTCCAATAAAAGCTCCGCGGAGCACGACAAGCTGGCCACGCTTCGGCACTCCACTTCCCACGTGATGGCCGACGCAGTGACCCAACTGTTCCCCAAGGCGCGGGTGGCCATCGGCCCGTCCATCGCCAACGGGTTCTATTACGACTTCGATGTCCCCGAGCCCTTCAACGACGACGATCTGGAGCGCATCGAAGAAAAGATGCGGGAGATCATCGCCCAGGACCTGTCTTTCGAACGAGAGGAAATCACCCGGGACCAGGCAGTGAGCCTGTTCACCGAGCGCGGGGAGCGGTTCAAGGTGGAGATCGCGCAGAACATCCCGGACGGCGAGGTCATCTCCCTGTACCGCCACGGTGAGTTCACGGATCTGTGCGCCGGCCCCCACCTGGAGCAAACCGGGCAGATCAAGGCCTTCAAGCTCACCGGCGTGGCCGGCGCCTACTGGCGCGGCAACGAGCAGAACCCCATGCTGCAGCGCATCTACGGCACGGCGTTTCTGAACCCCAAGGCCCTGCGCGTACACCTCAAGATGCTCGAGGAAGCCAAGAAGCGCGACCACCGCAAGCTGGGAGTGGAGCTGGACCTCTACTCCACCAGCCCCGACGAAATTGGGGGCGGTCTCATTCTGTGGCACCCCAAGGGCGGGCGCATTCGCACCGTCTTAGAGGACTTCTGGCGCCGGCAGCACTTCGCCAACGGGTACGACATGGTGTTCACGCCGCATCTGGCCCGGGACACGCTCTGGCACCAGAGCGGCCACCTCGCGTTCTACAAGGAGGCCATGTTCGCGGGCATGGAAGTGGACGGACAGCAGTATCTGGTCAAGCCCATGAACTGCCCCTACCACATCCTCATCTACGGAAAGCGACTCCGGTCCTATCGGGAGCTGCCCTTGCGATGGGCGGAAATGGGCACCGTGTACCGCTACGAACGTGGGGGCACGTTGCACGGCCTGTTCCGGGTGCGCGGCTTCACGCAGGACGACGCGCACCTGTTCTTCACGCCCGATCAGATGGCCTCGGAGCTTGACCGGGTACTCGACTTCTCGCTGTTCATGCTGCGGTCCTTCGGATTCGAGGACTTTGAGCTGAACTTTGCCACGCGCCCTCCCGAGAAATATGCCGGCTCGGACGAGCTCTGGGAGATGGCGGAGAAAGAGCTCCTTGCGGCCCTGGAGCGCAGCGGCGTGAACTACGTGACCGATGAGGGCGGTGGCGCCTTCTACGGACCCAAAATCGACATCAAGGTGTCTGACAGCCTGGGGCGACAGTGGCAACTGTCCACTATTCAGCTCGACTTCATCCAGCCCGAGAACTTCGATCTGAACTACGTGGGCGCCGACAACACGCGGCACCGACCGATCATGGTGCATCGGGCCCTGTTGGGCTCCCTGGAGCGTTTCTTCGGCATCCTCATCGAGCACTATGCCGGAAAGTTCCCGCTGTGGCTGGCTCCGGTGCAGGTGAAGATACTGACCGTGGGAGACCGACACGACACCTTTGCCCGTGAGGTGTCCCGACAGCTGCGCGCCCACGACATCCGCACAGAGCTGGATCTGCGCAACGAGAAGCTCGGCTTCAAAATCCGCGAGGGGCAACTCGAAAAGCACCCCTACATGCTCGTATTGGGCGACCGTGAGGTGGAGGAGCAGACAGTGGCTCCGCGCCCCCGGGACTCCAAGCCCGAGGGCGCCGTGCCGCTTTCGGATTTCATCGAGCGGGTGGTACGCGAGGCGCAACCCCCCTCCCGCGACGACGTCTACCCATGAGGTCACCCCACGTACTTTCGCGTGAGGATGCACTAACTACGTTGACAAACCGATGGTGACTTCTCTACTCTTCGATCACTACAACCCTGGAGGTGTACTATAAGACCCCGACGAGGATCACACAGGCCGCCACCCGAAGACCATTTTCGGGTCAACCGCCGTATTCGCGTTTCCGAAGTGCGTGTCATCAACCATGAGGGCCAGCAACTCGGAGTCATGCCCACGGGCGAGGCGTTGCGGATCGCGGAGGCTGCCGGACTAGACCTGGTGGAAGTAAGCCCCAAGGCCTATCCGCCGGTCTGCAAGATCATGGACTACGGCCGCTTCAAGTACGAAAAGAGCAAGCAAGCCAAAGAGGCGCGCAAGCATCAATCTCAAGTACTCATGAAGGAGGTCAAGTTCCGTCCCAAGACGGACTCACACGATCTCAACTTCAAGGTCAAGATGATCAATGGGTTCCTGAGCGAGGGCAACAAGGTCAAGCTTGTGGTCCAGTTCCGCGGCCGTGAGATCGTGCACCCCGAGACTGGTCAGGCCATCCTTCAGAAGGTGCTCGACACGCTCACCGAGCTCGTGAACGTTGAGCAGATGCCTTCCATGGAGGGTCGTCGGATGATCATGCTGCTTGGCCCCAAGGTGGGTGTGGTGAGGCAGGCTCGTCCAGCCCCCGCACCAGCCCCCGCACCAAAGCCGCAGGGCGACGGGGCAGGGGAGAAGCCCTAGGGGCAGCCCTGACCCTGTAGCGCGTTCTCGCAATCACTGGAACCGCAGCCACCGCATCCTCCCAGGAGGCGGCCAAGCACGGGTTTTTTTAACGTGTTCAACTTGACAGGTCGGCCGCTGCATGGTATCCGGTCGCACCTGTTTGTAGCCATCCGGTGGATTCCGGCGTAGCGGCCAAACGAGTGGAGCCAAACGAGTGGAGCCAAACGAGTGGAGTCAGAAACATGCCTAAGATGAAAACTAAAAGTGGCGCAAAGAAACGCTTCCGGAAGACCGGAACCGGAAAATTCAAGCGCTTCAAATGTGGTAAGAGCCATATTTTGACCAAGAAGTCCACCAAGCGGAAGCGGCGCCTGCGAAAAATGGTCACTGCGGACAAGACGAATGTTCGTGCAATGAACCAACTGATGCCCTACGCCTAGACTAGACGGAGAGTTGGACCGATGCCTCGCGTAAAGAAGGGTTTCAAGGCCAAACGCCGCCGTAACCGAATTCTGAAAGTTGCCAAGGGCTTCCGAGGAGGCCGTTCCAAGCTGTGGCGGAGCGCCGTGGAGGCGGTCCATCGAGCCTGGGTATACGCCTATAAGCACCGTCGCTTGCGTAAACGGGATTTTCGGCGTCTTTGGATAACACGAATCAACGCTGCCTCACGGCAGTATGGAATGAACTACAGCCGGTTCATCGCCGGACTCACCCGCGCCAACGTGGAATTGGACAGAAAGATGCTTTCTGAGCTGGCCATTCACGAGCCGCGGACCTTCGAGAAGATCGTGGAGATTGCGAAAGGCGCCTAGGGTCACCACCCTGGTTGTGCCTGCCTGGCTATATTTTCTATTTGACAGGCGTAAGTTCCACAGATAAAAAAGAAATACCTAATTGCCCGAGGGGATGACCGCATGACCAAGGCCGATATCATCGAAAGCGTCTACGAGAAGGTTGGCGGGTTTTCGAAGAAGGAAGCCGCCGAGATCGTCGAGACCGTCTTCGACACGATCAAAGAGACCCTGGAGCAGGGAGAGAAGATCAAGATCTCCGGGTTTGGGAACTTTGTCGTACGGGACAAGAAGGCCCGCGTGGGCCGGAACCCGCAGACAGGGCAGGAAATCACCATCAGCGCCCGCCGGGTGCTGACCTTCAAACCTAGCCAAGTTCTCAAGAACGCGCTGAATTCCTAATTCGGCTGAGCGGTCGCGGCTGTGACCTCAAAAATTCCGGATAAGGTATTTTTTAAGATCGGCGAGGTAGGCCGGATCACCGGTGTGCCTGAACACACGCTGAGATATTGGGAAGAAGAGTTCGGCCAGATTCGGCCGGAGAAAACGAAATCAGGACAACGGCTCTACCGTCGACGCGATATTGAGGTTCTGCTCCAAATCAAGGATCTCCTCTGGGAACAGAAATTCAAGATCGCAGGGGCCAAGCTTCAATTAAAACGCTCGGCGGAAGACGAGCGATTACAGCTCGAGGAGCTACAAAAAGAAGCCCTGCAAAGTAAAGCCTTGCAGGAAGTAGTCGAACACAATAAAGAGATAGCCAGTCGTATTCAGCATGAGGTGGATGGCCTCCTCAAGCTGTTGGACGACACAGTAGTCGGGGCGTAGCGCAGTCTGGTTAGCGCACTTGACTGGGGGTCAAGGGGTCGGAGGTTCAAATCCTCTCGCCCCGACTCGGGCGCCGACGGTTCTAACGAACCGCGGCGCCTTTTTTTTTCCTTTTCGAACAGTTCCAGGACGCAGCACCTTGAACGATCGACCTCTGATACTGCTTTCGAACGACGACGGCATCGAGGCGGAAGGTCTCAGGATCCTGGCCCGCGAGCTCCGGCGGGTGGCCGAGGTGCTCGTTGTGGCCCCCGACGGCGAGCGCAGCGCCACGAGCCACGCCATCAACATCTCGGCCCGGTGGCGATATCGACGTCTGGGTGAGGGCGAGTACGCCGTGGACGCTACACCGGCGGACTGTGTATACGTCGCTGTGACGCAGCTCGCGTCCCGGCCCATTGATCTGGTCGTATCGGGTATCAACAACGGCTACAACCTGGGCACAGACGTCCTGTATAGCGGGACCGTGGCCGCCGCTGCGGAGGGCGTGGTGCTGGGCATGCCGGGCATCGCCCTGTCCATGGAGTACGGCGCCGATCCAGAGACTACGGAGCGCGCGGCACGTTTCGGAGCCTCCCTGGCCGCCTGGGTGCTCGACAGCGAATGGAAGCCGGCCTGGACTCTGCTCAGCGTGAACGTGCCCAACGGCTGTACCGACGATCGGTTCGCCGTGGGAGCCATGGGGACCCGCCGCTACCGGCCGGCGCCGCGGCAAAGGGAGACGTGGCCGGAGCAGGGGACCATCGAGCTGACGCGTCCCCACGCAGCCGCCACCGAGGGAGCCCAAGGGGAGGACGCCCAGGTTCTAAACGCAGGGATGATCTCGGTGTCACCGCTCAAGCTGGACTGGACTGCCACCGAACAGTTGGACCTCGGTGAGAGAATGACCCTGGCGGGATTCGAATCCGGCGGGCGAATGGACGGGCATGGCGCCTGAGACCGCAGCAGTACTTCGCCGGCAGCTGGTCTCGGACCAGTTGGAGTGCCGTGGCGTGCGGGACCCGCGAATCCTTGATGCCATGGGAACCGTGCCCAGGCACCGCTTCGTGGAAGCCGGCCTGAGCGAGGCCTACGCCGACCGACCACTGTCCATCGGCCATGGCCAGACCATCTCTCAGCCGTACATGGTGGCGCGCATGACCGAGCTGCTCGCGCCGGCCCCTGATCACCGCATTCTGGAGATCGGCGCCGGCTCGGGCTACCAGACCGCAGTGTTGGCGCGCCTGTGTGGTCACGTCTATGCGGTGGAGCGCATTCCCGACCTGGCGCGGCGTGCCCGGAAGGTCCTGGAGGACCTACGCGTGACCAACGTCACCCTGACCACCGATGACGGGACCCGGGGTTGGTCGGACCATGCGCCCTACGACGGCATTCTGGTGGCCGCCGGAACGCCATCGGTTCCCAGCCCCTACCTCGATCAGCTGCGAGAGGGGGGGCGGCTGGTAATTCCCGTGGGAAAACACCATGTCCAAGAGCTACAATTCATTACTCTGCGGTCCGGGCGCCCGGTGATCCAGCGCGACGTGACCTGCAGATTCGTCAAACTCATCGGAAAGCATGGTTGGCAGGAGAAAAGTAACTCATGAGCACCCACCAGCAGAAGCTCGATCTGATTCGGAGCACCATCCGCGAGGTCCCGGACCATCCCAAGCCGGGCATCCTGTTTTACGATATTACCCCCATCCTGTCCGCGCCGGCCGCCTTTGGAGCCTGCATCGATGTGCTGTGTGACCGGTACGCCGAGGTTCGTCCGGACCGGATCGTCGGTATGGAGTCCCGTGGGTTCCTCTTCGGCTGTCCCATGGCAGACCGCCTGGGAGTAGGCTTCGTCCCCATCCGCAAGCCGGGCAAGCTCCCGTGTGAGGTGGAGTCGGTGTCCTACGAGCTGGAGTATGGCACCGACACCCTGGAGATCCACAAGGACGCCATCGAGCCGGGCCAACGGGTGCTGGTGGTGGATGACCTGTTGGCCACCGGAGGGACCGCCAAGGCAGCAGTAGACCTCGTACGCCGGCTGGGAGGTGAGGTGGTGAGCTGCGCCTTCGTCGTAGAGCTGGCCTTCCTGGAGGGGCGAAAAAAACTCCCAGACGAAGAGGTCTATTCGCTGCTTTCCTACGACTCCTAGGACGCCGAGCCCCCGAGACGGTATTCCGACCTTGGGACCGCGGGGTTTTGGTTTGCTTCGCCCAGATGAAAGGGCTATGCTTTGTCGGTTCACGGTCCCAGGGCGATGACGTTCGGCCCCCGTAGCTCAGGCGGATAGAGCAGCGGTTTCCTAAACCGTTGGTCGGGTGTTCGAGTCACCCCGGGGGCGCTACTCAAGCCTTAGCCGTGCCATGGTAATCGACGCGGAGAACGCCAGTGACTGAAGATGGAAGCAAATCATCGACTCTGATCAACGAGCTGATCGGAATGATTGATGAATTTCTGCAGCATATGTCGCTTTTGGAGCAGGAGAACAGAGACCTGCGGGCTCGCTTGGAGAACGCCGGCAGCGAGGATACCGACACAGCGCCCGAGTCATCGGCTGTGCTTGTGGTGGATGCGGATAAGGCGCAGTCCGAAGTGCTGGTCCGCGTGCTCCAGAAACGGAACTGTGGGACCACGGTGGTGACCTCGGGAGCCGAGGCGCTGGCCAGTTGCGAGAAAAACGACTACAGCCTGATCATCGTCGAGTCCAAGCTGGGCGACGGAAGCGGCCTGGACATCCTGAAGCAGCTCGCGGAGAAATCTCCAAACGCTGATCTCCTCATCATCGTGGGGTTCACCAGCGCCGACACCGCCGTGCAGGCGCTCCGACTTGGCGCCGCCGATTTCCTTCTACGGCCACTCACCGAGGAGGACGTCGTTGAGAAGCTATCCGAGCTCTTCAAACAGCAACAGATCAAGACCCGGTCCCGTCGGTACCTCAACAATCTTCGCGACCGGTACCAAAAGCTTCTCAAGGTCTTCTATGACGCGGGCAAGCCCGCCAACTAGCTGACTAGCTCCAAAACTCTCTAAAATACCAGGTTGTTCCTCAAGTTCGGGCCTCAGCTCGCCCCCACCCATGACGTCCGATAATATATATTATGGTAACTCTCGGATGTGGGACATCCGGGAGTCTTCATCCCCATTGCCCCCCCCCCCAAAATGGCACCGTCATCCCCGCGAACGCGGGGACCGTCCAACGTAAGCTATAAGTATTATGGGACGGTCCCCGCTTTCGCGGGGATGACGGTGCCCCATCTCCCGCTCTCCTATCGCGACTTAGCCTGGTGTTGCCGGCTCGTCGTTCGCTTTGGGCGCGGGTTTGGGCTTGGGCTGGTCCTGACGTCGTCGCCGCTTGGGTTCTCGCAAGCCGTACACGGCCGGCGGCCCCAGCTGTTCTGGGAATCGTTCCAGAAGTTGGCTGCGCGCCATGTAGCATAGATGACAGGCGTCGGCGTAACCCTCCTCGTGGTCCAGCTCGTACTCCTGGACCAGCGCCGCCGGGCCGCCCCGCAGCAGCGGCCCCACCACCGGGTGCGCGTCGGGATCGTAGCCCTCCATGACGGCGTCTATGGGCTCGCCGTCCACATTGCCGATGACAATGCCTTGGCAGATGTGTACGTAGCCATGCGGGTCAATGTGCACGCGCATGGGAGCGTGAAGCAGCTCATGTGGGCATTCGTCAAAGCTCTCCCAGTCCCACAGCGCCTGGTCCGGCGTGAGGGTTAGCGCCGCTCGGCCCCGGAACATGATCTCGCCGCTGGTCACATATCTCCCCTCGCGCGCCTCGAGGGGCTCGGCGTTGGGCTCGGGGAGGTCCACGCCCAGGAACTGCAGGGTCAGCCGGTGGTTGCTACACTGTGCCAGGAGCTGATCGCGCATGTGCTCCAGCCGCCGGTACTTGTGTACGTCATCCACCGAGAGCTGCAATCGCTTCAGCCCAGCAGCCACCAGCGGCCGCAAAAAGAGCCCCACGTCCCGCTCCGAAGTGATCCAGTAGCCGTTGGTTACCACCGCCGTGGCGAGGCCGAGCTTCGTGGCGTGGCTCACCGCCTCCACCAGCATGGGGTGAAACAGGAAGGGCTCCCCTCCCTCGAAGTAGACCCACCGCACCTCGGGCATTCGGCGTAGCTGATCGAGCACGGTGTGCAGCCGCCCCTGGGTGAAGGTGGCCATCTGGTGAGGGCCGCTGAACACGAAGCAGTGCCGGCACGCGTCGGTGCAGCGGTAGGTGAGCAGGATATGAACAGCGTTCAGGGACATCGTAAGACCTCCCCCAAACCAAAGCTCAGGGCAAACGCAGCGATCACCAGGGAGTGGCGGATCCGACCGCTTCGAACGTAATCCGAGACCTCCGCGAGCGGGATGTGGACAACCTCAATGTCTTCGCTGCCGTCATGCTGCAAGGGGCCCGGTGTGTGAAGCCCCTCGGCCACGAAGGTATAGCAGCGGTTGTTCTGCAGCGCGGGATTCGGCTCCACCCAGCCCGCCTGCCGCATGTCCCCTGCAGCGTACCCGGTCTCCTCGAGCAGCTCTCGCCGGGCAGCGTCCTCGGGAGAATCATCCTCGGGATCCATCATGCCACCGGGGATCTCCAGGGTGACCTCCTCGGTGCCCTGTCGGTATTGGCGTACCAGAACGAGCTGTCCCTCCCGCGTAATGGGGACAATATTCACCCAATGGGGCGTGTTCAGCAGGTAAAAACTGTAGGGCTCCCCAGACCGTGGAGAGCGCGCCTGCCGCTTCATCAAAGAGAAGACACGCGTATCGACAAGTTGTTCGGTGGCGAGCACCGACCAGGGTTTCACCATATGAGCCTCGTAGTTTTCAGTCGGTGGCCGAGGCGAGTTGCTCGAGGAGCCGTCTGGCCTCACGGCTCACGTTGGAACGCCCCACCGTTCTCCCCCACTCCACAGCGCGACGCAGGTGTTCGGTGGCCCCAACCATGTCCTTGCTCGCCAGCGAGATCTCACCGAGCTGCAGGGAGAGCTGGGCCGCCATGCCGCGATCACCGAGTCGTTGCGCGCAGCGGACCGCGTCTCCCAGATGGTCCGTGGCCCGCGTCGTGTCTTTTTGTCGGAAGAGCAGATCCGAGTAGGCGATCTGCACGTGCAGTGTGCCTACGAGGCTCTTGGCCTCATCGGCCGCGAGGAGCGCGTTGCTCAAATAACTTTCGGTGTCCTCCAGAGCACCCTGGTTCCGGGCGAGCTCTCCCAGTCCCAACTGGAACCGCCAGGACTGGCTGTTTCCCGTGTAGTTTTTCCCCTCGGCCAGGGAGAACCCCTCGGCGAACAGAGACAGGGCGCGATCGTCCCCTCCCCTCGCCGCGGCGATCTCACCCTGACGATACAGCAGCTCACAACGCAGCCAGTCCGATTGCTGGGGGCCGCCCCGGTCCAGGGTGGTCAGCGCCTCCTGGAGCAGCTCCTCGGCGCTGGACAGTTGTCCGCGCCTCGAAACCTGTTTCGCCTGGTCCATCAGCACAGCAGCGGCCAGGGCGGGCTGCGCGGGAGAGACAAACTGCTGCACCTCGCGCAACACCGCGTCGGCGGTTTTGCGATCGCCGTTTTGGAACAGCACATCCGAAAGTCCCCGCCCCAGCTCCACGGTGAAGAGCGTATCGGCGTCCATGCCACCGTCTCCGCAACCCCATAGCAGTCGAGACCTTTGCAGTGCGAGCTGTAGCCACTGGATGGCCTTGGCGTTGTCGTAGTGCTCGTAGGCGACTCCGGCACCCATATGCAGCACCTCGGCCTGGGTCCGATTGTCCCCGCCGCCGAGGGCGTGGCGAACAGCCGCGCCGATGGAGCGCACAGTGAGCGGGTTGATGGCCAGGTAGCTCCGATGGGCTTCGGCGCGAATCTCCGCCGGCATTCCGGCGAGCACCGCATCCTCAAGGAGCGGGTGGCTCGCCGAAGCCCAGTCCACGCCGGTCTTGACCAGGCCCAGGGTCTCCAGAGAGGAGAGTCGATCGTCCAGCTCCTCGGCCAAGATGGAAAAGGCCCGTTCCAGGCGCTCGAAGGGAACGCGTCCACCGTGCACCGCAATGCGCTGGAGCAGCTCCCGCAGATGCAGAGGCAGGCGATTGAGCCGCGCATCCACGAGCTCGATGCGTCGCACCACCTTGTTGGGCAACGCGCCCTCCTGGGTCAGCCGGACGAGCTGATCGAGGAAGAACGGGTTCCCTCCGGCCACGTCCAACAGCGCCTCTGCTTCAGGGTGAAGCGCCTGGCCGTTTTGCTTGAGCTCGGCGAAGCCCAACGCGTCCGCGCGGCCGAGACCGGTGAGGGCCATGGTGGGAATGGTATCGGGCTCCTCGGGGGGATGGGCCTGGGTGACCACGATCAACAGCGACTGCCCGATGGGCAGCGACTGCAGGAAGCCGATGTAGCGCTGGCTCGCGCTGTCCATCTCGTCGAGATCCTCCAGGAGGAGCGCCAAGGGTCTGGTCCGCATCCGTGCTTCCACCAGGTCCCGCAGCGCAGCGAAGCTCTCTCTTCGCCTGGCGGGACGCTCCATGCGCTGTTGGGGTGGCGCCAGCAGGCCAAGCAGGTCCGCGATCCCGGCCAGAGCCCCCTCTGCAGCACCCACTTCGCTCAACTTCTGAGCCAGGGTCTCCGACGAGTCCAACTCCCCCAGGGGGCATCCAACGAGCTCCGCCACAAGTTGCTTCACGGGCCACAGGGGGCTCGGCCAGTAGCTCTCGTCCCGGGGCGCCACGCGAATGACATCGTGCTCAGCGTCCCGAGCCCGGCTGGCCAGCTCGTCCAACAGCCGGGACTTACCCAGACCGGCCTCCCCCACCATGCGCAGAGGACCGCCCGTCTCGATGCCCTTGAGCAGCGTCGCCACCTCCTGCTCACGCCCCACCAGGGGTAGATAGCGAACAATGGACTCACTGCTGATAGCCAGGGCCTCGGTGGAGGTCGGGCCGCCAAAGGAGATGCGCAACCCGTCCACGGTTACCGTGGCCTTGGGCAGCAGTTGACTGCGTAGGCCGTTCACCTGCTCTTCACCCAACGATTCGATCAGGTACTGGGTGCCCTCCTGTGGCTGATCCACCGGGAGCGTGTATCCACAGGCCGGGCAAACGTCCGTCAGATCCAGATAGAAGGTGCTGCAGGAGGGACAGGTGCTGCCCTGAATCGTGTCCTGGGCGGTTTCAGACTGACTGGACACCAGGAGCCAGGAGTCCAGCACGCGCCGGAACTCCTCCACCGACTCGATCCGTTTGCTGCGATTCTTGGCCATGGCCCACAGAACGATGGCATCCAGGGACGGTGGAATTCCCTGTTCCTGGGCCGCCTCTGAAGGCGGGATGGGATCGTCCTCGGCATGCTGAATCATGATCTCCGCGGGCCCGCCGCCGATGAAAGGAGGGACCCCCACGATCATCTCGTAGAGCAGGACCCCCAGGGCATAGACGTCCGAACGCTGATCCAGGGATTCCCCCTGTACCTGCTCGGGGGACATGTACTCCGGAGTTCCGCAGACCATTCCCGGGGAGGTGAGACCAGCCCCTTCCTGGTCGAAACGCTTGGCGATACCAAAGTCGATAACCTTCACCAGCTCGTTGCCGTCCGCGAGGGGCTCGATGAAGACGTTGTCGGGCTTGAGGTCCCTGTGCAGCACGCCGAGCCGATGCGCCTCCCCCACCGCCAGGAGGATCTGCCGGAAGATAGACACCAGCAGATCAAACGAAATTGGATACTCGTTGGCGATGACGTCCGATAGGGGCCGCCCACGAAGGTACTCCATCACCAGGAACATCACGCCGTATTCGGTCTCGCCGAACTCCATGACGGTGACGACGTTCGGGTGATTGAGCCGGCTGGCCTCCCGCGCCTCGGCTGAAAACCGCGCCACCGACCTCTCATCACCGAGCAGGTGCTGGTGCAGGATCTTCACGGCCACGGGCTTCTCCAGGGCGAGATGCTCCGCCAGGTAGACGCGGCCCATGCCGCCCTCCCCCAGTAGCCGCTTGAGCTGGAACTTTTCCATCAGCGTCAATCCCAGATAGGGATCCGCGTCGGCGAGCGGTGCTTCCTCCACTCCTGCCCCACAGGAGGGACAGAACCGGGCCTTGTCGTGACACAGGGCCGAGCAGGTCTGGCAACTCTTCATCGCCCAAAACATACTCTTTTCGCTGCCACGACGCCAGTATGGAGCCACTGTCTCTGGCCCGCATTCCACTTTCACTCCGATCAAATCGATGGTAGCTTATGCAGTTCCATCCATGGCAGAGGAGATCGACATGCGAGATAAGGTTGAGGAAGTCCTCGAAAAGACCCGTCCGGGCCTGCGCGCCGATGGCGGAGACGTAGAGCTGGTGGACATCACGGATGAGGGCATCGTCAAGCTGCGTCTCACGGGCGCCTGTAGTGGTTGCCCCATGTCGAAGGTGACCCTGCACAACTGGATCGAGCGCGAGCTCAAGGCGAACGTGCCCGAGGTCAAAGGAGTCGAAGAGGTTAAATAGACAGTTCCCACCCCAGAAGTAGGTCCCTATCGTGACAGCTTGTGGATGAACTGTACGCTCTTGAGCTGCCGCCCCACGGTGTACTCGATGGTCGCCGCCATGGTGTTGCGCAGCTCCCGTCGAACGCGATCCGATAGCGAGAGCTTCCCTGCGTCCCCGAGTCCGAGCTGCGCCAGCTCGAAGAGTGCGCCGTAGGTCTCCGGCGCGATGGCCTGATCCGGCCGACCACAGTCCCCGCAGACCACGCCGCCCCGCCCCATGTCCATTCCAAGGCGCTCGGGCTCGTTGAATACGTCTCGACCGCACCCCACACAAACACTGAGCTGGGGTGCCAGGCCCGCAATGGTGAGGAGCCGCAGCTCGAACACCCGCAACCGCTCACTTGTGGCGGGCTCCACCGCCAGCAATCCGTACATCTCCAAGAGAAGATCAAAGATTTCGGGGTCGGGGTGGCCCTTCGGACAGAGCGCATCCACCAGCTCCGTGGCGTAGCTGGCGTGGGTGATGGCCGCGATGTCCCGGCTGATACCGGCGTGGATCTCCAGGGCATGGTATCCGGTGAGCACGTGCAGGGAGCTGGTGGTTCGCGTGCGAAGCTCCGCCTCAGCCAACACGAAGAGCGCCAGGGCGGCTCCGAAGCGTTTCCGACTTCGCCGGGCGCCGCGGGCGATGGCCGAGACCTTGCCCAGCTCCTCGGTCACCAGCGTCACCACGCGGTCGGACTCGCCCGTGTCCACCCGCTTGAGCAACAGGGCCCGGGTGTGTATTGGTTCCATGGTCTACAGGGAGGCGAAGCGCCGGGGTTGCCCAGGGATTAGGGAGTCGCGCCGGCAATAATGCACGGCACGGCGGTGAAATCCAGCCCAATGGAGTAGCCGTCCCAGATCTCCGGATACTGGGGGCATTCATCGTCATCGAAGACGCCAAAGTAGTCGAAGCAGATGGAGACGGACTCATCGAGGGCCGGGCTGTTGGGCGATTGATCTTCGTAGGTCTCGAGGTGGCCATCTTCGTCCACATCCACATCGGGCTGCAGCCCGAAGATCGACGCCGCGAGCAGGTCCAAGACCGTCCCCGTGGGGTTCCCAAAGCCGGTCTGGTTCGGCATCAGATCGAGGGTCCGCGAAGGCACCGCGCCCAGGATCTCGCCATCGGTGATGGCGGTAAAGTCGTCACCTACCTGGAAGGAAATCTCAGGATCCATGATTACCAGCTCTCCCAGCCCCGGCATCATCATGGAAAGATACTGGAAGGATCCCGCCCCAACGAACACCGCTCCGTTGGTGATGGAGACGCCGGTGATCACCGTGGCGGTGGTCAGGTCCACGGTAAGCTGCCCGGTACCCGAGAAGTTATTGGCCGGATCGGCGTCGGTGTCCGACGCGCTATACATCACGAGCGTCACGTCGGAATCGTCGATCACGCCGGTGGTGGAGTCCAGATCCAGAAACTCGATGACGATCAAAAGGGCGCCCTCGTCCAGTCCCGTCTGGATGTCTGGGTTCACCACGCCGGCGAAGGGCCCCAGGCCCACCGCGGAGTTCTGGATGGACAGGGTGTCTAACACCATGGCCGGGCCGAAGGGATTGGGCGGATGAACAAAAGCGTCGTGGGGATCCACCGGCAGCACGTAGGCATCCCCGACAGGACGCACCCAGGCGTCCACCGTGTCTGCATCGGTCTGCGCGGCGTCGGTCAGCGCTCCGTCAATCTGCGCCGCATCCGGAGCCCCGGTGTTGTTGTTGCCCGCGGCGTCCACGCCGGTCCCGACGCCCGAATCGTTGTCGCATGCTCCGCCAAACCCGACCGTCACCATCAGACCCAATAGAACCCAGGAGCGGACCCCCCGAAAAGAGCGAATCATGACCCGTACCTCCAACTACAAGGGGATGATGGCCTTTGCAATGCTGAAGTATATCAGGATGCCGAGCATGTCGACAGCAGTAGTCACGAAGGGCCCCGTGGCCACGGCGGGATCGATATGGAGACGCTCCATGAGCAGCGGGATGAACGAGCCTACACAGGCCGCCAGCGTCATGGAGCCCAGGACGGAAAGGGCCACCACCGCCCCGAGCTGAAGCCCGGACCAGGTGGCCCCGCCGGAATAGAAGGTCGCCAGGCCGAAGAGCCCCACGAGGGCGCCATACACGAGCCCAAGGATCGCCCCTACCGCGGACTCGCGACCGATGATCAGCCACAGCCGTTTTACGTCGATTCGGCCCATGGCGAGCCCGCGCACCACGATGGTGGAGGACTGCGTGCCTACGTTTCCACCCATACCGATGACCACCGGAACGAAGAACGCCAGCGGCAGGATCTTGGTGAGCTCCGCCTCGAAGACTCCCATGAGCATAGCGGCCACCAGCCCACCGGCGGCTGAGGCAACCAGCCACACCACCCGACTCCGGACGTGCCGCCCGATGGAGGAGCCCGTCTCGAGCAGGTCTCCGTCGGCGCCGGCCATGCGCAGTATGTCCTCGGTGGCCTCTTCCTTGATGACGTCGATGAGGTCGTCGATGGTGACGATGCCCAGCAGCCGCCGGGATTCATCCACTACGGGGATGGCCAGGAAGCCATACCGCGACGCCAACCGCGCCACCTCCTCCTGATCCATCTCCGGAGCCACGGCCACCACGTCGGTGGTCATGAGGTCATCCAGGGGGGTCTCGGGACGGGTAGTGACGAGCTGGCGCAAAGAGGCCACGCCCAGTAGTTGCTCGTCGTCGTTGACCACATAGATGTAGAACGCCATCTCCACGCGATCGGCCGCGCGCAGCTCACGGATGGCCTCCTCGGCGGTGGTCTCGGCGGGAAGCGAAAAGAAGACCGGGTTCATGATGCCGCCGGCGGTCTCCTCGTTGTAGTTGAGCAGCTCCTCGACCTCTTCCCCATGGTCCTGCTCCATGGCGGCGAGGATCTCGGCCTGCTTCTCATCCTCCAGGTCCCCCAGGATGTCGGCCTGGTCATCGGGGTCCATGAGCTGGAACAGCTCGATGACCCGGGCCACGGCCATGCTGGAGACCAGCGTCACCGCCACCTGCTCGTCCACCTCACCGAGAACCTCGGCGCGAAACTCGTCGTCGGGACAGGCGTCGAAAATGGGTTGCCACTGACCGGAGGTGAGATGGCGCAGGATCACGGCCACGTCTTCGGAGCGTTGCTTGAGGAGCACCTTCTCAAGGGATTGCCCGGCCCCTCGCCGAAGAAGGCGGGCGACCGTGGAGACCAGCAGTTGTAGCTTCGGGCTCAACATGGCCTTCTCCCTGGTTTCTCCCTACGTGCCGACAACGCGGCGCGTGCACGGTTTCTGTTGTTGGAACGAAGCGCCGGCGCTAAGGACCCGATCGAATATTACTTGCTCACTCAGGCCGCCGATGCATCCCGGCTCGCTTCGTTACTTCTCGTTGCATATCAATAAGTATGCGCCTCGTCGTGCCTCGCGAGCCGGGCGCCTCGACGCCCTGCACTGGACAACTACTATCCGAGCGGGTCCTAACTATCCAGGAAGAAGTCCGCGTTCTTGTCGTTCTGCGCTGCCGGGGGCTTGATATTCGAATCCGGAGCAGGATCGGCAGAACGGTTCACGTAGTAGACCCCGGTGATAAGAAGAGCACCGAAGATGAGCATCACAATGGCCAGCGCCAGTCCAATGCGGCTTCGTCCCGCGGATCTGGAGCTCCCCATGGCTTTGCTGTCGGGGGCGGCAGCCGGAACGGGGCTGTCGATCCCGCCGTCGGCCAGCCCGGGGAGTGACCGCATGGGCATCCCGCCGAGGCTCTTGCCGTAGCTGGGGTCAAAGGCCGCCACCGGCGTCTGTGAATGGTCCAGAGACTGGCTCCGGTACAGGTCCACGCAGCGGTCAGCCTCGATGCCGAGAAAACGGGCATACGCCCGGATATATCCGCGGGAATAGACATCCCCGGGGAGCTCCGCGAGGCGGTCCTCCTCCAGACACTGGAGATAGGCAACACGGACCCGGGTGACCCGGGATACTTCGTCGAGATCGATCCCTCGCAGCTCCCGCTCCTTGCGGAGGTGCTGACCGAGGGTCATGACAGGCTCATTTTTCTGCTTCTTCAAGGTTTGCTCCCTGACGCAGTCTTGAGATTTCGGCTACAGCGTACGGCGACGCAGCTCTTTGGTGCCTGTTTGACACATTTCTCGAGGGCTGCAAGGGCATCCTCTCGCTTGCCGATCCTTGCCAGGGCCATGCCGTGGTACAGCAGGGCAGCCTGAATCGGGGCGATCTTCTCCTTGACGCAGCACTCGAGGGCTTTGCCGAAATTCTTCGCCGCGGCCGCGAACTTTTTCTGCGCGAACCTTACTCGCCCGAGCCAATAATGGCCAGGACAAAATCGCGGCTCCCGAAACACCGCCTGCTTCAGGTTTCCAAGGGCTCCCATGAGCCGGCCGCGATGGAATTGGGCCCGGCCTATATTATTCCGAGCCATGTAGGGTGTATTGTAGGCAATGTCCGAGAGCGCGGCCCGGGCCAGGGTCTCGGCCTCGGTGTAGCGCTTGAAGTATAGCTGGACCGTGCTCAGGTTCAGGGCGATGCGTGAGTCCTTCCGTTTCCGCAGCTTATAGGCGCGCTGGAGGTGGTCCAACGCCTTTCCCATGAGCCTGTCCGCATCCTTGCGGTAGGTGGCGGACTCCGCCCCCTTGGCGCACTGCAGGACCTCCATCTCCTCAATGGATTTTTGCCCCTTGTACATGAAGACCATGGCGATGAGGAAGTGGGAGTGGGAGTTCATGTGGTCATGTTTCAAGGACCTGCGCAGCTCCACCAGGGACACGTTGACGTATCTGTCGCGCGCCGCTCCATTACCGGACTTCAGCGCCCTTCGGAAGTAGTCGTGCCCCAACTTGAAGTACGTCATGGACGCCTTGGGGTTCCGCGTCTGGGTTGTGGGACACCCGGCCAGCGCCACCAGGGCCCCTGCAACCAGAAGGCCCACGGCCAGGAGGCTCACACCCGGGAGGCTCACGGCCGGGAGCGCCGTTCTGGAATTGCTTGTTCTCATGAAAAAACCAATGGTTGCAGACGAGTACCAGGAATTCAGGGCGCCTGTCAATAGAGAAAACTTACTCGGGACGATGGCGGGAAATCGGATGCGGGGCCAGAGGAGGGATCAGCGCAGGATGACGCGGTGCTTCTCGGTGTAGATGGACTTGGTTTGGGCTGCCGTGCGCCGGGTCTCGAGCAGGGAGTGCTTGAGCACGATCTGTCCCCGGGATTCGAACCCCGAGCCGATGACCACTCGGAAGTAGTCCATGGCGGAGGCACTGGTGCGCCCGCGGCTGCCGTAGTTTTTCCGCGAGACGAAGATGATCTCGTTCTTCTGGCCGCGCTTGATGTGGCGGGTGATCTCGATGGCCACCTGGTCGTTTCGCGACCGGATGCGCCGAATCATCTTCCCGTTGATAAATACCTCGATATCATACTGGGTTGCACTCTTCTTGTTAAAGAAGCTCACGAGGTAATATCGCCCCCGGGCCGTGCCCATGGTCTTGGTACTCGACGAGGTATTGGCGGCCCGCCGGGCCGAATTGTTGCCGGAGACCTGGATCTTGTATCCCTTGGCGGTGATGTGGATGTTGCCCTTGGAGTCGATGTGAACATCACAGCCCTTGAGGGTCATCGCCGGTAGATCCACGGCGTTCAGATTCACTCCGTTGAGGTACACCCTCCGTGCCTGGGCCGAAGTCGAGGCCACGAACAGCCCGCAAAGAACCAAGGCGCCGAATAGATACTTCACTTTATGCACTGGATACCTCCGGGCAGCGCCCACGGGCGCATTGGTCATCATCTGTATTGGCTTGGACGCGTGCGGGCACGAAATCTTCTAAATCAGTCACCGCGACCAGTCCGCCAACAAAGAAAGATAGCCTCTTTTTCTTCTATTATCAACGCGACCGCTTCAATTGGCTCCCACCCTCGACGACCGGTGCCGGACTCTGAACCCAGGTGCGCTTGTTGACGTGCCACTTTTGTAAGCTTATAAAATAGGGCGCGGCGCATCTTTGCCCGCGAAGGGAGCTGTGGCTTTGGAAGAAGTCATGAAGGCCGGCCAAGGCCAAGCGATGCAGGATCTGGCCCGGTACATGGACATAGACACGGGCCTGCGCGAAGGGGTAGCCAAGGGCTCAAGCTCTTGGACGCTTCTGTTCGTGGTCATCTTCGTGTTCCTGGCCCTCATCATCGTCCTCCGTGTGGCCGTCAAGCGGGTGGCTGATCAGAAGACGCGCCGCATGATCCTCGAAAGCATGGCGGACGACGAGCCGGAGTCTTCCCCCACCGCTACCCAACCCCATCCCCAGGCGAAGGACGCCCCTTCCGACAGCGGGTCCGACGCCCAATGACGGACTGAATTCGGAGTACTATGAGCAAGCTCTTTGGCTGCTTGATCAATGAGGCCCAGCTCGTCTCCCACGCCCTGTACCCCTTCCAGGAGCTGCTGCAGGTATCCGAGGCGGAGAGTCCCTTCGGCTGGGGGATGTCCTACCACCTGCAGATGGACGTCCTGAGTAAGCGACGCCCACGACACATGGGACCGCTGGACTTCTACAAGCGGGCCGAGAACATTCAGGCCAACGCCCTGGTGGGCAGCGTCCGCTCCCTGAAGTTGGGGCCGACGGTACCTGAGAACACCCAGCCCTTCCGGTTCCGTTCCTGGTCCTCGGCGCACCGCGGCTTCGTCTCGCGATTCGAACAGATCCGCCCCTGGATCGTCAACTCCATCCCGGATTTCTTGCGGCGCAACATCAAGGGCGTCACCGACTCGGAGCATCTGTTCCATCTGTTCCTGGCGTTTCTGTACGACGAAGGGCACTTAGACACCCACGACCTGCCCGCGGAGGTGCTGGCCAAGGCCATGCGGAACACCTTCCGGACGGTGCGGCGCTTCGTGGAGGATGCCGGTGGCGGCGAGACTCAGCTCAACATGCTCGTGACCAACGGGCGGGTCATGGTCATGTCCGCCGACAGCGCGCCGGTGTACTACGCACGACTGGACGGGATGCTGGACTGTGGCGTGTGTCACCGCCCCTCCGACACCTGGAACCGCAAGCCCCTGATCCGGGACCACGAGAACCTCAAGCTCGCCCTCATCTTCTTCGATCCGCCCGAGGACGCAGACAAGAGCGAGCTCACCCGGCTGGAGCCCAAGACCCTGGTCGCCGCGGACCAGAGCTTCAACGTCTTCACCCTGTCCATGACGGACTGAGGGCCTGACTGCCTGACTGCCCGGGGGACAATAGGCTCATGGCCGCGCAACGCCGGAAAAAACAAAAACAGCCTGTCTCCGCCCCGCCGCGCTGGCCCGCGGTGCTGATGCTGCTGGCCGGGCTCGTCTCCCTGGGCGGAATGCTCTACGCCCGGGAGTCCACGGGAAAAAGCTTCATCATGGGCCTGGTGGTGGTGGGCGTCGGACTCGGGCTCATGGTGGGCGCGCTCGTCGTACGCGCCGTGGGTCACCACCTCTGGAAGCCGGGGTTGCTCGGCCCCATCTCGGTGCTTCTCGCCGCGATGGCCGCGGGAGCGCGGGTGTACCTCCTGACCACGGTACCCAAGAAGGCCGATGGTCCCTTGCCCATCGTCATGGTCCGGGAGATCCTCATGGGCGTCCCCGTGACCCTGGCGGCCTTCGCCCTGGTGCTGGCCACCTGGGCCGTGTACCGCACGGTCTCCCTTAAGCCCGGCGAGCTCGCCCAGCCCGGTCGCAAGAACGACCTCATCGCCGGAGTCACCGCCCTGGCCGCCGCCCTGTACACCCTGGGCCCCCTTCTCTCCTCCCTGGGCATCCCTCTAAACCACTGGACCTTCCTCGGTCTGGTAGCCCTGGGCCTCCTCGCCTTCATCCTGGCCACCGCCTACGAAAAACTGGTCGGCTAACGCCTCAATCAGACAATCAGACAGACAATCAGAAAAGATGACCCAACTTTTCCGAAACCCGTGCGTCTACCCTCTACAGTGAGACGTCGTTGCATCGACCCAGATTCGGCGTCACACTTTGGTAACCCTGGGTGCGCGACATCCCCCGGAGCGCACCACCTCTCCCTTGGCCCGTCAGCTTTTTGCTGGCGGGCTATTTTTTTGTGCGTGACCGCCGGCATGGTCACTCACGTGACCGCTGGCAAACGTGTTCCAAAATAGCACCCGACGCCACCCCTCCCGACGCTGCCGCACGTACGTCATGAGCCCAGCCAAGGCCTTGCCCGTGTACGTGGTCTCCAGGTGGAGGGAGTCGGCCGCCGCCGCGGCCACGGCCACCTGCCCCGCCGGGGTAACATAACCGTACCCCTCGCCCACATAGTCCGGCTCCACCTCCATGTCCGTCGTACGGAAGGTCCCGGGCACCACCACCCCATGCCGCCTGAGCAGTCCGGCCGTGGCCCGACACAGGGCAGCGAGCCGTGAGATCGGCGCCAACGGCGCCAGCACCACCCGAACGCACCGCACCGGAATATCCATCCCCGACAGGCGGAACCCCACCATGAGCCCCGCCGCCGTGCCCAGGGATCCCATGGCCGTAAACACGACCTCGGGCCGGGGGCATTCCCCACGGCGGATCTGCCCCACCAGCTCCAACGCAGCGGAGACGTAGCCCAGGGCCCCCAGGGGCGACGACGCCCCGGGCGGGACCTGCATGGGAATCCGTCCGTCCCGCAGTAGAAACCGCGCCACCAGCCGCGCCGCGGCCACCGGCACCGTCAGCATGTGATGGGCCCACACCAGCTCACAGTCCGTCTCACCAATCTCGCGCAGCACCTGGCCCACGTGCTCGGTCATCGGCTGGGGAAACACCACCGCCGCGCAGTCGAGCCCCACCGCCCGCGCATACAGAGAGTTGGCCAACACCTGGTGCGAACCGGTTCCGCCCATGGTCCAGACCCGCCGGTGGCCCCGCCGGAGCGCCTCGGCCAGGACAAACTCCAGCTTCCGAACCTTGTTCCCCCCGTACAGATCCGCGGACTGGTCGTCCCGCTTGACCCAGATCTCCGCCTCACCGCCGCCTAGCGCCCGCGCGAGCTCAGGCATGGGCGTAACCGGCGTCGGGTAGTGTCCCAAACCCACCCAAGCCACCGACTCCCGCACCTGGGGATAGGCGTCAAAGAGCGCCAGGTTGGACACCGAGCCCGCATCCGCGCTCACGCCCTCCCCTGCCCTTGCCCCTGCCCCGGTCTTCGACTCAGGCATCCACCAGACCGTAGTCCACCAACGTCTTCCGGAGCCGCTCCCGGGGTTCGTCGCCCATGGGACACAGCGGCAGCCGGAACTCCGGCCGCACCATCCCCATCATGGCCAGGGCGGTCTTCACCGGCAGCGGGTTGGTCTCCACGAAGAGCATCCCGATGAGCTCGTGATACTTGTGGTGCAGCGCCCGGGCCTCCTCCAGCTTCCCCTCCTTCACGGCGGCGAAGATCCGCGCATTGTCCGCGGGCACGATGTTGCCCAGCACCGAGATCCCCCCTGCCCCGCCAATACAGGCGATGGGGAAATTCAACGCGTCGTCCCCCGACAGCACCGCCAGCCGTCCCCCCACGCGCCCAATGAGCTCGGTGACCTGCCCCAGATCCCCCGAGGCCTCCTTCACCGCCACGATCTCCTCAAACCCCGCAAGCCGCTCGACGGTCACCGGCAAGATATTGCCGCAGGTCCGCCCCGGCACGTTGTACACCACCACCGGCATGCGCGCCGCCTCGGCCACGGCCTTGAAGTGCTGAAACAACCCCTCCTGGGTGGGCTTGTTGTAGTAAGGCGTCACCACCAGGGCGGCATCCACGCCCAGCTCCTTGGCCCGCAAGGTCCGCTCCACCGTGGCCGCCGTATTGTTCGAGCCCGTCCCCGCCACCACCGGGATCCGCCCCCCCACCTCCTCCACCACCAGCCCCACCACCAGATCGAACTCCTCGGCCGTCAGCGTAGCGGCCTCCCCCGTGGTGCCACAGGGCACCAGCCCATCGGTACCATTGTCCAGATGGAACCGCACCAACCCCCGCAACCCCTCACTATCCACCCCCCCATCCCGAAAGGGCGTCACCAAAGCAACCATCGATCCCTGCAACTTCAACATCTAGCTCTCCATCGTCATCGTCGTTGTCATCGTCATCGTCGTTGTCATTGTCATCGTCAGAGTATTGCGCCAGTTGTAACCCAGCAAAACATCTTGACACAAGATACCGACTCGACTAACAGGGTCAATCGCAATCCGGCTTAGCTCAGTCGGTAGAGCAAGTGGCTGTTAACCACTGGGTCGGCGGTTCAAATCCGTCAGCCGGAGCAAATCAAGAACCC
>JAOZUO010000027.1 GCA_029938605.1 Deltaproteobacteria bacterium | reverse complement strand
TGGAAAACGACTGTGCCGCGTGCTCCATCTCAATTTCCTGCCTGCTCATCAGTGAGATATCCAAGTACTTCTTGGTGCCCCACTTGGTTCCGGCGATGTGCCGCAACCGCGCGGCCACCAACATCAGGGCCGACCGACCATCGGGGAAACAGCCCACCACTTTGGTGCGCCGACGGATCTCCCGAGAGCGCAACTAAGTAGCTCCCTGTCTCCTCGCTCTCTCGAGGGAATCAGAGTATATAGGTGGGGATGTTTCCTCTGGAGGTGCACCGATGACCCGATCGGACGATCACGACTGCTGCAATTACAACCTAGACCAAGAGCTGTCACAAGACCTGGCTTGCGAGATCAACGAAGACGACACCCCTGGTGCTGACGCCGACGATCAGCGGCGTGGCTTCCTGAAGGTCGGTCTGGCCGTGGGAGCGGCGGTGGGCCTGGCGGCTTGTAAAGGCCAAGGCCGAGGCCAAGGCCAAGGCCAAGGGTCGAAAACGAAGAAGGGCGCGGCCCAGCCCACCGGCGGCAAGACCTCCGTGCCGTCTAAGGCCAAGGCCGGCGGCCCCGACCCCAAGGCCGGCGGCCCCGACCCCAAGGCGCCCATGGCCCGCAAGGCGCCTGGGCCTGACCCCACCAAGCCTCCCCGCCCCGCGGGTGCGAAGAAGTCGCGGGTGGTGCAGGTTGTCAACAGCAAGGCCTACGACGCCAAGGGCAGGCCCGATCCCGGGCCCGTAAAGGTCATGGTGGATCGTGCGGTGATGGAGCTCACCGGCGCCAAAACCCCCAAGGATGCCTGGTCTTCATTGTTCAAGCCCACGGAGAAAGTCGGCCTCAAGCCCAATTGCCTGGGGCGTCACCTGTGCTGGCCCCACGCGGCCACGGTGGATGCGATTATCGAGGGGCTGGTGTCGGCGGGGGTGGACCACGCGAACATGGTCATGTGGGACATGTGGGGTTTCAACGCCTCCCCCCTGGCTCGGCGGTACCGCAACTCCAAGATGAAGGTGAACAACATCAAGACCTGGGGATATTCGCGCAAGAAGTACAAGATCGCCTCGGGTCCGTCGGTGCAGTTCACCAAGGCCTTGCTGGCGGTGGACGCCGTGGTGAATATCCCCGTACTCAAGGACCACGACCTCACGGGGGTCACCTGCTCCATCAAGAACATGGCTCTGGGGTCGGTGCCCAAGCCGGCCATCTTCCATACCAATAAGCAGGGCAAGCGCATGTGCGATCCCATGGTCCCCGAGATCTACGCCCTGCCGCCCATCAAGGACAAGGTCCGACTGATCCTCGCCGATGCCTTCAACATCATCATTGACGGCGGACCCAAGGGCAACGCCCGGGGCCAGCGCAAGCTGCACTCGGTGTTCGCGGCGCAGGATCCGGTGGCCATGGACAAGGTGGCTTGGGAGATCATCGATGCGCTCCGTGTCAAGGCCAGGCTCCCCAAGCTCATGGACAAGCCCCTGACCAAGACGCGCCCCAAGGGGCGGCCCCACTACATCGCCACGGCCGAGAAGCTGGGCTTGGGCACGGCGGATCTGAAGAGGATCCAGCACGTGACGAAAACCTTGGGATAGAGGGTCGTTCATGGCTTCCTTGCTACCTGTGTCCGCCGGCTTTACCGTGGTCCCCACACGGGATCGGGAGCGCGACTATCTGCGTTTTCTCGTGGGCCGCGGGGAGTCCGGTGTGCCCTTGGAGGAGGCGCTGTACGACATTCGGACCACCGACGAAGGAGGCCACGTGATGTTGCTGCCCTTCCGGAGCTACGAGGCTGCCAAGCGGCTGCTCAAGGCCTTCGAGACGGGGTGCAAGAATCACCAGAAAGCTGAGCGGTTGCGGGGCGAGGTCGTGTCCGTGGATGATTGAGCCCAGGACCCGGTGCCAGGGCTCCACTTTCTCCATTGCGTGACCGGAGGCCGTATGTTACAAGGCGGTCCGTTCTGCCGGGCGATTAACTCAGCGGAAGAGTGCCATCCTCACACGGTGGAAGTCATTGGTTCGAATCCAATATCGCCCAACTGACCTACCCCGAGACAGACCATTTGGTCTTTCGGGGCGCCAAGGGGTGTCAAGGTGCGGTTATCGCGAGTGATCGCGGCGCTCGTGCTTTGGGGGTTCGGCAGCGAAACTTGTAATTGCAAGGGCTTGACAGACCAGTGGCGCTCGATTAGTAACGCGAGTTCTGAATTCGGGTCGCCACGACCCAAGTATTAGGAGGACCGGTCCCTGGGTGTACGAGGCACAAACCTGTGCTACAGTAAATGCGATATGACGTCGGGCATCTCTCAAAGATGCGTTGCGTCAGTGGAACGCGACCCGATGGGATCTGTTCGGAGAGGACAGAGCGATGGCAGTCAGAGTGAGACTTTCGAGGAAAGGCGCGAAGAAGCGTCCCTTCTATCGGATCGTCGTGACCGACGTGCGCAGCCCGCGCGACGGACGCTTCATTGAATCCATCGGGCACTACGATCCCCTGAAGGACCCGGGCGAGATAAAACTCGATCTGGGAAGGCTCGATTATTGGCTCGAAAACGGAGCGAAGACCAGCCGAACGGTGACCGCATTGGCGAAGAGGGCCCGGGAAGAGGCAGTCGCAGTCGCTGGTCAGTAGCTTCGCGCTGCTGTCAGGCTGTCGTCTCCTAGACTGGGACAAAGGCCTTGAAAGTTCCGTAGTTCCGTAGTTCCGTAGCTCCGCGTTTCGGGTGTGATGGTGGTGTCGAGCGATCAGAGGTGCGCAGATGAGCGAAAACGGACAAGCGAACGACAGCTCCCTTAAAGACCTGATCACCTTGATCGCCCAGATGCTTGTGGACAACCCAGAACAGGTGCATGTGAACGAGATCCGGGGGGATCAGACGTCGGTGCTTGAGCTCCGGGTGGCGAAAGAGGACCTGGGCAAGGTCATCGGCAAGGAGGGCCGGACGGCTCGCGCCATGCGCCTGATCCTCACCGCCGCGTCCACCAAGCTGCGAAAACGCGCGCTCCTCGAGATCCTCGAATAGCGACGGAGCGCGGCTCGAGACCGGAGCGGAGATCCCAGGCGGTTATTTTTGTTTCCGGCGGACCCCTACCCTGTGAACCAGCTAATTGAGATTGGTGTTGTGGCCCGGGCCCATGGTCTGGACGGTGTGATCCGGGTGAAGCTCTTCGCCGTGGATCCGGAGATCCTCCAGCGGTTGCGCCGGGTGGTGCTGCGTCTGCCGGACGGCCGCGAGGTGGAGCACGCGCTGGTGCGGGTGCAGCCCGGTAGCAAGGGGCTGCCCTTGGTCCAGTTGGAGCGCTGCTGCTATCGTGACGAGGCCGAGGCGTTGAGGGGAGCCCTGGTCCTGGCGTCTCGGGAGCAGCTCGAGCCCCTGGAGCCCGATGAGTTCTATCTGCGGGACACGGTGGGATGTGCGGTCCAGACCCCGGAGGGAGAGGTCCTGGGCACCGTGGAGGAGATCGGAGACAACGGGGCGCAGTCCCTTCTGCTCATTCGACGAGACCAACGGATCCACAACGTGCCCGCCGTTTCGCAGTTCATCGCGGACTTCGACGGCCGGCGGCTGGTGCTGGATCTCCCCGATGGGCTCTGGGACGCCGTGGGCCATTTGGATAAAAAATGATGGACGATAGCGCACCTGCTGGCGGACCTTTCGGTGTGGTGGTCATCACGCTGTTTCCCGAGATGTTCGACTCCTTTTTCCGAGCGAGCCTGATCGGCAAGGGGCTCGACTCCGGGATCCTTCAGGAGCACCGGGTGGATCCCCGGGAGTTCACCAGCGACGTTCACCGAACGGTGGACGATGCGCCCTTCGGTGGCGGCGCGGGAATGATCATGAAGCCCGAGCCCATGGCGGCCGCCATCACCCGGGCGCGGGATCTCGCCCCGGCGGGCGCGGTCTGCGCTTTGATGACCCCCCAGGGCCCCTCCCTGGATCACCGACGGGCCGAGGGGCTGGCCCAGGCGCCAGGCTTGATCCTGGTGTGCGGCCGCTACGAGGGCATAGACGATCGGATCCGAAGCGTGGTGGACGAGACGATCTCCATCGGTGATTACGTGCTTTCCGGCGGTGAGGTGGCCGCCATGGTGGTGGTGGAGGCTGTGACCCGGCTGGTGCCCGGCGTGCTGGGCAACGCCGCCTCGCCGGAGGATGAGTCCTTCACCCAGGGGCTGCTGGAGTACCCCCAGTACACCCGCCCCGCCCTGTGGGAGGGGAGGGAGGTCCCGGCGGTGCTGCGATCGGGAGATCACGCCCGGGTGCGCGCCTGGCGCAGGGCCCAGGCTCTACACCGCACCAAGGCCCTACGTCCGGATCTCTTCGCCCGGCTGGATCTCGACGATGCGGATCGCCGGGTCATGCGGGATCATCCTCCGCCAAAGGCCCAAAACGGGGATGGAAACGGGGATGGGACCCCATGACCTTCGCTGCGCGGACCTATGTGGCGTTGGTGCACCACCCGGTCTACAACCGGGAGGGGCGGGTGGTGACCACCGCCGTAACCAACCTCGATATTCACGACATCGCGCGCGCCAGCCGCACCTACGGCCTGGCCGGCTATTTCATCGTGACTCCGGTGCTGCTCCAACGGAAGCTGGTGTCCGACATCGTCGCCCACTGGATGGCGAACGAAGGCATACCCGACCAACCCCGCCGCCAAGCCATGGAGCTGGTCAGGGTCGTGCCCAGCCTGGCCGCGGCGGTGGAGCGGATCACCGGGGACCATGGAGCGGCCCCCCTGTTGGCCGCCACGGCTGCACGTCCGGCGGCCCATACCGTACAGTGGGAACGCTGGCGCCAGGATTGTGAGGACGATTCTCGACCGGTGATGATGCTCTTCGGCACAGGCTGGGGGCTGGCGGACCAGGTATTCGAGCAAGCCCAGATCCGGCTGTCCCCCGTGTGGGGGCCCACGAGCTACAACCACCTCTCGGTGCGTTCAGCGGTGGCCATCGCCCTGGATCGCCTCTTTGGGCGTTAGATGCCCTTAGATCCCCTCGGATCTCATCTTTCCCCTTTACATCGGCGGGCTTTGCCTCTAGAACGGAGTACCTTTTTTCGGGCCCTCGCGTGGTTTGGGGCTCAGGAGCTTGAGATTTCATGAGTAACGTCAACGCCATCCTCACCATGATCAACAAGGAACAGTCCGGCGCGGAGCTGCCTGATTTCCGCGTGGGCGACACCGTCCGCGTCCATGTGCGGATCCGCGAGGGCGAAAAAGAGCGCGTGCAGGTATTCGAGGGCGCGGTCATCGGCTTTCACCGCAGCTCCTGCGGTGGCTCCTTCACGGTACGCAAGGTCTCCTACGGCGTGGGCGTCGAGCGGGTGTTCCCCCTGAAGGCGCCCCGGGTTGAGAAGGTCGAGATCAAGCAGCGGGGCGTGGTTCGCCGGGCCAAGCTGTACTACCTGCGTGAGCGCCGTGGTCGCGCGGCCCGCATCAAGGCCCGCACCTTCACCAAGTCCAAGAAGAAGCAGTAACCTCCCAACGGCCCCAGGCCACCTGTTCGCTACCTTATTGATGCCGACGAAGATGGGGATCGGAGACCACAACCTCACGGGTCGTATGGCCGAGGATCGCGCGGCGACGCTGCTCGAAGGGCGCGGATACCGCATTGTGGATCGCAACTATCGGGAGAAGCGCGGGGAGCTGGACATCATCGCTTGGGATGGTGACGTGTTGGTGTTCGTGGAGGTGCGCGCCAGGCGCGGGGAAGATTTTGGCGATGTCGCCGAGTCCATCGGGGTCGCGAAGCAGGCGGCGGTGATCCGCACTGCCCGGGGGTATCTCCGGTGCCACGACCTCGAACAGGTGCCTGTGCGCTTTGACGTGGTGACCTTCGCCGGTGAAAATCTGGAGCGGATACGCCTGATCCCCAACGCTTTTGAAGTCAATGACCCCTGGCGGTAGCCAACCTACCGGAGGTGTCGGATACTTATTTATTTAGGGGGGGGGCGGGATGAGGCGAGGCGGGTGACTACAGGGTACAGGAGTTGTAGTCCTCCTCGTCGTTGTAGGTCTCGACGGTGATGGGGTTGCCGGATTCGTTCCTGATGTAGTCCAGGCACACGCAGATGCAGTGCTCTCCGAAGCCGGTCTCGGCGCCCTGCTCCTGGCAGACGTACTTCGCGCAGCTGTTCACGTTCTCGTCGCTCTTCTCGCAGTCCTTATTCTCGGTGCACTCCTTGGTGCACATGGGCTGGATCTTCACCTGGTCTTCCGGAATGGTCGAGCAGTTATCGACTCCTTCGACGCACTTGTACCCACCCTGCTTGAGACAGAGCCGCTCTCCGCACTCGGGAGCCTCCGTGTTCAAGATGGTGAGGGACATGGAATTCGAGTTTTCACCGCCCTCGGCGCCGACGAAGCAGTACCGACCTAGGTCGTTCTGGTTGCATCCGGCGACGATCATGGACACGACAAAAAGCATGGGCACGATACGCGCTGACTGAAGCATGAACACTCTCCTGAACTCAGATGACTGGCTGGATGCGCGGAGTCTACACCAATTACGAAAGCATAACCATGATATTCAAACGGATTTGTGAGTCAAGCCAGCACATGGGTTCTCGCGAAAAAAAAAGACGCCAAGGGTCCTCACCCGATACCCCAGCGAAATCTCTAGACCTCGCCGTGAGATCCGCCGGCGCCACAACGCCCCGAAAATCGAGTATTTTTCCTTGCGGATCGCCGTGGTTTTCGTATACTCCACCACGCATTATTGTAGCTGGGTGGTAACCGAATGACGGTTAGAAACCGGACGAATAAAGGGGTTTTGCACATGGGCGCGTTCAAGCTTGGCGTAGGCCTGCTGACAGTGGCACTCGTGGTCGTTTTTACCGTGCCCGAGGCACAGGGTCGTAAAAAGGCTGATAAGGAGGGCGGAGAGATGGTCTTCGCTCCGGTCGAGGTGGGCAAGTCGAAGCCTGAGTCCAAGACCATGAAACGAGCCATCAAGTTCTACGGGAACAAGGACTACTACAGCGGGTCCATCTTCCTGCACAAGGTCCTCACTCATAAGGAGGACGACGAGACCACGAAGGAGCGCGCCCAGTTCTTCATGGGGAAGTCGCTCTATCATTTACGGTTCTACTCGGCCTCCCTGAGCTACTTCGACAAGATCGTCGAGAAGGGGGATGCCCACAAATATTACAAGGCCACGTTGATCTGGCTGGCTTCCCTCCAGCGGAAGCTGCCTGAGTCCGCGGGTATCCTCGATAAGATCGGCAAGTATCCGGAGTCCGCCCTGGACGCGCCGGAGCTGGCCTCCATCCGGGACGAGCTGATCTTCTACCTGGGCCGGTTCTTCTATCGTCAAGGCGACACCAAGAGCTGGGACAAGGCCATCGTGCTCTTCCGCCGCATCGAGCCCACTTCCAAGTTTTTCATCCGATCCAAGTTCTTCGAGGGCGTTACCTACGTGCGCCGCGGTTTCCCGGTGAAGGCCTCCCGCGCCTTCAAGCAGATCCTCCGCGAGGCCGGCAAGATCCAGAAGAAGGGCCCCGGGATCAAGATGTTCATGGAGCTCGCCAAGCTCTCCCTGGCCCGGGTGTTCTACCAGGCCGGTCAGATCGCCCTGTCCGCCGCCCAGCGGTCCAAGGCCGATCGCATGATGAAGCTGTACGGCGCGGCGAAGAACATGTTCCACCTTGCCGTCAAGTACTACGAGGAGATCCCGCAGCGGTCGCCGAACTGGCTGCAGTCCCTCTTCGAGGAGAGCTGGTCCTTCTTCATGCTCGACGCCGAGCTTCGCCGAATCTTTAAGCAGGACTTCGCGGGCTTCCAGAAGGCGCTGGGAAACATCCATACGCTGAACGCTCCGTTCTTCGAGACCATGTTCTTCCCCGAGTCCTTCCTGCTGCGGGCGGTGATCTACTTTAAGAACTGTCGCTATCGGGCTTCCACGGAGTCCGTCAACGAGTTCCGCACCAAGTACATGACGCTCTTCGAATCCATGCGGAAGGTCGTCAAGCGCAACAAGGACGACAACAACGAGTTCTACAACTTCGCCAAGAAGATCATTAAGGGTACCTCGGATCTCGACGAGCAGATCGGTCGCTTCGCCAAGTCCGCCCTGGTGGACCGCACCCTGCGTCGGCAGTTCGATTACGTGCACGAGCTGGATCGCGAGCTCAAGCAGGTCGAGAGCGCGGCCCGGGACTGGAAAACCACGGCTATTGCCGACTCCATCGTGCAGGACCTCTCGCTGCAGAAGTCCCTCGCCGTGGCCAAGGCCGGCGAGATGTCCAGGCTGCGCCTCAAGCGGCTGCTCAGTGAGATCCGGGGCATGCTGGTGAAGGCGAATAACATCCTGTACGAGATCAACCAGGTCAAGATCAAGGGCATCGACGTCAAGATGCGTGGCCAGGTCATCAAGGTCCAGGTCAAGTTGCAGAAAGTGAAAGTCGATGACGAGCACGTTATCTGGCCGTTTACCGGGGAGTACTGGAAAGACGAGCTGGGCTACTATCGGTTCCAGGTGCGCAACAAGTGTGCCGCGGCATCGAAGTAGCGTGCGTGCATGCAAAAACAGTGTAAACTGAAAGTTGAGCCGTTCGGAGGAGGTCGACCTCTGGGCAGCCAGCCTGAAGACATCCTCAATAGCCGCCGGGGAAAGGTGAGGAGTACCTCATGATGAGATCGCGTACTGCGTTTGCCATCGTGGTTGCCGCCACGTTGGGACTGCTGAGCGCCCAGACCGCACAAGCCCAGTTGGGCACGCGTAAAGGGTCCAAAATCAAAAAGATGGGCAAGCACAAGAGGCTGTCCAAGGCCGCTGCCAAGAAGATGACCGCCGCCAAGCAGATCACGGCGTCGGACATCCGAAAATCCCAGGCCAAGCTGCGGAAGCTCGCTTCTAAGAAGGAAGGGCTCATCCGTCGGGGCATCCGGCTGCTCGAGTCGACCCTGAAGCTGGCAGATCCCGACTCCGGCAAGTACCCGGACTACCTGTTCCGCGTGGCAGAGCATTACAACGCCATGCGCATGAACCAGTGGAAGGCCGGGATGTCGATGCACGACAAGATCTTCCGGGCCGGGGAGGCGGGCAATAAAGGGTTGGCCAACAGGCTGCGCAAGCGGCAGAAGCTGTACTTCGCCCGGGCCAACTACTGGCTGCGCAAGTCCCTGACCAAGTACGTGCGCATCACCACCAACAAAAAGTACGGTAGTTACAACCGTATGGACGAAGTGATCTTCACCGTTGGTGACATCGCCAAGAGTCTCGCCGAGCAGGAGAAGAAGCGCGGCAAACATGCCAAGGCCCGGCAGTACTCGCAGATCATGATGGCCATGTTCAGTCGTCTGGTGAAGGAGCATCCGCGCTCCCGGTTTATCCCGGACGCCCTGTTGGCCAAGGGAGAGTTCTTCTTCAACAACCGCCGCATCGTGGAGGCCATCGCCGTCTTCCAGAAGGTGGCCCGGTACAAGAACTCGCCGCTGGCGCCCTACGCCAACTACAAGATCGGTTGGTGTTACCTCAACCTCAAAAAGTATCGCATGGCCTTGTCTAAGTTCGTCGAGGTCTCCCGCAGCAAACGGGGTGGCAAGAACCTGATCCAGGCGGCGCGCAAGGACGTGGTCCGCGCCTACACCCACATCGGCCGGCCCGACAAGGCGTACAACTTCTTCCACAACGTGTCCCAGGGGCGTCCGCGCATTTCGAAGATGATGTTCGTGCTGCTGGGCACCATGTACTACGCCCAGGGTAAGAATATCGACTGCATCAAGGTCTTCGGCGAAGCCCGGCGGCGCTGGCCCCGTGACAAGAACCGCTGCCAGTGGGCCACCACCATGGTGGACGCCACCATCAATATGGGGAACAAGGCCGCTCAGGTGGCCTCCGTGAGGCTGCTCGGTAAGGTCACCCTCAGTCTGACCAGGCAGTTTGGCCGCAAGGCC
Organism: Deltaproteobacteria bacterium; assembly: GCA_029938605.1. Taxonomy (GTDB): domain Bacteria; phylum Myxococcota_A; class Polyangia; order HGW-17; family JAJRWW01; genus JAJRWW01. The sequence continues at coordinate 49,944 of JAOZUO010000027.1, read as the reverse complement.
CCGCAGGTCATCCAGTGTCGGAGCTCTACTGAGAACACCATGAAGATGCTGGCCACCCAGTGGCATGCTGAAGGTCTGAAGACCAAGAACATGGACACCCTCGATAAGACCCGTTCCCTGTACGAGGAGTACATCAAGACCTATCCCAAATCGAAGGTCATCTACCTGATGCGCTACCAGTACGCGGACCTGCTCTGGTTCTTCAACAAGAAGAATCCGAACGTGCCGTTGCACGAGTGGGTGAAGCTGGCCCACGTCTTTACGGAAATCGTCAAGACGTCAAAGCCGCGCACCATGACCCAGAAGATCTACATCAAAAAGCGCAACGATGCGGCCTTGGCCGCGGTGCGTTGTTGGATGAAGGCCAACAAGATCACCAGCAAAGAGATCAGCTCCATGGGCAGCAAGGCCAAGAGCAAAAAGGTCTGCGCCAAGAGGAAGCGTCGGCGCTGTGTCGAGTGGACCTATCTCTATCCGAAAGCGGAGATCCCGGCCCCCCAGATGGCCATGCTCGAGGCCTTCAAGACCTACATCAAGTACGTGCCCAAGTCCAAGTACCTGCCGGCCATCGTGTTCAACACCGGCCACATGTACTGGAAGCACAACCACTTCGACAAGGCGATCCCGCTGTTCCTCAAGGTGGCCTTGAACCACGTGAAGGACATGCCCAAGGCGGCGCGCACGGCGGCCTTCCGGATCATCGGAATGCTCACCGTGAAGAAGCGTTACAGGGACGTTCGCCGGTACGTGGACAAGTTCATCGCCAGCAAGAAGCTCATGGATGACGAGGAGTTTGCCGCCAAGATGCATGACTTCAAGCTGAAGGCCATGTGGGCGGACGCCACGCAGCTCAGCAAGTCCAAGAAGTACGCCGAGTGCGGCGCTGCGTACGAGGAGATGGCCACGCGCTACACCTCCGCGGGCAACCTCGACACCTTCTTCTGGAACGCTGGATCCTGCTACGAGGCGGCCGGCATGCTGGGTCCGGCGGTGAAGATGCGCCGTACCATCGTGCAGCGGTTCAAAAAGTCCAAGCACCGCGCCCTGTCCATGTATTACCTGGCGGGGAACTTCCACAACCTGGCGTTCTTCAAGGAGGCCGCCAAGTGGTACGAGCTGTTCTTCGACAAGTACTCCAAGCGCAAGGAAGCGCCCGAAAGCCTCATGTGGGGCATCGTGCTCCGCGGTGGTCTCGGCGAGGAGCGCAAGATGATGAAAAACGCCGCGGCGTTCATCAAGCGCTACAGTCGCAAGGGCGGTAAGTACAAGAAACTGTCCGCCAAGTCCTTCTGGCTGGTGGTCAAGATGTACGAGAACCAGGGCGACGAGGACAAGGTCCTGATCAACCTGAGCCGCTACGCCCGGCAATACGGCAAGGCGGGCGAGGTGGACAAGTACATAGAGGCCCTGTCCAAGTTGGGAGCCATCTGGTGGCGACGGAGCTGCAAGGTGACCCAGACCCACGGCCAGTGCATTCGGATCCGGTACTACCGGCGCAAAGGCAAAAAGAAGAAGCAGAAGAAGATCATCTACCTCCAGCGGGTCGGCACCACCGTGCGTACGGCGAAGCGGTACTTCGCCCGTGCCCTGCGGGTCTGGGCGAAGGGCCGCGGACTGCTCAAGATCCCGAAGAACGATCCGGAGCGGTTGTCGAAGATCAACAACGCCCGGAACTACGCCGCCCAGGCGGCGTTCATGAGCGCGGAGTTCCAGTTCGAGGCGTACCTCAAATTGAGCCTACCCCGAAAGATGGACTTCAACCCCAGAAATCCCAAGAAGGCGAAGCGGTCCATTCAGCGCTTCACCAAGTGGCTCAAGTCGAAGATGATTTCGGGCGGGAAGCTGGTGAAGAAGTTCATGTCGGTCATTACCGCCATCCGAGTGAACATCGGCGGTAAGAAGCGCGGTGACGCGCACTGGTCCATCGCCTCGGTGGCCCGGGCCGGAATGATCTTCCACAACTTCGCTGAGCTGATGCTCAGCGCACCGGTGCCGAAGTTCCTCAAGGGCTTCGCGGCCCGGGACGCCTACAAGGCCCAAATGGAGAAGGTGGCCAATCCGCTGCTCGCCAAGGCGCAGGGAGGCTACAAGATCTGCCTGGCCCTGTCCAAGAAGCTGCGGTGGTTCAACGAGTGGTCCCGGCTCTGTGAGCGGGAGATCAATCGTCTGGAGCCTGACCACTATCCGCTGGCGAACGAGCGGCGAGCCAAGCCGGGATATCTGTCAACCACCATTGATAAGGCCGATTTCAAATTCGGTGAGAATTAGGAAAGGAGGCGAGCGATGAAAAAACGAATCGTGATACTGATGGTCGCCGGCTCTTTCCTGCTGGCGGTGGCTTGTAACGGCAAGAAAGGTGGCACTACCCCGGGCGGCAACGGCACCGGTGACGGCACCGATGACGGCACCGGTGGCGGTAGTGTCTTCGTGAAGAAAAAGGAGAAGAAGCTCTCCAAGAAGGCCAAGAAGGCTTTCAAGAAGGTGGAGAAGGACGTCAAGGCCATCCTCAAGGAGGCCGCGAATCGTGGTGGCAAGTGGACCAGCTCCGACTGCGAGAAGGTGGCCGACGCCTTCGATAGTGTCGCCCGGCAGGTCTCCGGTGAGAAGATGGCCGTGGCCCGCGCCCGGTTCAATCAGGGCGTTGCCTACTCCAAGTGCGCCTTGGACTCCAAGGCCAAGAGCGCCTATCAGTCCGCCCTCAACTCGGTGTCCAACTACGCTCCGGCCAAGGTGAACCTGGCCGAGCTGGCGGCCCGCGGCGGCAATCACTCCGCGGCCTACCAGACCTTCCTCCAGGCCTTCCTGGCGCGCCCACAGAACATCGACGCCAACTATAATCTGGCGGTGATTTTTGAGAGAAAGGCGCGCAAGGGCGAGCCTGCGCCGGAGGTACTCAAGCGGTTTTGGCGGAAGCTCAAGTTCGAGTCCAATACCTCCTTCGACATCGCCGAAGCGCACCTGCGCATGGTGTTGGCCCGGGCTTCCGCGGGCAAGGACGTGCGGTCCGCGGTGCTCAACCTCAAGGCGTATACTCTGCTTTCCCTGCTGTATTTCCAGCAGTCGAAGAAGCGCAAGCACCGCTCCAAGCTCATGTTGGCCAAGCTTGTGCTCAAGGAGGCCCTCAAGGTCTTCAAGCGGCCCATGGTCAAGGATAAGTACTGCAAGACCCCCGAGACGCCCACGGATTTCGACCTGGCCGCGGCGCAGCTACGTAACCTCACCGGTCTGCTCCTGCTCCGAGACAAGCGTCTGGTGGAGGCCATGCACCGCTTCGAGGCCGCCCTCAAGTGCGACGCCAACAACATCGAGGCTCACATGAACCGGGCGGCCATCGCCTTGGGGTTCCGTGGCTATAAGATCGCGCACATCAGTTTCACCCGGGTGTTGAAGCAGCAGCCCAAGCGCGTGGACGCCATCGTTGGATTGGGCGTGGCTCTACGTGGCCTCGCCTCCACGGTAGCGCCCATGAGGCGGGATGGTTTCTACAAAAAGGCGGCCGCCCAGTACAAAAAGGCGCTGTCCATCAACCCCAACTATGGAAACGCGATCTACAACCTGGGCCATCTGTACATGGACTACGTGAACGACAAGGACAAGGCCGAGAGATGGTACAAGCAGTATCTGGCCAAGCCGCGAAAGTATACGAGTCGCTCGGCCCGCAAAGAGGCCAAGGAGCAGATCTCTGAGATCGCGTACCAGCGGGTGGTTGAGGCGAAGATGAAAAAGATGGAGGAGGACGCCAAGCGGCGTCGGAATCGGCCGCGTCGGTCGCCTCCGGCCATGAGGCGACCCTAGTAGGCCATGTCTCGTGGGATGTAACTAGTTGAAATTTCAATTCCCGGGAGAGTGTTTCTCTCATTGTGATACTCTCCCGGGTAACTACTTCTGGAGTTTGATCCCCCTGGTCGGTTACAATCGGCCAGGTGTGCCAGGTTTTTGAAGGTGTCTGGTGGTTGTCCATGGGTCGGGTGACCCGGTGATCGCCGCACCGCAGGAGGTTCGATATGTGGAAGAAGATCCTCGGAATCACGGTGGCGTTGACCATTACCTTGGCTGGGGTGGGCATCGCCTCAGCCCAGAAGAAGGGCTACGCCAAAAAGAAGGTCTTTGACTTCGAAGGGGATAATATCGAGGGTGCTCTGCTTACTCCTGAAGGGGAGTTCCTCGGTGGCCGGGTCAAGCCGATTCACAAGAGTTTGATTGAGTATCGGTTCGATTTTATTCCGGAAATGCTTAAGACCGCTGAAGATATTTAAAGCGACCCAGCGGGTCCGGATTCCAGATCGTGGTGGCCACGTTCCACAGGGTAACGGGTCATTGTAAAAAAAGATGGAACCGGGCTGGACCTGAGGTTGTCCAAGTGCCGCAGAGAGACAGAATCAATGCGGCGGCGAGGTCCGATATCTCAAACCCTGCCCTAGAGGCAGTTAGACTTTCGCCCCTGGATGGCCTTATGGGCCAGAAGAGGAGGACCGAATGAGTAGCGCAGGCAATGTGCCGCTGACCTTCAAAATTTTCAAGGGCGGCGCTCAGATTAGCGAGCAGACCTTGACACAAGATGTGATCAAGGTAGGTAAGCTTTCTTCCGCTCACCTGAGAATCGATGACGAGTCTGTCTCCCGGATGCATGCGTACATCCAGGTGGCGAGCCCCACCGAGATCTTCATCTCGGATCTGGGTTCCGCAAAGGGGACCATCGTCAATGGACAGCGGGTAAACAAGGCGAAGCTCAACAGCGGCGATCGGATCCGCTTGGGCGACACCGAGGTGGTCGTGGAGATCGGCGCTCCCGCAGCGGCCACCGCCGGCGCTGCCGCTCCGGCCGTTCCCACGCTGCAGTCCGCTCCGGTTCCCGGCGCTGCTCCCATGGGGGCGCCCGCCATCCCCGCCGCGCCCGGCATGGCCGCTGTGCCCGGCGTGAATGTGGGCGCGGGCTACCAGCCTCCGGTGGTGGCCCGTGCCGGTGGTGGGCTCAAGCGATCCTCGTCCTTCGTGGCCACCGAGCTCACGGCCGACGACCTCGCTACTGTGGAGTCAGTGGACGGAAGCCGCAGCGTCGAAGTCATCGCCATGTACAAGACCTCGGCCCACATGGTGCGCCATTTCCCGGATCCCAAGGCCGGGAGGCTGACCATGGTCGCGATCCTCGCTTTGGTCCTCGGCCTTGGTTTGACCGTAGCCGGTGCGGCCGCCATGGGTGCACAGGTCTGGCACGTCAAGCGCCAGGAAGTGTACCAGGCGAAGGTCAAGGAGTTCATCAAGGAGCGCGGTCTGCCCGAGAAGTTCGTGCCGAAGATTCGTACCAATTCGAGTGTGGAGTTCGCTGGCTTCTTCGGATTTGTCGTGGGTCTCTTTGGATTCCTCTGGGGGGTGTTTCGCTCCCGGGACGATCTCCAGAAACCGCGTTTCACCATCGGGGAGCATCCCAAGAACACCTTCCATACGCCTATGGAAGCCTTGCCCCCGGAAGCGGCTCAGTTCCCTCTGGTCCGCTCTGATGGCAACGCGTTCCTGATGACATTCACATCGAAAATGGATGGATACGCGGAGATCGGCGGCGGCGCGCGGGTGTCTTTGGAGGACCTGGTCCAGCAGGGACAGGCAACCCCCTCCGGAGAGATCCAGGGTGCCTATGAGTTCCCCATCCCCGAAGGGCTGCACGCCAAGATCGAGTTCGCCGACAACTCCTTCGTCATCAACACCGTAGCGAGCGGCAAGGCCATCGCTGGTGGCGGAATCCCAGAGGCGGCCGCGGGTCTGGTCACAGCGCCCATTACCCTCACCACCACCGGATCCTTTGTGGTGATCGGGCTGTTCGCACTTCTGTTTGCCTTCAAACCCACCGGCGCGGACTCTCTTGAGTCCGACAGCCTCGAGGGTAAGGGGCGCTTCTCCAAGGTGCTGCGGGACGAGATGAAAGCCCAGCGCAAGGAGGAGAAGCAGAAGCCGAAGAAGGAAGAGGAAAAGAAGAAGAATCAGAAGTTCGACAAGAACGTGAAGATCAAGGGACCTGCGGGTAAGGTCGACGATCGAGTCAAGGCTCTTGGCTCAGGCCCCCCCAACCCCAACGCCTCCTCCTCCAAGCCTTCGGTGGGCAAGGGAGCTGGTATGCTCGGCGTGCTCTCGTCCATGAATAAGACACTGGGATCCATGTTCAGTCGTGACTCTGCGGTCTCCTCCGAGGCGGAAGACGCCCTCGGCGCCCTCATGGGCCATACGGTGGGTGACGAATCCGGTCTTGGCGGCCTGGGTCTGGGCGGCGGTGGTCGTGGTGGCGGTGGCTCCGGCGCTGGTGGCCAGGGCTTCGGCGGCTGGGGTGGCTTCGGTAAGGGCGGCGGCGGCGGTGGCGGCGGTGGCTTCGGTCTCGGCGGTCGTGGCTTCGGCGTGGGCAAATATCGCTCTCGCAGCCCCCGGGTCTTCATGAGCCGTGCTTCGGTGACTGGTGGACTCGACGCGGCGACAATCCGTCGTGTTATCCGGCGCCATCTCTCGGAGATCAAGTACTGCTACATGAGCATCGGTCTCCCCAGCAACCCGCAGCTGGCAGGAATGGTGAAGGTCTCCTTCACCATCACCTCGTCTGGTGGCGTGGGCCGTGTGTCCATCTCGCAGTCCACTCTGAACCACGGCGGCACCGAGGGCTGCATCAAGAGCGCCGTTCGGCGCTGGCGGTTCCCCAAGCCCGAAGGCAGCATGCCCTTCGTGAGCTATCCCTTCCACTTCAAACCCAAAGGGTAGTCCAATCCTGTCTCCCTCCTCCCCGGCACCGCTGGTGCCACTCCTTCTTGCTTCCTGTGTCCAACACCTGATCTGAGCCGGTTATAGCCGGATGAGCCAGTCCTCCGTGCGGATCTCCCACCAGTTCGGGTTTTTCCGGCCTAACCGCACAGAACCACACAAAAACAGCACGGTTTTTCGTTTGATCCGCCCCAGGGAATTGTGGTAAAAATACCTTCCGGATTTCCGGACTGTTTCCACCAAAACTCTTGAAGGATCTTGACAGATGGATCTGACCAATGACTTCAGCCGAGGCCTGCTAAGAACCCGCAATTGGTTGAGCATCATCGACGTGCTACGGGAGGACGTCGACGCGATGGATGACGACACGGAGAAGGCTTCCGCGTTGTTTGAGCTCGCTGTTTTGAGTGAACAGCAGCTTCTGCGGCCCGACCTCGCGGTTCAGGACTACCAAAGGGTGTTTGCGCTCGACCCTACCCGTGTCGACGCCATGGCGCGTGCACGTGCGGTGAGCTGGGAGCGCGGCGATCTGGAGGCGGTGCTGAACCTGCTTGCGGTGGAATTGGAGCAGGGCCAGGATGCGGATCGGCAGGGAGAGCTGCATCATCAGCGCGGCCTCGTGTATCTTGCCCGTGGGGAGCACGACGAGGGCGTAGACGCCCTGCGCATGGCAGCCCAGGCCACTGAAGATCAGGACGTCGCGGACGACCTGGCGGCGGCTGACTTCGATCAAGACAACTGGGAGGCCGAGGTCTCAGATCTCATCGAGGGCGCGACCGAGCTCGATACCGCTGCGGCGTGTCGGCGTCTGATGCGGGCCGCACGGATCGTGTTGCTGAAAGCCCCCGGGTCCGAGGATCTGGAATCGTTGCTCGGGAACGCGTTGGAGTTCAATCCACACGATCAGGAAGGCAACTACCTCGCGGAGCAGCTGATGCTCTCCGCCGAGCGCTTCGACGATCTGTTCAAGCTGCAGCAGCAGCGGATCTACTCCCTCCCCGACGAGAGCGCGCAGGCGCAAATGTACCGCCAGCTTGCGGTGTTCTGGGAGATCCGTGTTCAGGATCCTGAGCGGTCCATGGCTCTGTATCGTCGCGCTCTGAATACGGCGTACGAGGCGGGCGAGCGTTTCAGCGGCCATTTTGTGGCCATGGCGCGTGTGGTCGAGTTGTCCCTTGAAAAGGACCTGTGGGAGGAGATCTTCGGGCTCATCGACAGCGGCCTCGCCGTGGAGATGCCCGTGGAGGAGAAGGTGGCCCTGGCGGCCATTGGTGGTGCGACGGCTGTGGACCACCTGGAGGACCGGGAACGGTCCGCGCGCTACTTCGCGATTCTCGAAGAGAACGCTGCCGAGCACGAGGATTTCCTGCGCTGCGTGATTGGACAGGGCGAGGCAGAGGCGTCGGCGGACGACACCGAGGACGCCCCACCCGCCTCCGATGGTGAAGAGGCCGCGCCGCCCAAAGACGCCCAAGAGGAGGGTTCGCAGTCCGAGCCCGAGTCCGAGCCTGAGCCTGAGCCTGAGCCTGAGCCTGAGCCTGAGCCTGAGCCTGAGCCTGAGGTCGAGTCCGAGCCTGAGTCCGAGCTGGAGGAGACCTTCGACGGCAAAGCCGCGGAGTTCATCGAGGCCGCGCGCGGCTTTGAGGGCGACGAGCCGGAGAAGGCCGTAGACCAGTGGCGGCGCGCCGCTCAGGCAGCGCCCAAGAGCGTCATGCCGCGGATTCAGCTGGGCCAAACGCTCAAGAGTATCGAGAAGTGGAACGCAGCCGCGGACGCTTACAACGACGCCCTGCGCAAGATGCCCGAGGGATATCCTCAGAAGCGCTCCCAGATCCTGGGCGAGCTGCTCTTTTTGTACCGAGACAAGATGAGCTTGGACGTCAAGGTGCTCGACGCCTTGAAGCAGCTCGTGGCGCTACAGCCGAAGAATCTGGACTACATCGATCAGCTCATTGAGCAGCTGGGCAAGATGAAGCGGCTCCCGGATCTCGTGGCGGCCCTGCAGGCCAAGGCCGACGCAGTGGACACCGTCGAACAGAAGATCGCCATCCAGCTGGACATCGCTCGCACCTTCATCGAGAAGTTCTCGAACCAGGCTGAGGCCATCAAGGCCTTCGAGAAGGTGTTGGACGTCGACGAGAGGAACCTCGAGGCCATTTCACAGCTCAAGGAGATGTACGCCAAGCGGCGCGATTGGGAGAAGCTCATTAAGGTCTCCTCCACCGAGGTGGATCTTACCGAGGATCCCGACGAGCGTCGGCAGCGCATGATCGATTTGGCCCAGATGGCTACGGAGAAGCTCAAGAAGCCGGCCATCTCCGCGGAGCTGTGGGGCAAGGTCCTCGAGATCGACGACAGCAACCTCGAGGCCATGACCAACCTGCAGAAGGTCTACGAGCGCGAGAAGGACTGGGAGAAGCTCTCTGACGTGTGTGAGCGGGCCTTGGCCCTTTCCGAGGATCCCACCGAAAAGGCCGCCCTCGCGCAGAAGCTGGGGCTTCTGTATCAGGACAAGATGTCGTTGCCCGACAAGGCTATCGAAGCCTGGAAGGTGCTGCTCGACTTGGAGCCGGACAATCGCCGGGCCAACGACTCCCTCAAAAAGCAGTACCTCGCCGCCAAGGCGTGGCAGGAGCTTGAGGAATTCTACGCTAGCGGGGAGAAGTACGACGAGCTGATCCGTGTGCTCGATCGGCAGGTCAAGGACGAGGACGACGAGACCAAGGTCATGCTCCTGTTCAAGATCGCCACCCTGTGGCAGGAGCAGGTGGGCAAGCCCGACCGTGCCGTGCGCGCCTACGAGGCCGTGCTTGAGGTCGATGAGAACAATGGCGAGGCCGCCGAGGCCCTGATTCCGCTGTACCAGGGCGCAAACAACCACAAGAAGCTGGTGGGCGTTCTCGAGATCCAGCTCCGCCACACCGAAGACCGGGATGAGCGGCTGGAGCGATTGCGTGCTCTGGCCGGCTACTATGAGGAGAATCTCCGCGACAAGAACACTGCCCTGACCCGCTACCTCGAGGCGTTTAGCGATGCCCACGAGGAGAGTTGGGTGCGGGACGAGATCGAGCGCCTCGCCGGAGAGACCTCGGAGTGGACGCAGCTCGTGGCTGCCTACGAGGCTGCCTACGTCAGCTTCGAGGATGACCCCGCCGGCGCCCTTCCGCTTATGCTGGTGGTGGGCCGTGTCTTCGAGGAGCATCTCGGAGACCTCGATCAGGCCCTGACCACGAACAAGCGCATCCTTGAGCTCGACGATATGAATGAGCAGGCTGTGGCCGCCCTGGAGCGACTCTACCAGACCACGGAGGACTATCCGGCCCTGCTCGAGGTGTACCAGAAGAAGATCGATCTGGCGGGCTCGGACGACGAGCGGTGCGAGATCCACGCCCAGGAGGCCAGGCTCTACGAGGAGATGATCGGCGATCCGGACAAGGCGATCGCCTCCTACAAGGCGATCCTCGACCTCGCTGGCGAGGATCTCGGGGCTCTGTCGGCCTTGGAACGCCTCTACATGGGGCAGGAGCAGTGGGCTGAGCTGGCCGAAATCATTGCACGGGAGCTGGCGTTGGTCTCCTACGAGGAGCCCCAGCAGGTGGCGGACTTGAAGTTCCGCCTCGGTTCCATTGCCGAGGCCCACCTGGATGATCTCCGGGCGGCCGTGGATAACTACCGCGATATTTTGGAGCTCGATTCGTCCCATGAAGGCGCCCGGGAGGCCCTGGAGCGTCATCTGGACAATGACGACTACAAGCTCGAGGCCTCGAAGCTGCTCGAGCCAATCTACCAGGCCCTGGCCGATTTCGAGCGGCTGGTGCAGGTCTACGAGATTCAGATCGAGGGCGAGGATGACGCCTTCGCCAAGGTGGATCTGCTGCTGCGTATTGGTGAGCTCCAGGCCACTCAGCTTGGCAACTTCGAGCAGGCTTTCGACGCCTACAGCCGCTGTCTGCGGCTGGACGCGGCCAACGAGACTGCGCGAGCCGAGCTCTTCCGTCTTTCCGAGGTGGAGGAGGGCTGGGCCCAGCTCGTGGGCCTCTTCGAGGAGGTGGTGCAGGGGGATGTGGATCCGTCTCTGCAGCGGGCACTGTTTGTGGACATCGCGGAGATCTACGACACCCGCCTCGATGGCTGGGACAAGGCGGTGGAGTTTTTCCGCAAGGCTCTAGACATCGAGCCTGACGATCTACGGACCCTGGAGGCTCTGGAGAAGCTCTACACCCGCCGGGAGCAGTGGGCCGAGCTGCTGGAGATCTACCGTCGGAAGGTGGACCTCTCGGGGGATTCCGAGGAGCGCGAAAACCTACACTTCCAGATCGCGTACCTCCAAGAGGAGATGCTCGGTCAGATCGAGGAAGCCATCGCCAGCTATCGTGAGATCACGGCGGCTGACGACACCAACCTCCGCGCCCTCAAGGCGTTGGACCGGCTACATTTCCAGCTTGAAAACTGGCACGACCTGGCCGATAACCTGTCGCGCCAACTCGAGTTGACCCTCGACGAGCACGGCGAGCAGATAGAGCTGCGCATCCGCCTCGCCGAGTTGCGGGAGGCCAAGCTTGAGGAGACCGCCGCGTCCGTCGACACCTATCGTGAGGTGTTGGAGCTGGACCAGGAGAACGAGCCGGCCACGGTGGCGCTGGAGCGGTTGCTTGCCCACGAGGATCACCAGCAGCTGGTGGCCCAGATCCTCGAGCCCATCTACCGGATCCGAGACGACTGGCAGAAGCTCATTGGCGTGCTGGAGATTATGGCCCAGCACTCCTTGGATCCCACTGAGAAAAATGAGCTCCTCCATCAGATCGGTGAGCTGTACGAGGTGGCCGGCGATGACAGCCAGTCGGCCTTCGGAACGTACGGTCGGGCCCTGATGGATGATCCCGCCAATGAGGAGACCCAGGGGCGTCTCGAGCGGCTCGCCCGGGAGCTGGGAAACTGGGAGGATCTGGTCGGGCTCTACACCAAGCGCGTGGAGGACAGCACCGACGAAGAGCTCGGGGTGATGATGCACACCAAGATCGCCGAGTACCTGGAGAGTCAGGTGGGCGATCTCGAGCGCGCGGCTGCGGCCTTCAACAACGTGCTGGAGGTGGACCCCGGCCGTATGGAGGCGGCCGATTCCCTGGAGCGCATCTTCCTTCAGCTCCAGGACAACGGTCGTTTGGTGGAGGTGGTGCTGCGCAAGGCGGAGATCCTGCTGGACCCCAGCGAAAAGAAGGAGATGCTCTTCCGAGCAGCGCAGATCTATGAGGAGGTCCTAGACGACCAAGAGGCAGCCATTGGCGTCTTCAACCAGGTCATCGACTTGGACGAGGACGACCGGATGGCCCTGGACAACCTCGAGAAGCTCTATATCCGTTTGGAGCGGTGGGAGAGCCTGAAGGACGTTTATCAGAAGAAAGCCGATCTCGCCGAGACCGACGACGATCGGAAGCAGATGCTGTACGTGCTGGGCCAGGTGTACGACGCCGAGCTTAAGGACGTGGACCGCGCCATCGATACCTACCAGGGGATCTTGGAGATCGACCCGGACGACTACCAGGCGATTCAGGCCCTGGACCGGCTCTACTTTGCAGCCGAGCGCTGGTATGATCTTCTGTCCATCCTTGAGCGCGAAGTGGAGTTGGCTGGCGGATCTCCCGAGGTGGTGGGCCTCAAGCACCGCATTGGAAACCTGTGGGAAGTGCAGTTGGGCGACCTGGTGCGCGCGGTGGATAGCTACCGCGAAGCCCTGGGGATCGATCCCATGCACGAGCCCACCATCACCGCCCTCGATGGTATCGTGCATGGGGACAAGGAGCCCGTGGCAGCCTGTAACGTGCTCGAGCCCATCTACGAGTCGGCCATGGAGTGGGAGCGGCTCATCGACCTGTGTGAGGTCATGGTGCGCCACTCCGACGATCAATTCCACAAGGTGGAGCAGCTCCAGCGCGTGGCCGTGCTCTTCGAGACCCAATTGGACAAGTTGCCCGAGTCCTTTGACGCCTACGGGAGGGCCTTTAAGGAGGATCCGGGCAACGAGGAGAACGGAGCGCACCTCGAGCGGCTCGCCGGAGACACCGGCGCGTGGGAGCAGGCGGCCCAGCTCTATGAGGAGCAGCTTGCCGATACCCTGGACGGTGATCTGCAGATCCGGTTGCTGCTCAGTGTGGCGCGTATCTACGAGGTGGAGCTCGGGCGCGCCGAGGACGCCATCACCAAGTTCCAGCAGGTTCTGGACAACGATCCGGAGAACATAGACGCCATCCATTCCCTGGATCGGTTGTACATGAGCCTGGAGAAGTGGACCGAGCTCACCGATATCTTGCGACGCGAGATCTCCATGGCGGAGAGCGACGAGCACATGGTGAAGTTGCAGTTCCGGCTGGGCCAGACCTACGAGGTCAGCCTGCAGGACATGGGCAACGCCATCGAGGTCTACCGGGAGATCCTGACCGGTCTGCCGGACCACGAACCTACGATACAGGCTCTGGAGTTCCTGTTCACCGAGGAGGTCAAGCAGGAAGAGATCGCCGGGGTCTTGGAGCCCCTGTACCAGATGTCCGAGCAGTGGGGCAAGCTGGCGGGTATCCTCGAAGTACAGCTGCGGTTCCTTGACGATCAGGTGGACCAGCTCACCGCGATCCAGCGCATCGCCGAGCTGCACGAGAACAACCTCTACGACGAGGTTCAGGCCTTCCGATGGTGGGGACATGCCTTCGCCGTGGATCCCATGTCCGAGTTGGCCGGCGAGGAGGTGGAGCGGCTGTCGACCTCCACCGGCTCCTGGCAAGAGCTCGTAGCAGTCTATGAGCAGGTCGCTACGGACAAAGCGGACGATCCGGATCTGGCCAAGTCGGTGCTCCTGCGCATCGCACGGATCTACGAGGTGGAGTTGCAGTCGGTGGAGCACGCCGAGCTCTCCAACCTGAGGGTGCTCGAGATCGACGAGCACGACCCCACGGCTCTGGAGTCCCTGGATCGGCTCTACAGCCAGATTGGCGAGTTCGAGAAGCTGGCAGCCACCCTGACCCGGCGCATCGGTGTAGCCGATGACACCGAGGAGGTGATCACGCTGCAGTTCCGGTTGGCGCGGGTGTACGAAGACACCCTGGACGATCTGGATCAGGCGGTAACCGCCTTCGGAGCGGTGCTCGATAACGACCCCCGGAACGCGGATGCCCTCGAGGGGCTGGAGAAGATCTACTTCCGGCGGGAGGAGTGGAAGGAGCTGTTTTCGGTGTATGAGCGGATGGTGGACGTCGCCGAGGGTGACTCGGAGATGGCTGACTGTTACGCCCGCATGGCCAAGATCTCCTCGGACGCGCTCGAGGACGCCGCCCAGGCCTTGGATCTGTGGTCCCGTGTGCTCGACATTCGTGGAGAGGACCCCGTGGCTCTGTGGGCCATGGCCGACCTGTATCAGTCCGCCGAAGAGTACCAGGACCTCGTGGATGTGCTCGAGCGAGCGGTCACCATCCAGGAGTCACCCGAGGGGCAGATCGCCATCTACGAGCGCCTCGGACGCATCTGGGCGGAGAAGCTCAACAATGAGCGTCAGTCCATTGAAGCCTGGCACAATATTCTGGCCATCGATGATGTGAATATGACCGCCCTATGGGCGTTGTCCGCGCTGTACCGGGATAGCCAAGCCTGGGAGGAGCTCGTAGACACGCTGCATCGGCTCATTGATATCGGCATCACGCAGCTCGAGGAAACAGAGCTCATCGCCCTGTACGCCCAGCTCGGCGAGCTGCAGGGCGACATCCTGATGCGGCCCATGGAGGCCATCGACGCCTGGCAGAAGGTGATGACCCTGGATGAGGCGGACTTCAAGGCCATGGCGGCTCTGGAGACCCTCTACACCCAGGAGGGGATGTGGGAGGATTGCATCACCGTCTTGGAGCGTAAGGCACGCGCACTGGACAACCTGGAGGAGCAGATCGACGTGCTCATGCAGGCTGCCGATACCTGGGAGGACAAGTGCGGCAACTCCCTCCAGGCGGCGGAGGTGTACGAACGCATCCTGGAGGCCACCCCGGACAATATGACTGCCTCTGCCAACGTGGAGCAGATCTACCGGGACAACGGTAACTGGGAGAAGCTGGTTGATCTGCTCATGACCCGTCTTGAGCACCTGGGTAGCACCGAGGAGCAGGTGGAGACCCTGCAGAACGTGGCGCGGTTGTACGAGGAGCAGCTCGGTGACCCGTCCAACGCCTTCGAAGTTCTGAAGGTCGCTTTCAGTCTCGACTACACCAACGAGATCACTGCCCAGGAGTTTGAGCGCCTCGCCGAGGCGACGAACCTTTGGAACGATCTGTTGGCCACGTACTCGGAGGTGGTGCAGACCGTCGAGGACGTTGACGTCAAATGTGACCTGTGGGTCAAGATCGGCCGGTGGTACGGCGAGAAGCTGGAGCGGCCGGAGTACGCCATCGCCTCGTTGCAGCAGGCCCTACAGCTCAACAACGAGAATACACCTGCCCTCGCCGCCCTGTCGGACTTCTACCGGCTGCAGCAGCAGTGGGCAGAGTTGGTGGCGACCATGTCCCGCCACGCCGAGCTCGAGAAAGAGCCCGAGGTTCTGGCTCAGTTGCACCTGAACATCGCTGAGCTCTACGAGGATCAGCTCCAGAACCCGAACCAGGCCATCGGGTCCTACCAGGCAGCCATTCAGGTGGACGACGCCAACATGGAGGGCCTCACCTCGCTGGAGCGTCTGTATAAGATGTACCAGCAGTGGGAGCCCCTCATTGAGGTGCTCAAGCAGCGGGCCGGGCACACCGACGACATCGACGAGGTTATCTCCCTCAAGATGCAGGTGGGCGAGCTGTATGAGGATCGGATGGACGACTCCTATAAGTCCATCGATTCCTATAAGGAGATCATCGAGGTCGAGCCCCAGCACCTGGAAGCGCTCAAGGCCCTCGAGAAGCTCTATGAGAAAACCGGCCAGATGGAGGAGTATCTGGATGTGCTCGAGCAGCAGCTCGACATCCTGGGCGATGACGACGAGCGCATCGCCAAGTACCAGCAGATGGCAGCCACCTGGGAAGAGTACTTCGACAAGGTCGATCGGGCCTGTGAGTGCTACGAGAAGATCCTGCTCATCGACGAGCGAAACGTCGCCGGCTACCGCAACCTCGCCCGACTCTATCGGCAGGAGCGAAAGTGGGAGGAGATCGTAGACACCTATGGGCGGCACATCAACGCCGTCTTTGAGGACGCCGATCGCGTGGAGCTCTACCAGTCCATGGGCGAGATCTACGAGCGTGAGTTGCAGGATCCTGACCGCGCCATCGAGGCCTTCAGCGATATCCTGAGCTTCGATCCCGAGCACAGCGGGGCGGTGTCTGCCCTCTCCCGGCTCTACGAGCAGATCGAGGACTGGGATCGGGCCTTAGATACCCTGCAGCGGCAATCCGAGCTCACCGAAGACGCCAGTGAGCGGGTGGAAATCTTCCACCGTCTGGGTAAGATCAACCAGGAGTTCATGGGGGATCTCGAGTCCGCTGAGGAGCGGTATGTCCAGTCCCTGGAGCTGGATCCCGGCTACGTTCCGTCCATGAACCAGCTCACCGACATCTACCAGGGTCGCGGTGACTGGATGAAGGCCGCGAAGATGATGGTCCAGGCCGAGGCTTCTACGGCGAACATGCTGGAGAAGACGCGGCTGCTGCACGAGGCGGGCCTGCTCTACCTCGAGAAGCTCGAGGACCGGGAGACCGCCAAGATGCTGCTGGCGCAGACCATTGCGCTGGATCCCGAGCACGTGGGCGCGGCCGAGCCCCTGGCGGAGCTGTACTTCGCCGAGGAGCGGTTCGACGAGCTGGATCCCATCATGGACATGCTCGTGCGCAAGTCCGAGGGCAAGGACAACAAATCCCTCAACCTGCTGTACTACATGGCAGCGCACACGGCGGAGCGGCTGGATAACGCCGAGAAATCCCTCAAGCTGTACAAGGATGCCTACGACGCCGATTCCACCCACCTGCCGACACTCAAGGGCATGGCGAACCTGCTGTATCTGCAGGAGCAGTGGGACCGGTCGTTTAAGATCTACCAGACCATCCTGGTGCACCATAGGGAGGACCAGAACGACGAAGAGATCACCGACATCTTCTTCAAGCTCGGAAACGTTAAGCTGAGGCTCGGAGATCGCAAGAAGGCCCTCAACATGTACGAGAAGGCCCTCGAGGTGGATCCGGGACACCGCGATACGCTCTTGGCGGTGATGGAGCTGGAGGGACGCCTCAACAATTGGGAAGCGGTGATCCACGCCAAGCGGGCGCTCATCGAAAACACCGACAGCGAAGACGAGCGCTTCAATCTGCTCAGCGATGTGGGTGACATCTACCACGAGAAGCTGAATAACGGCCAGAAGGCCCTCGCTGCCTTCGGTGAAGCCTTGGAGCTCGTCCCGCAGGACCACATCGTCTTGTCCAAGAGCCTGGAGCTGTACACTGAGACCAAGCAGTGGAAAAAGGCAGTGGACGTTCTGATCAAGTTCGTGGAGATGGAGGCGGACGGTAAGCGGCGAGCCAAGTACTACTACACGGCCGCTGTCATCTGCCGCGATGAGATCAAGGCGCTCGACGAGTCAGTCGAGTACTTCAACCTGGCGCTGGACGACAACCACTCCGACCTGCTCAAGGCCTTCGAGGCTCTGGACCGTATTCTCACCTCGAAGAAGGACTGGAAGAACCTGGAGCGGAACTATCGCCGGATGATCAAGCGGCTGGGTCCTGGTGAGAATGACGCGTTGATGGTGATGTTGTTGCACAACCTCGGTGAGGTGTACCGGTCGCGTCTGCGCGACTACACTGCCGCGCTGGAGACCTTCGACCTGGCGTCCCAACTGGAGCCGGGCAACATGCATCGCCACGAGATCCTGGCCGAGCTCTGTGAGCTCGCCGGCCCCGATTACCTGACCCAGGCCATCGGTCACCACCAAGCGCTCATCGATGCCTCTCCGTACAAGTTCGATAGCTACCACAAGCTGTATCGCATCTACATGGAGACCAAGCAGTACGACAAGGCCTGGTGTGTCTCCTCGGCGCTTTCGTTCCTCAAAAAGGCCGATCCCGAAGAGCGGCAGCTCTATGACCAGTACAAGCAGAAGGGCTTCGTGCGGGCCAAACAGCGTATGAGCGATGAGCTCTGGACGCGTCAGGTGTACGCCAAGGAGGAGGAGCGGCTTCTGGGGATTCTGTTCGGCCTGCTGTCCCCCGCCGTGGCCCGGGTGAAGGCGCGGCCTTACAAGGATTGGAAGATCAAGCGTAAGGAGAAGCGCGACATCGCTACGGATCAGCTGCTGTTTTCCAAGGTGTTCAACTATGTCAGTCAGGTGCTGAATCTGCCTGAGCTGCCGGAGCTATTCTTGCGGCAGGAGCAGCGGGGCGGTATCCAGATGGCCACCGCCATCGAGAAGGGGGTCATGATTCCCTTCTGTGTGGTGGGCGCCGACCTGCTCCAGGGACGGCCGGAGAAGGAGCTTTCATACATCATCTCCCGCGAGATCTCCTTCTTGCGACCGGAGCACTACATCCTCAAATCGGTCCAGACCGTGGCCGAGCTCAAGGTGCTGCTCTTTGCCGCCATGAAGATGGTCAACCCAGGCGTGGAGGTACCGCCGGACCTGGCGACCAACGTGACCTCCACGGCTCAGCAGCTCGGCAAGCTCCTGCCTCCGCAGCACCTCGAGCAGGTCGGTGCGGTGGTGAAGAAGCTCGTGGAGATCGGTGATAAGGCCGATCTCTCGCGGTGGCTCCAGGCCGTGGAATACTCGGCCAACCACACCGGGTTCATTTTGTGCAATGACCTGGAGGTTGCCTCGCAGGTTATCGCCCGGGAGCCCGTGCCCGTCGGTGGCATCCCCGCCAAGGAGAAGGTCAAGGAGCTGGTGCTCTACGCCATCTCTGAGGAGTACTTCGAGGTTCGTAATCAGCTGGGCCTGTCCATCGTGAGCTAGCGCTCGCCACCCTTTCCGCCAATGGCAACATCCTGCATTGTGATGGCCGCAGGCCGGGGCACCCGGCTTCGCGCTTCTCTTTCGAAGATGCTTCTCCCCCTCGATGGGCTCCCGCTGGTGGCACATCCCGTCCGAATGGCCTTGCGCCTGAAGGGGAGCGAGGTGGTGGTGGTGGTGGGTCACCAAAAGGAGGCGGTGCAGAGGGCGCTGAGGGGGCAGTTCAAAGGCAAGTCTCTTCGTTTCGCCCTGCAACGCCAGCAGCGTGGTACTGGAGATGCTGTGGCGGCGGCGCTCCCAAAGGTGCGCGGTCGCAAGGGATCGGTGCTCATCCTCTCGGGAGATGTGCCGTTGCTCACCGCTCGCACCCTGGGGCGTTTGCGTCGGCTCCGGGAGCGGCGTAACGCCCAGATGGCCGTGCTCACCATGCGGCCCAAAGATCCCGCGCACTATGGGCGGGTGATACGCGAGGGGCGTCAGGTGCGGCGTGTGGTGGAGTACTTGGACGCCAGCGGGCCGGAGCGCGAAGTGGACGAGGTGAACGCAGGAATCTACTGCGTGGAGCTGGGTTTTTTGCGCCGTGAGATCCGTCGCTTGGGTGCGGATAACGCCACCGGAGAGGTGTACCTGACCGATCTTGTGGCCGCCGCCGGCGACCATGACTCCGCCGTGGCGATGCAGTG
Source organism: Deltaproteobacteria bacterium (assembly GCA_029938605.1). Lineage (GTDB taxonomy): Bacteria > Myxococcota_A > Polyangia > HGW-17 > JAJRWW01 > JAJRWW01. The sequence continues at coordinate 30,573 of JAOZUO010000027.1, read as the reverse complement.
CGATCCCCTGGAGGTTGCTGGGGTGAACACCTGGGCAGACCTCGCGTCGGTGGCCCAGGTGCTACGGCGACGGGTGTCGACAAAGCTCATGGCCCGCGGGGTTTTCTTGGAGGACCCCGAGCGCGTGGTGGTCCACTCGTCGGTGCGGTTCGGCACCGACTGTCGGGTTGCCGCCGGCGTGGAGATTACAGGTCGGACCCGTATCGGCGACCGCTGTCGGCTGGAGACGGGCGTGGTTTTGCGTGACTGTCACCTCGCCGATGGAGTGCATGTAAAACCCTACTGCGTATTGGAAGGAGTGCGCCTGGAGTCTGGTGACCAGGTGGCACCTCACACCCATCGGGCGGTGGACGCGCAGAGTACAGATTATTCCCAATAACCCGATGTGGTGGCCGCCCGGGCCGTACGCACCGGAGCCCTGAACAGGGCAATTGAAAGGAAGACCAGACCATGGCCATGACCGCAGCCGAAATGTTCAACGAAAAGCTCCCCACCGCACTTACGGAGCACCCGGATAAGTTCAAGGGGATCAACGAGATCTTCAAGTTCGTGATCACCGGGGATGACGGTGGCACCTGGTGCCTGGACGCCAAGTCCGAGCCGCCCACTTGTACCGAGGGTGACGGCGATGCCACCTGCACCATCGAGATCAGTCTGGAGAACTTCCAGGCCCTCATCGGTAACCTCATGCTCGCCATGCAGTTCATGAGTCAGAAAAAGATGACCATCGACAACCCCATGGCCGCCATGAAGCTGCAGAAGGTGTTCAGCCTTCTGAAGTAGGGTCGGTGATCATTGCTGGTGGTCTGGCGGAGGGGGAAAATATGCCACTGACTCAGGCGCTGCAAGGACTCCGGGTGCTGGATTTGACCCGGCTGCTCCCCGGGCCCTTTGGAACGTTGATCCTCGCCGATCTCGGTGCGGACGTCGTGAAGATCGAGCAGCCCGGAGCAGGCGATTATCTGCGGATGCTGCCGCCCCTGCTCGATGGCGTTGGCGCTCGCTTCAGGGCTGTAAACCGCGGAAAGCGTTCGGTGGCCCTCGACCTGGGGTGCGTGGCCGGACGAGAAGTGCTACTGCGTTTGGCGCGAGATGCCGACGTGGTAGTTGAGGGGTTCCGACCCGGGGTTGTGGATCGGCTCGGCATAGGTTTTTCCGCCCTTTGCGAGGTCAACCCCGACACGATTCTGTGCTCCATCAGTGGCTACGGGCAGACCGGTCCCCTCGCGGCGAGGGCCGGCCATGACCTGAACTACCTCGCACTGTCTGGGCTCCTGGCCGAGATGGCAGGGGAGGGGCTTCCCCGGCCCCTACCGGTACAGATCGCTGATCTGGTGGGTGGTGGGCTCTTTGGGGTAGTGGCTATCCTGGCCGGGCTCGAGCAACAACGGCGGCAGGGTGGACCCCTGCACCTGGACATCTCCATGACCGAGGGGGTCCTGGCGCTCATCGGCGCTGAGCTGGCGGATCTCCTCGCGGCGGGCAAGGGCCGGCCTGGACCGGGAGAGGCGCTTTTAACCGGTGGTCTAGCGACCTACAGCGTGTATAAAACGGCCGACGCGAACCTGATCTCGGTGGGCGCCCTGGAACCCAAGTTCTCGGCCGGGCTTGGTCCCCTGGTCGGGTTTGAGGCCCGGGCGGATGACATGTTGGCCGGGCCCGAGCGCCAGCGGGAGCTGCGAGCGCAGATCGCAAAGACCCTGGCGACCCGAAATCGGGATGTCTGGATGGAGGTGCTCGGTAGCCACGACGTGTGTTGCGAGCCGGCCCTGGCTCCTGACGAGCTCGCCTCACACCCCCAGCACCAGGCCCGTGGGGTGCTGCGAACCGGTGAAACGGGCTGGGGCTTGTCTGCCGATGGTCCGGTGCACACACCCTGCACACGGTCGGGGCCAGAGCGTGTGGCGCCGCAGCTCGGCGAGCACTCCCGAGAGGTGCTTCGGGAGGCGGGCTATGAGGACCCACAGATCGAGGCCCTTGTGGCGTCCTGTGTCCTCGCCGAACCTCCAGATCCCGACCAGCAATAGGTTGGTCAGCTCAGGGCAGTAGTTACCTTCTGACGTAAGGTGGCCAGTCGGAAGGGCTTGGCCACGAAGTCTCGGCAACCCATTGCCAGCACTCGGGCCTCCTCACCAGCCATGATCCGGGCACTGATGGCCAGCACCGGAATGTCGGAGGTTTGCGAGTTGGTGCGCAGCCTCTCAATCACGTCAAAGCCTGACAGGGCGGGCAGATGGAGGTCCACCAGCACCAGCGCGGGGAGAACCTTTTCCACGAGATCCAGTCCTGCCAGTCCGTCCGCGGCTCGCAGGATCCTGCAGACCTCTGCCAGTCCGTCGGACACGAGCTCGGCACATAGGGCGTCATCTTCGATGTAGACGACCGTGGGCAAGGAGAGTTTGTCGTCTGATGAGAGGGTCATTTGCTTAGGTTGAAGACGCCGTAGAGATCGTGGCGTAGGATGCGCATCTCCATGCGGTCCCTCGAGTGAGCCGACAGAATTACCAGGGCGCTGGCTTCGTTGGTGTCTACCGGAGACACGAAAAAGATGTACGTCGCGAGGGGATCTCCGTCGAAGCTCATGTCTCCCAGGGCGTCGTTCTCCGCCTCCATCACCGGAATGAGTGTCGCGTCGAACCCGGAGGTGGAGTCTTGGCTCGGGGTCAATTGGAGATGGCCGGTCAAAGTCGATCGATCGATACTCACGACCGTGAGTACCGCGCTGGTCTCGGAGTCGAATCCATGTCGCAGGTATGAGCTGCGTACTATATTGCCTCGCCAGGTGCCGGTATAGTCCCGCAAATCCGTACAGCCCGCGGAAAGCAGCGTGGTCAGCAGGATCCCGAAGGAGATCCGTCGTCTCGCAGTTTCACCGAGAAATGTTTGGAAGGATTGCCCCGGCATGGTGAACTCCTTTAGTATCGGTGGGTATTATATCATCTCATGCCGAGGAGGCTATGCCGCGGCTTTCGCACATTTGGCGCTCTGGCGCTTGCTCCATGGTGGTGCTTGGTTGCCTGGTTTGGACCGAGGCGGTCGCGGCACCCCGGGCCGCACCGGTGGAGCGTCCCCGGGCCGCACCGGTGGAGCGTCCCCGGGCCGCACCGGTGGAGCGTCCCCGGGCCGCACCGGTGGAGCGTCCTGGGAATGCGCGACCCGGGCGTCCGGCGCTGTCGCCCCATCCGGGAGCGTTCGTCTCCGACGATGCGCCCCGGTACACGGTGGAGCGCATCCGCATCCAAGGCCGCCGGTCCACCCACCCCAGCGTGATCCGGAACAAGCTGGAGATCCGCAAGGGAGACGTTATCACCGCCTCCGATCCGCGCATCGCCAAGGCGAGGTTGAAGTTACTCGCCTGCGGCCTGTTCCGTGACGTCTCCTTCTCCCTGTCCAAGGGGTCGAAGCCCGGGCGCGTGATCCTGAATATCTGGGTGCGTGAACGCGGCACCATCGTCGTGCAGGCGCTACACCTGGGATACTCGAACGCGACGCCGTTTTGGGGAGGGCTGGATCTGGCCGAGAACAATTTCCTGGGTCGTGGATTGCATCTGTCGGCCGCGTTCGTCGTAGGGGCGGCGGCCAAGGACGTCGCCGCTGGTGCACGGCTTCAGCATGCGGAGCAGCTCCGCTTCTCCTACCCACGGCTCTTCGCCCGGCGGGTGGGCATGTCCCTGATGCTCCTGCACGCAGAGGCGTCCGATCTGTTTCGCATCAAGGGCGAGAACCCCAACGGCTCGGACGTGGAGAACTTCTCGGCGGTGCGCTATAGCCGCCTGGGCGGCATCCTGGGTTTGTTTAGCGCCCTGGGTTCCCAGAACATGGTCTATTTGGACTTCCGGTTCGAGTGGATCACCGCGAGTCTTCCCCAGGGGGCCGTGCGGTTCTTCCCGGACGGGCGCCCCGAGCGGCTCTCGTTCGATCTGATTGACGGCAACAGCTTCCTGTCCTCGGTAGCCGCCACCTTCGTCCGGGACACCCGAAATGACCCCGTGATGCCCACAAGCGGCATGCGTCTGGAGATCGCCGCCGAGCTGGCCACTACCTACATCGGATCGAGCTATCAGTTCGCCAAGGTGGTGGCGTCATTTCAGAAGTACTGGCTGATGCCGTGGTACCACCATGTCGTCTCACTGCAGCTTTACGCAGGGGTCATCATTGGCAAGACCCCTCTTTACAACAAGTTCTTCATCGGTGACCTCAACGAGCAGGTGCCCCGGAGGGCCCTGGGGCTCAACTTTGCCACCCGCCCGAGTCGGAACCTCTTTTCAAACTCCATCGTGGACAAGCGCTATGAGACCATCGCCGGACGGATGGCCATACGCTACGACATCCCGCTGTCGCGGGGCGGTCGACTCGTGTACAACTCCAACTTCTACGTCTCGGTGGGGCTTCTCACGATGCTCTCCGAGGACGACTTCCGCGTCCGAGACGAAGGGCTGCGGCAGGCCACCCCCATTGATATGGTCTTCGATGTTGGCTTCCGGCTGGATACCTACGTCGGGGTCTTCATCCTCTCTTTTGGCAATGCGCTGGGCTGGATACCAAGGTAAAGGCCCACGTAGCCGTGGTCGCCGCACCCCCCGGGTGCTGCTGGTCGCGCTATTGGTGCTCATGGGCCTGGCGGCATCGGTGGAACCCGCTTTTGCGCGTAGGTGTCACCATGGTCGCTGGAAGGTGGTTCGCTTTTTCGAGGACCCCCGGAAGAAGAACATCCTGCTGTCCTTCAAGTTTCGTAAGTTCTTTGATAAGCGGTTGAAGAAGAAGCTCAAGTCGGGCATTTCACGGCACATCTACCTGGAGGCTACGGTTTTTCGCAAGCAGGGGAACCGGCGCATCAAGACCATCATCCGGGACTGCCGGGTCTCCTACGACGTATGGGCAGGCACCTATCGCATTTCTGTGCACGACTCCTGGGGTGCGCACTTCTACCGCGAAAATAGCCTCCGGAAGGCGCTGAGGCGCATTGCGAATGTGACCCTGCTGGTGGGGGCCATGAAGCGGTTCCCGGTGAAGATGAAGTTCTACGTGGAGATCCGCATTCTCTTCGCGCCCATGCCCAAGTCTCTGGCCGCCCGCATCCGTCGGTGGATCATGAACCAGGGAAAGTCGCGCATTATCCGTGGGGGCTCTCCCATCGCACCCGCGGTGGTGATCCGAGTACACAGCCGGATCAGCCGGGCCCTCAAGCGGGTCAAGTACTGCACACAATCTACGTGGAACGTGGGGCCATAGATCTATGGGGCGATTCGGCGTCAAACTGGTGCTCTTGTTGCTGCTGATCTCGGCGAGCTTTTTCTTCTTCTCGCTGTATTTGGTCGACTCCACCGTGCAGGTCTCCACCGCTACCTTGCGGGGGTACATTCGCGAGCTGGAGACGGAGCTGCGGACGGTCCCTCCGGTGTATCGAGAGCTGTTTCGCACCCAGAAAAAGAGATACGACATCATCGCCGATTCGGTGGCCGAGTTGCCCCTGTTGACGCACGCCGTGTGGAACCGGGACCCCGAGGAGATGCGACAGGCCCTCGCCCAGGCCATGAGTCGCAACGAGGACCTTGAGCGGCTCGCCGTACGGGATCCTTCGGAGCGGATGGTGGCAGTCCAGGGCTCCGAAGGGGATCAGGGGCGCCGCTTTCGGTTGTACAAGCCCATCGGTGCCACGGGTTGGACTCTCGTGGTGGAGTTCCCGATTCAACGCCAGGCCACCGAGCGGTTCCAGCATCTGGTCCGAAAGCTCGATGTGGAATCCCCCCACGTGAAGAAGGCTGATCAGAAGCTGCAGCGCTACTCCGTTTGGTCGTTTCTCCGCTTCTTTGGCGGCGCCATGCTCATCGTCACCGTCGTCGGGTTGGTGTTTGCGCGGCGTTTCTCCAAACGTCTCAGTCGCCTTTCGGGGGCCACCAAGAGTGTCGCCGCCGGTGATCTCGACGTGGCCGTTCCGACCCGCGCCCGTGACGAAATTGGCCAACTCAACGCCGCCTTCAACGAGATGGTCGCCGAGCTGCGGCGGAACCGCGCTCAGATCGCCTATCTCCAGAAGATCAGCGCCTGGCAGGAGGTCGCTCGCCGCTTGGCTCACGAGATCAAGAACCCGCTGACCCCCATCCTCCTGGCCATACAGCAGGTCCAGGGAAAGTACGACGGAGACGATCCACGGTACCGCGAGCTGCTCGACGAGGCGGCGGAGATCGTGCACGAGGAAGTGGACGGTTTGCGGCGACTGGTGGAGGCATTCTCCGCCTTTGCCAAGCTGCCCCAGGTACAGCCTGAGCCCACCCAGATATCCCTGGTGGTCGACGACCTCCGCCGCTCTCTGGGAGAGCTGGAAGATGTGGGCGAGTTGGACTGGACGCCGCCGGTGCCGGAGTTTGACATCAAGGTCGACCGTCTGCTCTTTAGGCGGGTGCTCCTCAACCTTGTGGAGAACGCCTACCAAGCCACCCAGGAGGCGGGAGATCGTCCCCGAGTATCGATTCAGGCGCGGCGCCTGGTGCACTCCGGTGTGGCGCTTATTACCCTCACCGACAACGGCCCCGGCGTTCCGGACGACCTACGGGATCGGGTCTTCGATCCCTACTTCACCACCAAGGGCTCGGGCACGGGCCTGGGCCTGGCCATCGTGAAGAAGATCGTACTCGAGCATGGCGGCAGCATCGACGTGGAGAGTGCCCCCGAAGGAGGATCACGGTTTACGATCCGCGTGCCCATGGCCTGAGGTCTGAGGGCTGATCCCTGGGCCCTACTCCTCAGCCCAGATTTGCGCGAGCTCGATGAGGGTGTCGACCGTGAAGGATAGATCCTGGATGGAGATCCACTCCTGTGTGGAATGGAAGTTGTGGCCGCCAGTGAAGATGTTGGGGGTGGGGAGGCCCTTGAATGTAAGCATGGCTCCATCGGTGCCCCCCCGAGCGAAGGACAGCTTGGCCTCGCCGCCGGCACTTCGCACGGCTTCCATGGCCTTTTCCACCACCTCAGGCCGTTCGTCGAGCAGGGTGCGCATATTGCGGTACTGCTGCCGTAGCTCGGAATCGATGACCACGCCCGGAAACCGCTCGGTGGTCGCCGCGACGATGGACCCCAAGGTCTCCGCTAGACGCGCGAGGCCGTCCTCGGTGAAAGACCGTACGAGCAGCTTGACCTCCGCCTTCTCCACGCCGCCGGTGATGCTGATGGGGTGCAAGTAGCCCTGGCGTCCCTCGGTGGTCTCCGGCGCCTCGTCTTGGGGGAGCCCCAACACGATGGCCGATGCGGCCTTGAGAGCGTTGACGAGCTTGTCCTTGGCGTAGCCGGGGTGCACGTTGCACCCGTTGATCGTGAGGGTCACCATGTCTGCGCAGAAGGTCTCGTTCTCTACCTCGCCCACCGTTTCACCGTCTATGGTGTAGGCGAGCGCGGCACCGAATTCGTCCACGTCAAAGTGCAGGGTTCCCCGGCCGATCTCTTCGTCGCATGTGAATGCCAGCCGCACCGTGGTGTGGGGGAGCTCCGGATGATCGAGCAGGTGCCCCACGGCGCTGATGATGGCTGCGATGCCCGCCTTGTTGTCGGCGCCCAGCAGGGTGGAGCCGTCGGACGTGATGATATCGTGGCCGTGGCACTGGTTCAGCTCCGGGCTGGAGTCCGGGTGGATTTCGATGCCCGTGGCCAGCGTGAGCGGGCCGCCCTGGTAGTCGCTGTGTGTCATGGGTTTGACGTCAGCGCCGGACACCTCGGGCGAGGTGTCCATGTGTGCGATCCACCCGATGACGGGGCCTTTTGTTCCCTCGGTTCGCTCCAGGGTGGCGGTGACGTAGCCCCACTCGTCCATGACGGCGTCCGCCAACCCGAGCGCTTCGAGCTCCTCCACCAGGAGCTGGCCCAGGTGTTTTTGCTTGGCACTGCTGGGGTAGTCCGTGGAGTCCTCCACCGACTGGGTGTCGATGGCCACATACCTCAAAAAGCGTTGCACTACCGGCGGCAGCGGCTCGAATTGTTGTGTCTTCATAGGGTCCCCCGGTCTGTTGGGAGGCTGGTTGTTTGGCCCTTAGCGTTTGCCTAGGGGCTTGGCAAGGAAGAGCTGGCGGAGCCGATCTCCCTGGGTGAGCACGAAGAACTCGCCGCCGAAGACCGGGCCATACTGCGGTCGCATGAACCGTTCGCTTCCGGACCGTGGGATCTTGAACAGCCGCTTGGATTTGCCATTGCTCTCGTTGATGGCAAAGAGGCCCTGCTGCTGTTCGGGCTGTCCAGCCACCACGGTGCCGGTGGTCATGTAAAGATGGCCCCCATAGGCGCGGGGCGGCGCAGGCCAGGCCAGACCACACTTCTTCCATCGCCCCGTGCCCTCGAACAGATCCAGGGCTACCAGGCAGCGACCTCCGTCGACGGGATACATGGCCAGATCAGCCCCAACATGGAACCAGGGGAACTGCCCCTTGACCACGGACGCCAGGGGTTGGAGCTTCTTTGTGGGCTTGTTCACCAGGGTCACCCAGGCGCGACTCGCCTTCTTGGCTTCGCGGTCGTACCGCACCGCCTCTAGCAGGCCGGACTGCTTGGGACGGAAGGTCAGCACGCGTGCCAGCAAGGGGGTTTTGCCCATCATCGTCAGGTGCCAGCCGCCGGGCTTCCAGGTGCTCTTCTTTTTGCCCGTGACCGGGTCGATGACCAGGGCGACGCTGTGGTGGGAGAAGATGACGCCCCCAGCCACCTCCACGATCTTGGGTCGTAGGGTCGGCTTGAATTTCACCGTCCAGCGCTTGCGGCCGCTCTTTTTCAGGTCCAGGGCGCGGATCTTGCCCCCCGGGGCCTTAATGAACATCAGGGTCGGCCCCACGGCCACGACCCGACCGCCGGCGAGCTTGTGTCGCCACAGGATCCTTCCTTTGGTGGTCAGCATGGCGAGGGTGCCTACGCGCTCGAGCCAGACGCGGCCACCCATGGTTTTGATCGTGGGGACCTTGGTCTTGTGGGCGTTGATCCGGTGGGGGATGCCGCCCATGGCCAAGCCCGTTGCGGCGTTGTAGGCCCGAACCCAGACCTTGTCGGCGAAGATGAGCCTGTCGCCGACGAGCTGTACGGCTTTCTCGGCGTAGGCCTGCGTAGCGGTGAACATGTTCCACCGCACCGTCCAACGCCGTTTCCCTGTGGATAGGTTGATGCCCCAGATCTGGGCCATTCCTTTCTGGCGGATCCAGTCCACAACCGTGATGATCAGCGTGTTTTTGACCACGCCGAGCACTCGATTGACAGACGGGCGGTAGGGCGCGGACTTGATCTCGTATGAGAATTTCACCCGACCCTCTGCGCCCACGCCCACCACCTTGCGCCCCTCGGCGATGTAGAAGGTAGAGCCGTGGGCAAAGTGCTGGTTGGAGCGGATGTCCTCCAGCGTCTCCCGACGCCAGACCTCGTTCAGGGTTTTTTTGTCGTAGGCCACGACGGCGTTCTTGGTCACACAGAACATCTGCCCCGAGCCGTACTGGCAGCCCCGTCGCGCGCCGGTCTGGATCTTACCGACCAGCTGGCCGTCCTTGCCATTGAGGAGAAACATCTGGTCGGGGTGGCCCGGGATGCGGTTGATGATTCGCACCTGATTGCCTAGGACAAACAGAGAGTTGTGGCTGCGGATGCGTCCTGGGAGGAGCTTCTTCCAGCGGGCCTTGAGTGTGACCGGATCCAGGCGGGAGACCTCCGTCTTAATAATGAGAGGGGTCGCCTTGGAGCCCACCACGAGCATGTCACCCTTGACCTGAGGCTTGGTGGCAACGAGCCCCTCGAGCTGCTTGAGTCGGTGGCGAAAGAGCACCTTCTTGCCGGGTCTACCGTCCAGGTTGACGCCCACCAGGAAGTCTCCGGTCAGGGCGATGACCTCCCCCTCCGGCAGCGCCACCAGCGGCGCTGTGATGGGTGCGCCCAGGTCGGCCACGGGGCTCGGCTTGCCAGTCTTTCGGTCGATGAAGTAGATTTTCGACCCCTTGGCGGTGATGAACCCTTCACCGATTTTCGTCACGCCCAGCGCGCCGGAGAGCTTGCAGGTCCAGGCGTCCCGGCCGTAGATGTCGAAGGCGCGGATCTTGTCCCCTTTGACCCAAGCGGCCAGGTAGGTGACGTTGAGCGCGAGCTCGAAGCTCCAGGGCACGTTGGGGTCGCGCAGCTTGAAGTCCACGCTCTTGGTCCAGCGCGTGGAGCCCCGACGGGTGTCGATGCCCACAATACCCGTGGGCTTGACCAGGCCACCGGCGGCCGGTTGGTACAACACGCCCAGGGCGCGGGTTTTGGTACGGTCAAAGATGTGGATGCGCCCGTCTACCCGGATGGTCTTGCCGCGGTATGGATAACTCGGCGGTGGTTGTTCGACCTGCGGACGGGGACGCGGTTTGATGGCCTGGGGACAAGCCGACAGGGCGGCGAGAGCCAGAACGGAGATGGTAGCGACGGCGATGCCGCCCAGACGCATTTTTGCAGCGGAAAACATGGGACCTCCTAGACTTCCAAAGCGCAGACGCCGGAAGTGTAGTCAAGGTCCTTCCGATAGGCAACCGGTACCTCCACTGATGTGGACTTGATGATGGACTCCGGGGGTGAGGTCACTGGCCAGATTCCCTATGGTATTGGCGGGGGCGGGGAGATACACTGCGACAGCGAGCATTGGCCTCCTAAAGAAGATGACTCGCGGGGTATAGGGATTGGAGATAGACTTGACCACGGACGGGCGCTCCAAAGAGCGCAGCGACAACCCGCTTGGGTTTGCCCTGGATTTCCTGGGGGGCAAGGCACACGTGACCCTAGGACGTCGCCACCTGAGCGGCTTGGTCCGGCTGGATCATCTCGCCTTGGAGGTTCCGGGGGTCTCCTTCCCCTTTGACGTCAGCGGCGGTGCGGGGCGCTTTCGGCACCGGCGATGTCGTTTGCGGCGGTACGAGGCTTCGGTAGAGGCCGAGGCTTTTTCTTCCTGGTTTGTTGCTCGGGATTCCCTGGCGTCTTACGGGTTCCATCAGCTCTCCCTTCGGTGGATGGACGGGGCTATCCGCGTCGAAGGGGTCGCCCGCCTGGGGGATCGGCAGGTCCCCTTCACGTCCCGGGTCAGCGTGGTGGCCTCTAACGACCTGCGGATTCGGCTGGTGCTGGACCACTGGCGTCCCTATGGATATCTGCCCCTGCCATCGCCGTTGCTCGGTGTCGGCCTGGTGGCTGCGGCCGGGGTGCGCGCCGTCCCCGAAGATCCGCCGCGTCCGCTGTACCACCTGGAGGGGGCCACTGCCGTGGAGGTGGATTTCCTGGGCTTGGTGCTCCGACAGTTGCTGCCCGCCAATGGCTGGCGCCTACCCGCCGTCCACGGAGTGGTGCTCGAGCGGCTGCAGGTGTCTCCTGACGGCTTGCAGGTCGTGTATGCAACGCCTGAGGATATCTCCACGGACGTGTCCGGCTCAGTACGATTTGCCGATGTCCGGGCCGGGGAGGGTGAGGCCGGAGAGGGTGAGGCCGGGGAGGGCGAGGCCGGAGGCGAAGCCCCTCGCCATGTTCTTCAGGTTACGGCTTCGGGTGGGTTGCCGAAATCGTTCGCCGAGGCGGAGTTCATCGATCGCTTCGGCAAGGGTGAGCGGTTGCTGGCCGCTGGAGATGTGGCCGGCGCCCTCGCCCAGTATGACAGTCTCCATCGAATCGACCCTGAGGACCCCTTCGTCCTACAGCGGCTGCTGGAGCTACTCTCTTGCTCGCCTCACACGATCCAGCAGGCCCGTCGCCTGGCACGACGCACCCTCGCCGAAGAACCGGAGCACGAGCCCGCTCTCTTTGTTTTGGCCGGCACCGCCGAGGAGCTCGGCGAGGTGGAGGACGCGGCCTCGCGGTATGCCGCTCTGGCCACCATGGCCCAACGACGGGGAGACGTGCGCGAAGCAGTGCTCGCTACCCTGGCCTGTGGCCGCCTGCTCTCGGCTACGGATCCCGCCCGGTCCACATCCTGGTACGAGCGCGCCCTCGCCTTGGACCCGGACCTACCGCAGGCGGTGCAGGCCCTCATTGGACTGTATCGTGTGGCGGGGCGTCTTCCGGAGTTGCTCCGGCTCCAGCGGCGTTACCTGGCCCGGGCCACAGGTCGCCGTGAGCGATTGCGGGGTCACCTGACCCTGGGGGAGATCTACCTCAACCTGATGGACGATCCCCTCCGCGCGCGGGCCGAGTATGAGCGCGCCGTGCGGTTGGACGACTCCAGCCTCCCCGCCTGGAACGGGCTGGCCGAGGCCCATCGACTGGCCGGTGCCTTTGATAAGGAGCGCAAGGCCCTCGAGCGCGTGGTCACCCTATGCGAGACCACGGGCAACACCGACGCCATGTCTCTGGCGAGGCGCCGCATGGCCCAGGCCTGGGCTGACGCGGGAGACATCGGTCGGGCCCTCGAAGTCACCGGCGGGCTGCTGAAGACCGCGCCGGAGGAGCCCGATGTCCTGGAGCAGCACGGCCGGCTCTGTGCCCGAGCCGGGCAGTGGGACCTGGCCGCCGAGACCTTGGAGCGGTTACTGACCTTGGACTCCATGACCACCCACAGTCGGTCCCTGGTGTCGCTGGAGCTGGCGCGGGTTCGGCTCGAGGGGTTGGCCGATCCCGCTGGCGCGCGAATCTTCGTGGACGCCTCCCTGGCCGCCGAGGAGACGGATGAGGGGCTCGCCCTCGCCCTCCGGCTGGCCGAGGATGAGGAGCGTTTCGGGGAGATGGCTGAGCTTTTAGCGCGTCGGGCCGCCCGCACGGATGATCCGCAGGAACAAGCCGGGCTGCTGCTGCATCGTGCGCGGCTACTGATCGATCCCCTGGACGAGGGAGCGGCGGCCATCGAGTGCTTAGAGCCCGTGGTGGATTCGGAGCTGCCAGCCGCCAGGGAGGCGCTCGGGCTGGTGGCGCAGATTCAGCAGCAGACAGGGCGGTCCGATCCTCTGCTCCGTACCCTCCAGGTGCTCTCGGGTCACGTCTTTGCCGGCGGGGAGGTGGATGAGTCGGACGTGGTGTGGATGTTGACTCTGGGGGGAATTCTCTCGGGGATGGACGCCCAGCGCGACGAGGCCAAGCGACAGCTCCGGCGACTGCACGCCGCGGTGCCCAACGATCCACGGCCTCTGATGGCCCTCACGGACCTGCTCGGCAACCCCGATGAGCAGGCCGAACGGGAGAGTCTCCTGGAGCGGCTGGCCACCGTGACCGAGGGCAAGGGAGATGCCCTGCGACAGGGCGCCGCCCTCAAGGAGCTCGGCTCCCTGCGCCGGGAGCAGGAGCGATTGGAGGACGCGTATGTGGTGTTGCAGGCCGCGGTGCGGCTGGCGCCCCAGGATCCCGAGGCGCTGGTGTTGTTGGGCGATGTGGCTTTCTCCCTCGAGCACTGGGACGAGGCCGAATCCATGTTTGGCCAGGTCCAGCACGGGGATCATCCCGCCCACGGTCGCCCCGGGGAGGTGCTCCTACGGCTGGGACAACTGGCCGCCCGGCGGGGAGAGTCCGAGGCGTCCATTAATCTGCTGAAGGAGGCGCTGGAGGCTAGCCCCTCGGGCGCGACGGCGGTGGAGTGCTACGACGCGTTGCAGGATCTCCTGGCGCGGGCGGGGCGTTGGGGTGAGGCGGCTGACACCATGGAGGCGGCTGGAGAGGACGAGGCGGCGGAGCTCGGGGAGTCCAGTCGTGTGGATCGACTCTTCGCGGCGGCTGAGATCCGGCGCCGGCGCCTTGGCGACTCGGACGGCGCAGGGCGGCTCTATGAGCGCATAGGGCGGCGGCGCCCAGATCACCTCGGGGCGCTCAACGGGCTCACGGTGATCGCGGCCAGCTCCGAAGACTGGGAAGAGGTCTCGCGTCTACTGGAGCGTAAGATTGAGCTGCTGGATGCCACCGACGACGCGGTCACTCTGCTCGATGAGCTCGCCATGCTGTACGCCGAGCGGCTCGACCGCCCCCAGGCGGCGCGTTCCACCTACGATCGAGTCCTCGAGCTGGATGGAGATCACCGTGCTGGTCTGCTGTTCGTGGGACAGGACGCCCTGACGTGTGGTGATCACCAAACGGCCCAAAAGTCCTTCGTTCGGCTATTGGAGCTGGGTCCCTCCGAAGGACTGTCTCCCGAGGCGGAGCGAAGTGCGCGCCTCGACATACACCGTGCCCTCGCTCAGATCGCCTTGGCGGGGTCGGAGATCGAGGCGGTGGAGTCTCACCTGGCGGCGGTGCTGGAGCTCGAGCCGGCCGACGGTGAGTCCCTGGAGTTGCTCGACGAGCTGTACTCAGGAGAGCGGCAGTGGGAAAAACTGGCCGAGGTGGTGCGGCATCGCGCCGAGCGGGAGTCTGACGCGGGAGCGGCGGCGAAGCAGCTACTCAGGCTGTCGGTGATCCTCGGGGAGCGCTTGGACCTGCCCCGGGAGTCGGCAGCGGTGTGTCGCGAGATTCTGAGGCGCACGCCGGATGATGTCTCGACCCTGAATCGCTTGGCGGGGCTGCTCCGGCAGCTTCGGGAGGACCCGGTGGAGCGGCGACGTACCCTCGAGCGTCTGCTTGCCCTGGCGCAGGCGGATGGGGCGGCGAGCCTGCCCTCCCGAGGCGAGTTGCTCTTTGAGCTGGGGGCGCTTCTGCGACAGGAGCTGGGCGAACGGGCCGCCGGGGCCCAGTTGTTGGAGGAGGCCTACGCTGAGGGCTGTCAGGAGGTTTCGCTGCTACGGTCCCTGGTGGATCTCGCCCGCGAAGCGGATCACCCAACCCAGCTGGAGCTTGCCCTGGGCCGGCTCGCCGAGCATACCGACGACGATGTCGAACGGGTGGCCGCCATCTGCGAAAGGGGTGCGCTGCGCCTCGACGCCCTGGCCGACCCTGCCGGAGCGCTGCAGGCCCTCAAGGAGCTGACCGCGGATGAGCGCAGCGACGAGGTCTACGGGCTGGCGGCGCGGATCCACGAAGCCCGGGGAGACTGGAATGAGGCCTACGAGGCTCGTGCGGAGCTCGCCGATCGCGCCGGGTTGCGGGGGGATGAGGACCTCTCCCTGGCAGCTCTGGATGCCATGCTCTCCCTGGCCGCCGATCGGCTGGATGATCCCGAAGAGCTGACGCGGACCGCCGACCGGATCCTCGCGCTGCGTCCGGATCATGCCGAGGCCCTGGAACGGTTGGGCGAGGTGGCTCGGCAACAGCGGCAGGCCTATGAGCTGCTCACGGTCATTGACCGCCGCATCGCTGCTGCCTTGGACCGGGGCGACGAGGGGGTGTCGGACCTGCAGACCGAGGCGGGACGGTTGTACCTGCTGGTGCCGAATCATGCCGAGGACGCGATGGCACGCTGCTCCGCGGCTCTGGAGCGCGATCCCACCCATGAGCTGGCGCGTTTTCGATTGGCCCAGTCGGCGGCGATCCGGCGGGACCATCAGCTCTGCGTCCAGGAGCTCGAGGAGCTGGGGCGGCGCCTGAAGTCTGAGGGTCACCTTGAGCCGGAGCGACGGACGTTCCTGGCCGGACTGTACCGCGAGATCGCGGACTTGTGGCTGGGGCCACTTAAGGACCCGGCGCTGGCCCGCAAGGCGTGGCGTGCCGCTTCGGCGTCCATGGAGGGGGATGGACTGATTCAGGTGCTGCACCGTTGGGCTCTGCAGTCATTGGCGGAGCAGGAGTGGGGGGAGGCGGCGGAGGTAATGGAGTGGCTGCGGGATCTGCGCGTCGAGCCCCGGGATGCCTTGTCTTTGGCCGACGCGTACGAGCACCTCGGGCGGTTGGATGACGCCCTGCGGGTGCTCCGAGAGGCGCCTTCGGCCCCGGATGAGCCCGGCCGGCCGGCGGGGGAGCTGACCCGGATTCTGAGAACGCGGGAGCGTCAACTGCTCAGTGACGCGGGGCGCTATGGGGATCTGGCCCGGGCCCTGGAGGAGGATGCCCGACGGGCCGACCAGCCAGCGCATCGTCAAGGGCTGCTGCTGGAGGCTGCCGAGCACTATTTGAATCGCGCGGGTGAGCCGGAGAAGGCCGAGACCTGTCTGCTGCTCGTGCTCGAGGAGAACCCCACCTCGGCCGAGGCCCTCGGACGCCTGATCGAAGGAGGAGGTGGAAGCGCTCGCAACCGGTTGCGTTTGGTGGGGGCGGTGAGGCGGGCTGGGGAAGACCTGGCGGCGCGGCTGGTTGACAGCGAGGATGCGTCCACCGAGGATGCGGCGCTGCTATCGGACATCGTGACCTTCTGGATCGAAGGTGATGGAGCCGCCGCCGCCGATTCCGATCCCGACCTCGCCTATGCGTGGTTGGAGGCCGTCGTGGCCCATGCGCCCGAGCGGTTGGATGATCTGCTTCGACTCGCCACCCACAAGGAGCGCGAAGGGCAGTACGAGCCTTTAGCGCGGTTGCTGGAGCAGGCTTGTGAGGGGTCAGCGTTGCCTGTGGAAGAGCGGAGTCGCCTGGGTCTGAGGCGAGCTCGGCTCCTGTCCGAGCACCTGGCGCAGCCGGACGCTGCGCTGGCGCTTTTGGACCGGCTGCCTGACCTTCCGGAGAGGCGACAGGCGGAGTCGGGCGGCGAGGTCCCGAGGGACGATCCGATGGGCGAAACCCTGGAGCTCCGGGTTCGCCTGTTGGAGGAGCTGGATCGGCTCGAGGAGGCGGAGGTCACCCTGGGTAAATTGGCCGATGGCGCCGATGATCCCGAGCCGATCTTGCGCCGCGCCGTGGACCTGGCGGCCCGGCGGGGAGACGATCCGGCGCGCATTGCTCACCTGTGGCGGCTGGTGGAGGTTGGTGATCGGGAGCCGGTCGACGACGGGGCCACCGAGGCCCTGCTGCGGGATTTGGTCGAGGCCTGTGACCAGGTGGGCGACACCACCGGGCAGCTACGGGCCCTGGAGTGGTTGGTGGACCTGGCGTCCGAGCCGGCCTCCAGGGGAGCCTGGTTGGCTGCCCTGGGAGACGCGCTGGCGGCCCAGGAGTCCTGGCCCGAGGCCCAGGAGCGGTTGCGCCAGGCGGTGGAGTTGGTTCCCGGTGAGGCGGAGATCCACCTGCGCCTTGCTGAGGCTGCCTCCCAGACCCGGGATCTGCAGACCGCCCGACTTGCCCTGGCAACGGCCCACGATCTACTGCCCGAGGACCACCGGGAGGAGCGGTCGGTCATCTCCTTGCGCCGGAGCGAGTTGGAGCGGGACCTCGTAGGGGATCTCGCGCTGGCTCGACGGTACGCCCGCCAGGCCGCCGAGGAGACCCGGCTGGCCCACCGTCGGTCCCTGGCGTTGCGCACCGTGGTGGTTTTAGCCCGGGAGCAAGACGACGCCGTGCACGAGGAGGCGGGACTCCGGGATCTGTTCGAGCTCGGCGTGGCGGAGTCGCTGGAGATGGATCGCCTAGCCTCATTGTGCGAGGCGCGGGCCGCGTGGACCGGCGCCCTGGAGATCTATGAGCATCTGCGCCAGGCCCGACCCGAGGATCCGGGTGTGCTTCGCCGTCTGGCCATCGCCTGTCGTTCCACGGGGCAATCGCAACGGGCCGTGGAGGCTCTGGAGGAGGCCGCCCGGCTTGCCGATGGACAGTCCGACCGCCAGAGCGCGGCGGAGGATCTGGTCACCGCCGCGGGGCTACTGGCCGACGAGGAGGGTGGCTCAGAGCGGTCCCTGAAGCTGCTACTTCGAGCGCTGTCGCTCAACCCGGCCCATGAGGAGGCCTTCGATCAGGCCCGCGCTCGATGTCTGTTGGCCCAGGACCACGAGCGCCATATCTCAGCGTGGTCCCTACGGCTCGGGGCCTTGTCTTCCGAGGAGCGTCGGGCCGCCTACACGGAGATGGCGCGGGTGGCCATCGAGGGGCTCGACGACCTGGATCGCGCCGCCTCGTTCTGGGCCCTGGGACTCACCGCGGGCCCGGACGACGCCGAGCTGTTGGCATCGTTGGTGAGCTACCACGGCGAGCGTCGGGAGTGGCTCGTGGCTTGGGATTACGGTCTCCGTCTGCGCGAGCTCGGTGGCCCGCCCGAGGAGCGGGCCGTCGCGGTGCATCTGATGCTCGCGGACGTAGCCCTGGCCCTTGAGGACCGTCTGGCGGTTCGGGCCCAGCTACGCCTGGCCCTGGTGGTGGATCCCACCGCCGAGGAGATCTCCAGTCGGCTGGAGCAGCTTCTGGTACAGGATGAGGCCTACGAGGAGCTACTCGAGCTGGTGGTGGATCTCGCTGGACAGAAGACGGGAGCCGAGCGCGCTGTCCAGCTTCTGCGCGCTGCCCAGATCTCTACCCGGCGGCTGAATCGTCCCTCCGACGCAATTCGTTTTTACGAGGACGGTCTGGAGGCCGACCCGGACAATGAGCGGGCCGGTAGGGAGCTGCTTACCCTGCTGCGCGAAGGGGAGCATTGGGCCGAGCTGTTTGGTCGTCTGGAGACCTCCTTCGAGCGGATGCATGGGCCGGAGCGGGCCACTGTGGCCGACGAGCTGGCCGAGCTCGCCATCAGTCACCTGGGAGATCCGGCCGCCGCCCAGAACTACCGCCGCCAGGCCCTGCTTTCTGCCCCCAGTGATGTTCGGCGGCTCCGAGCCCTGGTGGATCTGCTGGCGAACCAGCGGCAGTGGGTCGAGCTTGTGGAGATTTTGGACGAGGCTGTGGACACTATGGTGCTGGACGCCGAGTCCGCTTCCGGCTTCTTTGCCTTGTTGGGCCGCACCTACCTGGAGAAGCTGGACCGTCCGGACAAGGGCCTTGCGGTGTTCGAGCGCGCCCGGGGTCGGGGCGCCCTGACCGTTCGGGGCGGCGAGCTGCTCGTGGAGATTTATGAGTCCAACGGTCGCTTCAGGGATCTGGCGGCACTGTTGGAGGAGCTCGCAGATCGCACCGAGGAGCTCCCCGTCCGCCAGCGTCTGCTGGTCAAGCGCGCCCGGGTGCTGGCCGATCACCTGGGGCAGCCTGCCGAGGCGGCGGCCATGCTCCTGGAGCTGTTCCGTATCGAGCCCCACCGAAGGCGGAAGCTGGGCCGCATGGCCCGAGAGCTCCTGGTGCGGGCGCAGCTCCCCCGGGACGCCCTGGCGGTCCTGGATGAAGAGCTACAGGTGTCTCGGGACGCTGAGAAAGCGGCTCTGCACCTGGAGCGGGGCGATCTGCTCGTGCAGGTACTCGACTGCGCCGACGAGGGACTGCAGGAGTACCTCAAGGTGTTGGACCTGGCGCCTGGCCATGTAGAGGCGCACCTGGGAGCGGCGCGGGTGTGGTTTGAGCAGGGTGATGCCGGGCCCGCTTTGGATCACGCCAAGGCGGCCATCCAGGGTGCCGAGGGTAGCGCTCAAGCCGTGGCCCACTCCCTGGCCGGCGAGATCTGCCAGGAGCTGGACGACAATGAGGCGGCCATCGACCATCTGGTGGCGGCGTCCCGGCTCGACCCCACCAATCTGGGGGTGCTCCAAGACCTGGTGCGGCTCTACACGGCCCTGGGCAACTGGGAGAAGCTGGCCGACGCCATGGGCAAGGAGATCGGGCTGACCGTGGAGCCCAAGGCCCGGGGACGACTGTGGTATCGCCGGGCGCTGTTGTACCGTGACATCCTCAACCTCGGGGGCGACGCCCTGCGCTGCTTCCGCGAGGCCGTGGCGGTGGACGCCCACAATGTCGAGGCCGTGGCCGCTCTGCGGGACTTTGCCCTCGAGCGCGGCGACTGGGAGACCTCTCTGACCCTGATGGAGCGAGAGCTCGAAGCGGAGACCGAGCCCCGCGCTCGGGCCAAGCTGAAGCTCAAATGTGCCGATCTGCTGGAGAACCGGCTGGGACGGCTCGAGGATGCGGTTGAGGCTGCTCAAGAGGCTCACGACCTGGTGGGAGACGAGGACCTGGAGGTCCGGCGAACCCTCGCCAGGCTCCTGGCGAACAATCACCAGTGGGGTCGGGCGGCGGATTTGGAGCGGACCCTGGCCGAAGGCGAGTCCGACGCCACGGTGCGCGCCCAAGCCCTCATGAAGGTGGCGGGGCTGTACGGGAGAGCCGATCAGCCCGCCGACGCCTTCGCCCTGCACGCCGAGGTGGTTCGCACCAGTCGGGTGGCCTTTGTGCAGGAGGCGGCGGAGTACCTGGTCAGGGCCACCACCGAGCCCTTGCGAGCCGAGGTCATGGAGTTGCTCGAGTCCCGTCTCGAGAACCTCGAGACCGGCGCCCTGCGGCGGGCCTTTTTGCGCCACCTGGTGGGGTTGGCGACCGAGCAGGGGGAGACCGAGCGCGCCGAGCGCCACGCCGAGGCGCTCTTCGCCGAGGATCCCCACGACCGCAGCGCCTTCAAGCATCGCCGGCGCGTGTTGGAGCGAGAAGGGGACTCGGAGGGGCTGGCCGATCTGTTGGAGCAGCGGGTGGTGACGGCGTCGGCCGAGGAGAAGCTGGACCTGCTCATGGCCCTGGGGGCCCTGTGGCGGGATAAGATCGGGAACCTGGACGCGGCGGCTCGTGTCTTTGACGAGGTGCTCGCTCTGCGCCCGGATGATCTCGCCGCTCTGGATGCCCGGGCGGACCTCGCCTTCACCCGCGCCGAGTTTGCCGAGGCGGCGGAGCTTTACGAACGGCTCGGCGATCGCGCCGGCTCCCTGGAGGCGTCTGATCTCGCCTACCGCCGCGGTGTCATCGCCGAGGCCCTGGGCGACGAGGATGGCGCCCTGTCCCACTATGCCGAAGCCATCCGGCTGCGGGGGGGGCACCTGGGTTCGTTGGAGGCCCAGGCGCGGCTGTTGCTGTTGAATGGCCGGGACGCTGATGCTGCGACCACCCTGGAGGCGCTGTTCGATGTCGTGCCGCCCACGGATCAGGACCGCCTTTGGGCCACGGGGATCCAGCTCGCCCGGGTGCAGCTCCGGTTGGGGGAACCCGATCGCGCCGCCGCTGGTCTGGAGCGGCTCCACGAAAGCTATCCGGATCACCGGAACATCCTGGCCCTACTCGTGGAGATCTACCGATCGGCTAAGCGTTGGACCGATCTGGCCGATACGTACCAGAGGCTTTCTGGGATCACCGCCGAACCCCAGCGGCGGGCCCGGCTCCTGTATGAAGAGGGTCGGCTTCGGGCCGAGCGGCTTCTGGACGACCGTGGCGCCACGCGCTGCTTCCTCACGGCGGCGGACCTGGATTCGGACGATCTGGAGATCCTCGCCCGGGTGGCGACGCACTATGCCCGCACCGGGCGATGGCCCGAGCTGCAGGCGGCGCACCTTCACCAGCGTCAGCTCTTCGAGGAGCGGGGAGACACTCCCCCGGCGGCGTTGGCGTCAGCCATCCTCGGCATCTCCGTCGCATCCCTCCTCGGAGGCGGGGACACCGCGCGCCTAGCCCCCACCATCATCCGAGAGATGCAGGTTTCGGACCTCAACCCCGAGCAGGCCACCTGGCTGCTGGCGGACATCGTCCAGGGGCTTCATTCCACGTCTGCCGACGCCATGGATTTGCGACGGGTCTTCGACTTGCTGGACTCGGCCCTGGGGCGCAGCGCCCTACCCACCTGGACCCGTACCGGAGAGCGGCTCCTGAACAAGGATCCGTCCCAGGTGCCACTGCGGCGGTTCATGGTGCGGCTTTGTGCCCGGCTCGGCGACTCCATCCAGTCAGTGAACCACAAGGCTGTGTTGGGCTTCCTCGAAGGCACTCCTCCTGAACCGCAACTGCCCTCCATCGCGGAATCCAAAATACGTGGCGCCCTCGTCAAGAGCCTCGCCGTCTTCGGTCCGGCCGTACCGGATACGGCCAACGTTCCCCTTCGCTCGATCTTTTCCGGGCTCCACCCTCAACTGGGCCGCTTGGCGCCGCCCATCGATCCTTCGGAGCTCGGGCCGGAGATTGACGACGAGCACGGATCTGACATCGCCGCCACCCTCGAGGTCCTCAAGGAGATGCTGGATCCCGGCCCCGTGGGGGCGGTCTTTGCCCGGCGTCCCAAGGCGCCTGTGTCGGTGATTTTCTCCTTCCCGCCGGTGTTGCTCGTGGATCCGCGGATGGCTTCTTGGCCTCCGCCCCAGGCACGGTTCGTCCTCGCCCGGGCTCTGGAGCTCGTCCGCGCAGGGTCCCTGTTGCTGTTGTCCTACCCCTCCGAGCAGGTCCTGCTGATTCTGGACACCGTGGCCCAGGTATTTGACATCCCACTGCCCAAGAGCGCCACCCCTGATCTTTCCATTCTACGGCGACTGAAGGATCGTGGTTTTAGCACCGAGCATTTCGACAACGCCGCTATGGAGGGTCTGCAGGTGGCTTTCTTTAACCACCTGCGGGATCCCGTGGGCCTGGCCGAGTACCGCTCCGCCGCTTTGGAGGCGGCCAACCGCATCGCCCTGTTGGCTACCGGCGAGCTCGACCACGCTCTCCATGCCTTGGCAGTTCAGCTCTTCGTGGAGTCCGGCGGCGAGGTGGCTCTAGACTCCTTGGGCCACCCGGCCCCCCTCGATCGCTCCATTCGAGACGGACTGGTGGCCAGCCAGCCGCAACTGGCCGCCCTCATGGGGTTCGGTACCTCGCCGCTGTACCCGACTCTGCTGCGTCGAAGGGTGACCTTACCCCACCGCTAGACCATCATTTGAGGCACGGATCCCATGCTTACGACTAAGTCACCTGGATATCGTCATCTTTTCGGCCCCGTGCCTTCCCGCCGGCTGGGGCGTTCTTTGGGTATCGACCTGGTGCCCCACAAGATCTGCACCCTCGACTGCGTCTACTGCGAGTGCGGCGCCACCACCACGCGAACCCTGGAGCGCCGCGCCTGGGTGGATCCCGACGCGGTCATGGCCGAGCTGGAGTCCTGGCTCGCTCCGTCCGACGCTGCGGCCGACGCTCCGGCCGCGGCCGACTACCTGACATTTTCCGGTGCCGGAGAGCCCACCCTACACGCCGACCTCGGCCGCCTCGCAGCCTGGCTCGCCGGACGCACGCAGATCCCCCTGGCCCTGCTCACCAACGGGACATTGCTGGGCGATCGGGCCCTGCGGGCTGAGCTGGCCCCGCTCTCGCTGATCTGCCCGTCCCTCGACGCAGTCAGCGAGGACGTCTTTGGGCGAATCAATCGTCCCCACCCGTCCCTCACCGCCGCCGGACTGGTCGACGCCCTCATCGCCCTACGCCAGGACTTCCCCGGACAGATCTGGCTGGAGGTCCTGCTCGTGGAGGGCATCAACGACTCGGACTCCGAGCTGGATCTCCTCGCCGACGCCATCGCCCGCATTGCTCCGGACCGCGTCCAGCTCAACACCGCCGCCCGCCCGGGTACCGACCCCACCATCACCGCCGCTCCCCAGGCCTCCCTTGCCCGGGCCCTGGCCCGGTTCGGCTCCATCGCCGCCCCCGTGGCCACCTTCACCGCGGCCGCGGCGTCGACCAGCGCGTCCGACGCTGTTTCAGAGGCTCCGGCTCAGTTGGCCGAAGCCCTCCTGGCCGTGATCCGCCGCCGCCCTGAGACCCTCGCCCGCCTCGCCGCCTCCCTGGGCCATGACGAGCTCACCCTGAAGCGGGTCGCCCAACAGCTCGAAGCCCAGGGCCAACTCCGCACCGAGCGCCGCGACCACGAGACCTACCTCATCGCCACCGTTCGTTAGATCTTAGGCTGCTTGAGGGTCCCGCTCAGATCCCAACGGCGGAGGGGCGATAGGTCTTGGGATCCATGTTTCGGGGGACGAGTGGGGAGCGGGTGGGTTTGCGTTTGCGAGGGATCGCGGCGGGGCCGTCGGTACGCTGGGGGTCCTTGGCGTAGGCCAGCTTCACGGCGGCGAGCCCCTGGCGAATTTTGGTGACCCAGAGATTCTTGGCGCCGATGCGCTCTGAGGTGGAGATTCCCTTTTGGTAGACCACCATGGCGTGGCGGAGCAGGACGCGGGTTTTGGTGCGGATCTTGGCGAAGTAGGCCGCGCGCTGCTCGGCGGCGGTGATGGTTTCGTAGCGTTTGAGGGTCTTGTCGAAGTACCTGACGCCGGAGAAGCGGGGGAGCGGTGCGCCCATGAGTGCCCGGCGGAAATCCCAGTACAGTGTGCCCACCTGGTAGGTGGCGGCCATGGCCCAGACGTGGTTCTTGTACGAGACGGCGTGCCAATAGGCCTTCTGGGCTTTGTACATCCAGGTGGCCATGGTCTCGACGTCCTGCTGCATCTGCTCGACGGGCAGGCGGATGGGAGTCTGGCTGGTGAGGCGGTGGTAGATGGCGGCCCTGTAGTAGGCGGCCATGGCCACGTAGTAGAGGCTCGGCAGGCGCACGTTGGCGCGGGTCTTGCGGTACAGGGCCAGGGCCCGGTCCACGTTGTGGCGCGTGCGAGCGTTGTTTCCGGACTCGTACCAGGCGTAGGCGAGGCGGGCGTGGGCCTCGATGCGTTGATGCACTTTCAGGTCCTGCCTGGCCAACAGGGTCGCGAAGCAGCGTTGGGAGTCGGTCCATCGCTTGGCCGCGGCGAAGTTTACACCGGCGGCGCCCAGGGCCTGGATCTGCTCGGCGGGCTTTGCCACGTTCTGGCCGGCCGCTTCGAAGTGGCGCCCAGCCTGGAGCCACTTCCGCAGCCGCTGCCAGCACAGGCCGGCGTTGTAGTGGGTCGGGGCGGCGTAGACAGACCGGCCGAAGTGCTTGAGGAGCTGGCCGTAAGCGGTCAGGGCGGGCTTACATTTCCCCTGGCGCTGGGCGACGAGTCCCTTGCGGAAGAGTCCCTCGGCGGAGAAGGCCACGGAGGTGTACTTTCCGCCCGACCGATGGGCGACGATCAGGATGGGCTCCATGGTGAGCCGGGTCACGCTCCCTGTGGACGGTCGCTTGGTTGGTGTGGTTCCCGGCTTGGGGCAGCCCGCCAAGCTTAGCACCACGGCCAGGGTCGACAGGAGTGGGACCAGGTTTTTGAAAATGAGTGGCGTCATTGGGCCTCCTGGGTAGCATGTCCTCTTTATCAGGACAACGCCACCAGGCGAGGGTTCCAATTATTCTGGTGGAGCTCGTGTACTCGGGGCGGCGGCGTCTTACTTGAGGCGGCGGACCTGCAGGATGACCACGGGCTTTTCGGGCAGGTGCGTGAGGCTGCCCTCCCGCCGGGTGGGCGTGTTGCGGATCTTCTCCACGACGTCCTTGCCCCCGACCACCCGCGCGAACACGCAGTAGCCGAATTGTCGCCCCGGACCCTTGTGGTCCAGGCGCTGGTTGTTCTTCACGTTGATGAAGAACTGCGCTGTGGCGGAGTTCACGGCCGACGTGCGGGCCATGGCCAAGGTGTAGCGGGTGTTGCTCAGCTTGTTGTCTGCCTCGTTCTTGATGGGCGCCCGGGTGGGTTTCTTTTGCCGGTCCGTGGTGAAGCCTCCGCCCTGGATCATGAAGTTCGCCATCACCCGGTGGAAGATGGTGTTGTCGTAGAACTTGTCGTTCACGTAGCGCAGGAAGTTTTTCACCGTGATGGGGGCCTTGCCGGGCAACAGCTCGACGAGGATGCTGCCCAGGCTGGTCTTGATCACCACCCGGGGGTTCTTTCCGTCCGGGGTCACGAGCGTCACCGGGCGCTTGCCACCCGTATCCCTGGGCGTCACCCGGCGGAGGTTCTTGCCGTCGGTTGCGGCCGTGGCGCCGGGGCTCATGGACGAGGGCGGGTTCGCCTTGACCTTGCCCTCGTAGTGGTCATCGGTTTTGGATGTGCACCCGACCAGGGCCAAAGCCAGGGTCCCGGCGGCGAGCGCGGCGGTCAGTAGGAGCTTGCGATGCATGGTCTACCTCTTAGATGGCCTGTGGGCGACAGCCCAGACCCCGAAGCGTGGTGCGAACTGTTGGCTACTTGTCTTCGGGCTTGGGGTCGGGCGTGGGTGTGGGATCGGGCTTGGTCTCAGGCGTGGGCGCGGGATCGGGCTTGGTCTCGGGCTGCGTATCGGGCGCGGGCGCCGAGGTGGGATGGCAGGAGAGGCTGGGCGCCCAGAGCGGCTTGACTTCCTTCTCCAACTCCTTGATCACGCGCATCCCCTTCTCCACCTCCTCCAAGGCCTCGGCCACCATGGTCTTGCGCTCGGCGGCCTGCCGCACGTAGGTGGACTTGCGATGCTTGTCGATGTCCTTTTTGTCACCGGCCGAGTGCATGATGTTCACTATCTTCTCGAAGTAGTCGGCACGGAGCTGGTGGTACAGCAGGAACTTGTGCTCCACCGCGCTCTCGTGGAGCTCGAATAGAAGCTTTCTGTATTTGAGATTCTTTTTGGCCAGAGCGGACTCGGTGATCATTCTGGCAAGGGTGCCTGCTTCCACGTCCATCTTGAGGCCCTTGTTTTGCAGGGCGATCTTTTCCCGGGTGGCCTTCACGGCGAACACCGCCGCCGCGGCGTAGCGCACCGCCGCCTCCATCTCCATCTCATAGAGCTTGAGCTTGAGCTTGGAGACATCCCAGTTTTTTTTGGCCACCAGGAACTCGGCCTTGATCTTCTTGGCGTCCACGAGTTTTTCGCCCGGCAGGCGGTTGATGAGCTTGTCATCCACCCGGTATTTCAGCGGGTCGGAGCTGCAGCTAACAGCAAAAATGGCCAGAATCATTGCGCAAACAGTGAGTACTCTCATTTGGTTTCCTCCATGGAGAATCCACATAAGATACGGCATTCATGCCTTCAAGTCACGCAGGAATGGGGAGTGGGGGCGGACCGCCGGATCAGAGAGGGTAGGGGGGGATTACCAGCGGTAGGAGAGGTTGACCACCGGCAGGGGGATCTTGATCTCGCCCACGCCCAGGACGCCGATACCGACGTCGGCGGCGAAGCCCTTGGAGTGGAATCGCATGCCGGGAACCAGGGTGAACACGGTGGTGTTCATGCCTTCGTCATTCATATGGGCCACGAAGGCGTCCACGAAGAACTTGCCGTAGCGCCAGAGCCTCACTTCTACGCCCAGCTTGGCCGTGAGGATGGTGAAGGGCTGAGGAGTGGAGTAGTTGCCGCCGCAGTCGTAGCTGTCGTAGGTGGAATCGTCGTAGCTTCCGTCCTCCCGGGCCACCGGACCGGCGCAGGTGTCCATGGCCATGCCGGGGGCGAAGATCATCACCGCGCCGACGCCCACGTGAAGGGCCAGCTTGTCCGTGCCGATCTTCGCGGAGAGGCCCAGCTTGAGGCCGTGGAAGGAGGACACATGGAAGTAGGATGCGTCGGCTGTGAGCTTGAAGCGCCGTGTGCGCACGATCTGGGCTCGGATCTCACCGGCCATGAGGCTGTCCTTGAGCTTGAGATCGGGGATGAACCAGGTGGGCGGCGCGGTCTTGAAGGTGAGCTGGAAGCGATCACCCAGGCCCACGGAGAGCTCGATGAGCGCGCCGAGGCCCCTGGCGAGAAACTCCCACTGGCCGTGACCGAGGACCTCCGCGGTGTTGGAGAGTCCCAACCGGGTATTGGCCGGGTCAGGCAGGGGCTTGCGTTGGGGAAGCTGGACCGGGGCGGTGGAGGAGGGGTGCTCCAGGGCGCGAGGGGCGTAGGGGGTGCAGACCATCTGCGGGGGTGCCGGGTGGGTGGCCCGGGGCGCGGCGGGGGGCGGCGCAGGCACGGGCGCGGCCACGGTTGGGGTCGCCGTCGGGGTGGCGCAGCGCGGACCGGGGCACACCTTCACGGTGACGCAGCCGCGGCTCCGGGTCACGGTGACCTGGGAGGAGGTCGCCGGCGCCTTGGAGGTCGCTGGAGGAGGCGGGGGAGGGGCTGATTGGCCATGAGCCTGGGGAATGAACAACAGGGTGGCGACTAAAAGGGCCGGGATAATGTGCAAGGCGTTGAGATTTTTCATGATGGCTTCCTTTCCAAGTGACCGCTTGCCAGTCTCCAATTGCAACCACCTTGCCAAGTTGGAGTTATTGCGCCATCTAGTTGTTAATACGCCCGAATTACCCATGGAGCCGGTTCGGTTGCTCGGACCTGTCCGGAGTGCGGATCGAGGGTCGACCCTGGATCCATGACACGAATGTCATGATCTCGATCCACGGGATGCGGGGGGGAGACGGGGGAGCCCGAGGCGGTCGAAAGCCCCCGGGGAACGTCTGGTGGGGATGGGACGTAAGCCGATGCTGGAGGACCGCCATGTCCCGGACTGGAATCTGTGCGCGAATCGCCTATACTACCGTACCCATGAGATCACTGCGTAGGTTCGGGCCCCTGGTGTTGGCGGTGCTGCTGTCTTTGGGCGGCGCCTGTACGCGAAAGCCAGCCGACAGCAAGGGCAACAAAAACACCGACCCCAACCTGGGCAACGTGCCGGAGCCAGGGGGGCCGTTGGCGCGAAAGGGCTCCCACAAGAGCCGGCGTGCCGAGCGCAAGTGCGGTGTCCCCAAGGTCGAGATCGCCGAGCCCATGCCCACGGACCTGCCCAATATCAAGGAGCGGTTGCCCAAGTTTGCCCGCACCCTCAAGGTGATGCGGAAGCTCACCGTGCGGCGGAAGCCTTCTACCCAGGGCGCCCCCGAAGGGGAGATCAAGCGGTACTCCCGCCTGGCCCTGGCGTCCTATGTCACCGGCCGGGATGGCTGCCGTAAGTACTGGATGCGTGTGAGCCCCCGGGGCTGGGTTTGCGGCGACTACCTGCAGGCCGATCGGCGGGGGCAGCTCATGCGTACCCAGCCCATCATGAAGCCCGGTCGGTACCTCCCGGGGCGCTACGCCTGGGTGCGCAAGGGGGGCGCCAAGCTCTACCCCAACCGCCAGGCGGCTGCCGACGACAAGCCCAGCGGTAACATCGACGCGGGCTTCATCGTCCGATGGAAAAAGACCGTCAGCCTCAAGGGCGTGGCCTTCTGGCAGAACTCCAAGCACTACCTGATCAAGGCCAGCCGGTTGCTGCGACACCGGCCCTCGGATTACCAGGGTGCGGATCTGCGGGCGTTGGACTACGACCTCCCCGTGGCCATCGTGCGCGCCAAGCGCAAGGGCGCGGCCATCTACGATCGTCCTGGAGGGAAGATCCTCGAGCGTGTCGTTCACCACAGTGTCCACGAGATCTTCGAGTCCAAACGCATTAAGGAGCCCAGAAAGAAGCTGCGCACCAAGTTCTATCGCATTGGCGAGGGGCGGTGGATCCGTGCCCGCCGGGTGATCAGTGCCTGGCCCAGCCCCAAGATCCCCCCGGGGCTCAAGCCCTGCGAGAGGTGGGTCGAGATCGTCGTCGATCACCAGTCCCTGGTGGCCTACGAGGGCACCGAGCCCGTGTACGTCACCATGATCACCTCCGGTGACAAGCGGCACCCCACCAAGTACGGGATCTTCCGCATGTGGTGGAAGAAGGCCCAGACGGACATGACGTCGTCCATGGCCGGCGCAGAGCGGTATCGGGTGGACGATGTTCCCTGGGCGCAGTTCTTCTATCTGGGCCAGGCCCTGCACGGGGCCTACTGGCACTCGGACTGGGGTAACCGCCGGAGCCACGGGTGTATCAACCTGGCGCCCAAGGATGCCAAGTGGCTCTACGACTGGACCCGGCCCCACGTGCCGGACGGTTGGCTGAGCCGCTACGCCGACGAGAAGAACCCCGGCACCATCGTGCGGGTGCGCCACAAGGTGGACCACGAGGTGCCCTTCCTACGGTACTCCCGCAAGCTGGCGCCACCCGAGGCGGTCAAGCGGCTGGACGAGGCCTACCAGGAACGCATGCGGCAAAAGACCATCCGCATGATGCAGCTCCGGGACAAAAAGTAGCAGCACAATTGCACGCGCCTTTGCGGCACGTGTCCTTATGGTTCCAGGAGAACGAAAATGGATCTGGGCCTCAAAGACCGGACGGTGTGGATCGCGGCGGGGACGCGCGGTATCGGGCTCGCTTGTGCCCAGGCCTTTGGGGCCGAGGGGGCGCGGGTGGCCCTGTGCGGACGGAGCGCCGAGGGGATCGCCTCGGCGGCCGAAGCGCTGGGAGACGAAGCGGTGATTTTGCGGGCCGACGTCTCCGGGGCCGATGGAGTGTCGGGTTTCGCCCGGGAGGCGCTGGCGCGGTTGGGGCCGCCGGACGTGCTCGTGGTCAACGCCGGTGGGCCGCCGTCTTTGGCCTTCGCCGACATCGACGACGACCAGTGGCAGTCGGCCTTCGAGCTCACCCTCATGTCCGCTGTGCGGCTCTGCCGGACGGTGTTGCCGACCATGCGGGAGCGCGGGTTCGGCCGCATTGTGTTCATCACTTCCCTCACCGTGAAGCAGCCATTGGAGCGGATGGCGCTGTCCAACAGCCTTCGGGCCGGGGTAACGGCCCTGTGTAAGACGATCGTGGCCGAGGCCGCCTCAGACGGTGTAACCGCCAACTGTGTGGGTCCCGGTTACACCCGCACCGGGCGGCTGGAGCAGCTTGCCGCCACCCTGGCCGAGGCGCGGGGAGCTCCCGTCTGTGAGGTCATGGCGGGCTGGGAGGCGACCATCCCCGCCGGGCGACTGGGCCGCCCCGAGGAGGTGGCCCGAGCGGTGGTGTTCCTGGGCGCCCCCGCCGCAGGCTATATCAACGGCCAGACCCTGGTAGTGGACGGCGGCTGGACAAAAGGGCTGGTGTAGATAGTTCCCACCACCCTCGGGGTTTGGGCCCCGTGGGGGTTCTTCGGTTCTGGTTGAGCGTCCACGTGATATGATCCCCGGTGGAGGAGATCATGTTGTCCAATCATCGTAATTTAGTTCCTACCCCAGAAGTGGGTTCGAAGCGAAAGCGTGCCAGGTGCGTCGGATGTGCACTAC
>JAOZUO010000134.1 GCA_029938605.1 Deltaproteobacteria bacterium | reverse complement strand
GTCACAGGTGCTCGGCTCTCCGCTGCAGGTCCAGCCGGTCTCGACCTGACAGGATCCGTCGCAGCCGTCGCCCGCCGCGAAGTTGCCGTCGTCGCATAACTCGCCGTTGGGCGACTCGATCACGCCGTTGCCGCACCCCGCGCAGTTGCTCCTGTCGAACCCGCAGTCGGCATCGCAGCCGAGCACGCCCGAGTCGAAACCGAGCCCAACGCAGGTCTGGCCGCCGAGGTCCGAGCCGTCGCACTCCTCCCCCGGGTCGAGCGCGGCGTTATTGCAGAGGGTCTCGTCGCGTTGGCAGTTGGCCGAGCAGCCGTCCCCGTCGGTGTTGTTGCCGTCGTCACACTGCTCGTGGCCCGCCCAGACGTGCCCGTCCCCGCAGGTGGGCGCCACGCAGGTGGGTGGGCAGTCGTCGGCCACCCCCGCTGCCCCGCCGTCGTCACAGTCCTCGCCGGTGTCGACCACGGTGTCCCCGCAGTTGGCCTCGCGGCAGTCCGTTCGGCAGGCGTCCGCCACCGAGTCGCTGTTTTGCGCCCCGTCATCGCACTGCTCCCCGAGATCGACGGTGCCGTCGCCGCACACCGGCCCGGCATTGTTGTTGTTGCCGTCGTTGGTGTTGCTGTTGCCGCCGGTGCTGTCGTCGCCGCAAGCCGTGGCGGCGACCAGGACCAAAGTCAACAGTACGCTGAGTCGTTTCATGTCGATGTCCTCCGATGTCGCGCAGGTTCAGGGGCAGTCCCGCCGAGCGTACTTCAGGTCGACGCGTAAGACAATCCACCGGCCTTTGTTGGAGGTCGGAGTGGCCACAGCCAACAGCGGCCGCCGCCAACAGTGGCCGCCGCCGCGGCTACAGTTGCTTGCGCAGCGCCTCTTCGGATCGAGCCAGAACGGAGTCGTGCAGGGAGGCGCCGGTGGAGTCCATGGTGACCACCACGGGGAAGTCCTTGACCCGGATGACCCAGAAAGCCTCGGGTACGCCGAACTCCTCGAGCATATACACCGACTCCACCCGGGTCACGCATTGGGCGAGCAGGGCCGCTGCGCCGCCGATGGCGTGCAGGTACACCGCGCCGTGGTCCTGCAGGGCCTGGAGGGTTTTTTTGCCCATGCCGCCCTTGCCCACGACGCCGCGAACGCCGTAGTCGCCGATGACCTGTCCCTGGTAGGGCTCCTCCCGGATGGAGGTGGTGGGACCGGCGGCGGTGAAGACGTATTCGCCGCGCACCTGCGCAACCACAGGGCCGCAGTGGTAGATCGCCGAACCTTCGAGGATGGGGCGTAGCCACTTGGGCTTTTTTTCGACCATCAGCTTGTGGCCGGCGTCCCGGGCGGTGACCATGCGCCCGCTCAGTCCGACCTCGTCGCCCATCCGTAAACCCCGCGCTTCGGCTTCGCTCATGGGAAGTTTGATGTCGATCATGGGTCCCTCTCTATTCCACGGTGAAGCTGCCGTTGGGGCGGAGCACCAGGGTGCGACGGCGGCAGGCCCAACACATATAGGCGATTGAGACGTAGTAGCTGGCGGGGATGCGATCTACCACGCCGATCTTTACTCCCAGGGCGGTGGTTTTTCCGCCGAAGCCCATGGGCCCGATGCCGAGGCTGTTGATGCCGCGCAGGCACGACCGCTCCAGCTTGGCCAGGACGGGGTCGGCGTTGACGTCGTCGAGCAGTCGCAGGAGCTGGTGCTTGGCCTCGACGTAGCTGCTCATGCGGTCCCCTCCCACGCCCACGCCGAGGATCCCCGGAGAGCAGCCCTTTCCCTGGGCCTGGTGTGCCGAGTCCACGATGCAGGAACGCACGCCCGCCAGGTCCCGCCCGGCGAAGAGCCGGTTCACGGGAAGGGCGTACTGGGTGGAGACGTTCTCGCAGCCGCCGCCCTTGAGCATCAGCTCCACGCGCAGGGACTTGGCCTTGTGTTGGTGGTAGTGGAGCAGCGGGTTGGATCGCCCCACATTGTCGCCGGTGTTCTTGCCCGTCACCGGGTCCACGACATTGGGCCGCAGGTAGCCCAGCCGGGTGGCCTTGCGCGTGGCCCCGACGATGGCCTGGTGCACCGCACCCTCGGACAGATCCACCGGCGCGTGCACGAAGTGCAGGTTCGTACCGGTGTCCTGACACACGGGCGTGGAGTTCTCCCGGGCGATGGCCACGTTTTGTAAGATGGTGCGCATGGCGCCACGCGCAGCGGACCCGGGCGCCTCCCGGCGGAAGGCCCGACCCAGGGCTGCGTCCACATCCCCTGGAAGGTCCGACGAGGTGCGGCGGATCAACTCCAGGAGCGCCGGCTGCATTTTGGCTCTATCGATGGAGGTAGACATGCGCCGAAAATACCGCGCCAGGTCTTTCTTGTCCTCTCTTTTTAGCGTGGGTCGTGGGGGGGAGGCGTGGATCAATCCTTGACGTAGCCGTACACGGGTGCGAAGCGTTCGGAGCGGTAGGAGGCGGTGTCGGGCCCGCTGGTGACGTTCCAGACGATCTCGCCGGCGGTGGTGACCTCGCGGAGCATCACGCTGCGGTCGGGCAACACGTAGCAGTAGTGGATCAGGGTGTTGCCGTTGTCCAGTCGGTCGGCTTCGCTCCGGCTGGAGCCGAAGACCGCCTCGTCGGTGTACTCCCACACCAGGTCGGCGCGGTCGGGTTGTCCGCCCGTATCGAAGGTGAGCGCAAACTGCAGCACGCGGGAGTACTCCCGGGCGGCCAACCCTTCATTCGCCGCCTCCTGGGCGCGCAGGCCGTTGTCGAACAGTAGGATGGTGCCGTCGGGCTGGATTTCGGGGGCGTGCTGCCGAAGAAAGTGATCCGACGGATCCATGGTGAAGTCGCCGTCCCGTCCCAGGGTCCACACCACTTCGCTTGTGTCGCGGTCCACCTTGAGCAACAGATCCTGGTTGCGAGACGAGATCAGCACGGCGCGCTCTTCGGGCACGGGTTCAATGGCGTTGAGATGGGACCATCCTTCGTACACAATTCGCGGCGTCCAGTAGTCACAGATCCACCAGTCCCAGAGGATTTCTCCGGTGTCCATGTCCATTTCGATGGCGGAATGCTCCACGCTCCCCGACGTCGGACAGGGTTCGGTCCGGTTACTGAGAAACAGCACATTCCCCTCGGTCCATGGCGACAGCCGCAGGTCGTGGTGGGCGCGCTGGTCGAGTCGCCACAGCCGTTCGCCCTCCCAGCTGACGATCTGTGAGTCGGCGCGCAGGTTCCCCAGTAACACCCCCTGCTGTACGGGCATCACCTCGGGCTCCGGATACTCGTAGCTCAACCCGGGGGAGTAGTACCAGCGGTACTGTCCCTGGGCGTCGATCGCCACCACCTGCGTGTCCCCGGCCTCGTTTGCCGAGGCCATGGACCACAGCGTCCAGCCCGGCTGCATCCGCGAGGCGTCCATCACATCCACATTCAGCGGTGACAGCGTGACCGGTAGTGGTCCCACGGCGTCGATGGACGCGGTGGTCTGACCGCTGAGCAGGTTGTCGGAGTCTGGGTGGACCCGCACCTCGCACGACAGCCCCTCAAACAGCCCCATGACGAACACTCGATGTTGCACCCGGGTCACCGAGTCCGCGAAGGTCTGCCGGTAGGCGTCGCCGCAGTCCACTTCGAGGGCCGTGGCCAGCGCCGCGCTCGTTCGCCAGGTGACGTGGTACGAAAGGACGTTGCTCGGATTTTCGGTGACGAGCAGCTCCGACACCGTGACCACCGTGTCCGGCCCGGCGTCCACGGGCGGTCCTGCGCCCTCACTCCCACAGGCCGCAGACAGTAGCGACAACGACAACGCCCACAGGGCGACTGTTTCACGAGCGGGTTTCATGAATATGGAGTATCGCCTTAGCGTCATCGCCAGGTCAATATCCTCCTATCGGACAAGCTTGCGGAGGCGTTTCAGGTCTTCGGCGTGGCCGCCGTTGTCTTCGCCGGGAGTTTCCACGGCGGCGGGGAGGTCGGCGAAGCGGGGATCATTGACTAGCCGGCGGAAGGGGGCTTTGCCCAGGGTGCCGAAGCCGATGTTGGCGTGGCGGTCCACACGAGAGCCCAGGGGGCGCTTGGCGTCGTTGAGGTGGAAACAGGCGAGCCGATCCAGGGACACCACGCGGTCGTACTCTTGCCACAGTCTCTCGTAGTTTTTCGGCCCCCGCAGGTCGTAGCCCGCGGCAAAGGCGTGGCAGGTGTCGAAGCAGGTGGAGATCCTACGCTTGGCTCGGACGCCCTGGATGATCCGCGCCAGGTGTTCGAAGCGATAGCCGATGTTGGATCCCTGGCCTGCGGTGTTCTCGATGCAGGCCACCGTACGGTTTCGGGGCAGGGCGGAAAAGGCGAGGTTCAGTGCCGCAGCCACCCGGTCGCAGCAGGCCTCCTCGCCCAAGCCCCCCAGGTGGGCCCCCGGGTGGAACACCAACAGGGGGATGGAAAGGGCGTGGCACCGGGCGAGCTCTTCAGTGAAGGCTTCCACGGATCGGCGCCAGGGTTCGTCCTCGGGGTGGCCCAGGTTGATCAGATAGCTGTCGTGGCAGATCACAGACCGGATGGGGCTCGCCCGGCGAGCGCTGCGCCAGGTTGCGAGTATTTCTGGGGTCAGGGGTTTGGTTTTCCATTGGCGCTGGTTTTTGGAAAACACCTGCACCATGTCGCAGCCCAGATCCACGCCGCGCTCCAGGGCCAGGTGCAGACCCTCCGCGATGGAGGTGTGGGCGCCGAGGATCACCTGACTACTCTCCCTGCCAGGTCTTACCGCCGTCGCCGGTGCGTAGCCGTCGCAGCTCGCCCTCGAGCAGCAGCAGCAGTCCCTGGTGCTCGGGGTCTGGGCCCGGGGTTATTCGCCAGTCCCGGGGCTCGGTTCGCCAGCGGGTGACCGCCGTGGGCCGGCCGGGTTTTCCGGCGGCGCCGGGGTCTTGTCGAGAGAAGAGAGACCGCGCTCCCGCCACGAGGATCACCACCGCGTTTTTGGAGGTGGTCAGCTCCACGCGCGTAATGCGGCTCCAGGACAGCGACCGGGGTGGGGTGCAGCGTTTCGGCCCGCAGGTGTAGTAGACGAACCGGTGCGCGGCGATCCGCTTGACCAGGGCCGCCCGGTCGCCCAGGCAGACCAGCCCCACGACAGGCTTGCGCCCGTGGAGTGTTTGACTCACCGTACCGAAGCGTTGACCGCCGTCGGTGCTGATCCAGACCTGGCCGTCTGCTCCCGCCAGGTACAGGGTCTGGCTTCCGGATCCACAGATCCGGGGTGGCTCTCTCCTGGGGCCTGTATCCACGACTACGCGGGTCTGAGGCGGAGCTTTGGTGGCGGCTTTCGGCTTGGTGTCAGCCTTCACTGGCCCCAACGCGACCACGGCGAATCCGCCTCCGGTCACGGCATAGGTGAGCAGGACGTGGCCGGATGGTCCAGGCTCCACGAGGCGTACGGGGCCCAGGGGGTGGGCGTCTGTTGCGAGGGATATCGGCTTGCCATAGGTGCGGCCCGAATCCATGGACCGAAATAGGACCAACTCGTTGGCCAGTCCCCGGGGGGAAGCCACCAGGAGCAGTCGTTGGGATCCTCGGCTCAGGCCGGCCACGGGGCGGGCCGCCACGCCGCGCTGATGGGGCCACCCCAGGTGTGCCTGCAGGTCGCGGGGACCGGTGGTGCCCGCGATGATGCTACCGTGGCCGGTGCGGGCATCGAAGCCGGCGTAGGCCCAGTACACTCCGGGCGCGAAGGGTGTGGAGGCCGGTGTGACCAGATCCAGCCAACGCAGGGTCGCCGGCGGCGGTGTGACCGGAGACCGCAGGCGCACCAGGCGTGCCTGGCCGTAGGGGGCGAGCAGCAGCAGCGGTAGGCACCTGGAGTCGGGGTCCGGGATCAACAGCGCTGCCCTCCCCGGATGTGCCAGGGGTGCGAAACGGGCTGATGGGGACAGCGGCAGCGCAGACCCCAGCCGAGCCGGCTCGGCCCACTTGGGGGGAGGTGGCTCGGCTCCGGTGGGGGACGAGCGGGGGTGGTGGATCGCCGCGGAGCGCTCCACGCGGCTCAGGGTCGCCTGGAGCTTCCCCACGGCCCGGCCTGTCTCAACACACTGCTTCCAGGTCGGGACTCGATGTCCCATCAGGGCCTCATCCGCCACCGCGGAGATGGCCAGGTGCAGCCGGGAGGTCGCTGTGAGCACGGCCCGATACTGTTTGCGGATCTTATCGCTCAGCCGACCCGGCGCGGCCGAGGCGGACGCGATGATGGCGCTGGTGGTCGACAGCAGTAGGGCGGAGGACCGCCGACAGTCGGCCACCTGCGCGGGCCAGCGTGTCTGGTGCAGTGAACGTCGTACGATGCGGACCGCGAGATCGGATCCATCCCGCTTGGCCCGATCCCCGCCAAGGCAACTCACCGTGTCCCAGAGGCGGGCGTCCAGCAGTCGCAGGTCGGCCTTGACCGTGGTGCGCATCTGGCGAGGCTTGGAGAGCAGCCGGGCGCCGAGAAGGGCCCCCAGCCCGGCCAGGGCCATGGCGATTCCCACCAACCAGAGCACGCGCTTTTCCCGCAGGCGGACCTTGTAGGCCGGCACTGTGGCCCGGTCCAGCAGAAACGGGTTGGAGAAGATTTTCCTCCGGTTCCCAGGGGGCGGAGGCTGGTCGGTGGAGCGAGCCATGAATCGTTGTGCTAGCGCAGTTGCATGCGTCGTTGTTACCTGGGAACTTTAGCGTGTGACGGTCGTTTCGTCGACCGGATCTGTTACAGGCCAAACGTCGCCCACCAGGATGCGTTTGGATTCGCCCGACGGTAGCTTGAGCACCAGCGCTCCGTCAGCGTCCAGGGTCTCGGCTACGCCCCGGATGGTGGTGTTGGGCGTGTCCACCCGGACCTCTTGATTCAGGTGGGCCGCCCGGGCGAGCCAGGCTTCTCGCAGGGGCGCGAAGCCCTCGTCCACGTACCGGTCCACCCATCGCTCCAGCGCTGCGAGCAGCGGAGCCAGCACCAGGGGGCGCGCCACAGGTCGGCCCACCTCCAAGCGCAGGGAGGTGGCCCGGTGCTCCAGCTCCCGAGGGAGGGTCTGGGCGTTCACGTTCAGGCCGATGCCGCACACCACGAAGGCCACCCGCTCGGGCTCGGCGCTCATCTCCAGAAGGATGCCGCAGACCTTACGTCCTCCGAGCTGCACGTCGTTGGGCCACTTGAGGCGCGGGGATAGGTCCAGGGTCTCCTCCAAGGCTTCGGCCACGGCCACGGCGGCGGCAAAGGCCAGGGGCGGCGCGGCCTGGGGCTGAAGCTCGGGACGCAGCAGCACCGACGCGTACAGCCCGGCCCCCGCCGGAGAGTGCCAGTCCCGACCCCGGCGGCCCCGCCCACGGGTCTGCGCGTCGGCCACCACGGTGAGACCGTGTGGCGCTCCGGCCAGGCCTTCGGAAAAGGCCAGGGTGTTGGTGGAGTCGCAGACCTCGTGGTGGATCAGCGTTCGTCCCAGGGTCCGGGTCTGAAGCTGCGGCAGCACGGCCTCCGGCGTCAACGCATCCGGCCAGGCCACCAGGCGGTAGCCCCGGCGTGGGGAGGCGTCCAGGGAGAAGCCTCGGTCCCGGAGCACGGCCAGGTGTTTGGACACGGCGGCTCGACTGATCCCCAGGTCCCCGGCCAGCCGCTCCCCAGAGAGGCATTCGTCGCCGGCCCCGAGGAGCCGCCGAGCCAGCTCCAACCGGACCTTTTCGGCATTTCGTTGCGGGTTAGCCCGCATAATTCACCAGATCCTCGCGCCCTCGCTTGTTCCATGTCTCCCCAAGGGCTCCCGCTCCCTCGGCAATACAGCCCGTATTCCTCTTGGTCGCGAAAGCCCTTGGGAAGCCGTGGCCCTGCGCGATCATCGCGGTCTCTGGTGAAATATGCGGGCTGGCCACGTACCTATTTTTCGATGATCTCCATGGAGATGTCCACGGAGCGGGCGGAGTGGGTGAGGCGGCCTACGGAGACCAGGTCCACCCCGGTGAGGGCCACGGCGGCCACGGTGTCGCGGTTGATTCCGCCGGAGGCCTCCAGGAGGGCGCGTCCGTCTGTCCGTTGCACGGCTTGGGAGAGCTGGTCCTCGTTCATGTTGTCGAGCATGATGATGTCAGCGCCGGCTTCCAGGGCCTCATCCAGTTGGGCCAGGTTGGACACCTCCACCTCAATGCGCAGGGTGTGCGGCGCCAGTCGCTGGGCACGTTTGATCGCCTCCCACACCGACCCGCAGGCGGCGATATGGTTGTCCTTGATGAGCACGCCCGACCCCAGGTCCACCCGGTGGTTGCCTCCGCCCCCGCAGCTCACCGCCCACTTGTCCAGGATACGCCAGCCGGGCAGGGTCTTGCGGGTGTCCACCACCCGGGCCTTGGCCCCTGTGGCCGACACGATCTTCACGTAGCGGCGGGTGGTGGTGGCGACGCCCGAGAGGCGCTGTAGGAAGTTCAACGCCGTGCGCTCCACCATGAGCATGGCGGCGGCCGAACCGTTGACGAGGATCAGCTCGGTACCGTCGGAGACCTCCTCCCCATCGGTCACCAGGATGGAGAGATTCAGCTCGGGGCCGATGCGCGCGAAGACATACTCGGTGAGTTCCAGCCCGCAGACCACCAGCTCCTCCCGGGCCAGGATGCGTCCCTCGGCGGCGGTCTCCTCCAGCAGCAGGGAATCGGTGGTCACGTCTCCCCGGCCCAGGTCCTCTTCGATGGCGAACTCCACCAGACGCTCGACCTGCGGAGTAATCGGACAGTGCATGACGGACTCCGTGGAAATTTTTACAATTTCACTCTTATTTCCAACGGTATCAGGGGAAGAAACTCCTGTCCACCACGGTCATGAGCAGGTTGGCTGAGACGTGGAAGATCACCGGCGCGACGATGGAGCCGCTCCAGTAGCGTAGCAGGCCAAAAAGCAGGGCGGGGATGGCCACTGCCAGGCGTAGGGGATTTAGGTCCACCAGGAAATGCCCGAGACCGAACAGCGCCGCCTGGGTCACCAGGGCCCAGCCCAGGGGTGCGCCCCACAGGAAGCGCTTTGCCGGCCAGGCCCGCTCCAGGCGACCCATGAGGTACCCTCGATAGAAGACCTCCTCGGGAATGGCAACCACCACGACCTGGCTCACGGCCGCCATCCAAAACCCCTTGGGCAGGCGGAGGGCCAGGTTGTTCAGCCCGCCGCACCAGCGGTCGCAGCGGCGCCCCAAGGGGCCCAGCAGCTCAGGTCCGTCGCCGCACACGGCGCCGAAGTACCAGATGTAGATCGCCATGAACAGGCCCAGCAGGAGCACCGTGGAGCCTAGGCCCCAGATCAGACCCCGGCCCAGGGGACGCCAGTCGATGCCGTATCGGGCCAGGGGCTCGCGCCGCTTGTCCAGCAGATACACGGGTACCGCCAGGAAGGCGAGGGCGAAAAAGCCCCCCAGGTTGGTCTTGATGAACGGCACGCCCATGCCGATCCAGTACAGGGCGGCGCACAAGACCGTGACCCCGCCGAAGACGGCCAGCCCCTCGTTGCGCGCGTCACGGGGCTCAGGCGGCGGGCCGGGTTCAGAGGAGGAGGGCGGCTGGGTCCGGGGCTCAGTGGGCACGGCTCAAAACACCATCATCAGGCGTGCTCGCAAGGCGAAGATGCCCGGTGCGTCATAGTCGTCACGGACCTGCTTGCCGAACAGGAGATAGCCCATGTCCAGTCGGAAAAACAGGTGTTCGTGGCCCGGCCGGCCGGCCCAGCGAAAGTCCAGGCCGAAGTCGAGCTCCGTGCCGATGTGGTTCTGGCCACAGATACCGAACATCTTTTCACAGGGGATCTTTTCGAACAGGTAGTTGTCCGGGCCGGACTTGTGGCTCCAGGCCACGAGCATGGCCAACTTCAGCGTGAGGCTCTTGTTCACCTGCCAGCGCACGCGGGGGTAGAGAAAGTAGGAGTTGACCACGCCGCCGTTGGACTGCAACGACCGCGCCGGCGACAGGGTGCCTCCCACGTTGGAGTTGAGCCGCTGGGCCAGGGCAGTCGCGCTGCGCTCCCGTAGAAACTCCCGGTACATGATGAGCCCCACCCCGAAGTCCGGGTGCATGGGGCGCTGGGTGAAGGTTTCGTCGCCGTAGGCGTCGTCTCCCGAGGCTTGGCCCACGTCCACCAGCAGATCAAACTTCTTGAGCAGCGTGTAGCCCAGCCGCGCCACCCAGGCGTAGATGAGCGCTTTCCCCACGCTGTCGCCGATGGGGATGCCCTTGCCCGGCTCGGTCTTGCCCACGATGACATAGCCCTCGGACTCCACCAGGAACGGGCCCAGCCGTAGCTTTACGTAAGGATCGATGATGGCCACCCGGGACTCGGCGCCGCAGGCGGGGGGCGGGGACGGTACATTGCAGTCGTAGATGTCCCGGCCGTTGTCGTAGCGCAGGATGCCCTCGTAGGCGCCCATGATCCGGTACACGAAGTAGGCCCCCACCACCAGCTCCTTGCGCTTCCACAGGTCAAGGGACTTCACATGGGACAAAAAATTCTTGTTGGCGTAGGCGAGGACCAGCACGTGCTCTTCCACGTTGTTCTGCTGCCGGGATAAGAAGGTCTGCTCGCCGTAGGGGCGCTGCCAGTCCCGGCTGATATCCTGCCAATAGGGCTCCTCCACCAGCCGGTCGTAGGCGTAGGCCATGACGAAATTGGACGAGGTGTCCTTGGCCCCCGCGAGGGTCTTTACCACCGTGATGGGCTTGGTGGCGAAGAGGATGCGGTCGGTGATGGACGGGCTGCGGTTGTCGCTGAAGTCGTCGTCCACGCCGCCCCGGTGGGTGAGCAGGTTTCCGCCCCCGTTGGACAACAGCCCCATGCCCCAGTGGGAGGCCATGCGGCCCACGCGCAGTCGTCCGAGCTTCACGTCCAGATCCAGATAGGCCCAGGTCATCTGCATGGAGGCGATGGATTCGCCGTAGTCGTTGGTGTTCGTTGGGTTGCCGGCGAACAGCGACGACTGGGCGCGTCCGTCGTTGTCGCCCCAGACCACGTTCTGAAGCCCGTCGAGGCGCACGTGCAGGGTGACCCACTTGCCCACCGAAAGGCGGGGCTCGAATCGCAGGTGGTGGGTGAAATACCCGGTGTTGGTGATGCTCTCTCGATACAGGTCCGCCGAGCTCGGCAGCAGGGACTGCCGTAGGTTCGCCAGGTTGCGGATGTAGGTTCCCTGGGCCGCGTAGTACCCTTCCATTTCGAACTTCAGCTTCCAGTCGGAAGATTTTTGGGGGTCGGGGTTCGGCGCCGGCGGCGCGGGGGGCGGCGGTGCGATGGGCTGTGGGGTCGCTGCGGGCCGGGGGCGTGCGGCGGGCCGGGGGCTCGCGGCGGGCTGTGGGCTCGCGATGGGCACTGGGCGCGCTGCGGGCTGTGGGCGCGCTGCGGGCTGTGGACGCGCTGCGGGCTGGGTCCGAGCCGGCGTCGCAACACCGAGTACCAGGATCAGTAGAGCCGGGATCGCGATGCGCATGGTGACCTTCCTAGTTGGAGTACAGCGGGTTCAGATCGGTGATCACGACGGTGTCGGCCATGACCAGCACCTCCTGGCTGGAGATGAGGCAGCCCTCTGTGCAATCGGAGGGGCTCTGTCCAGCATCCATGCGGCCCCACATCTCGATGGTCACCGAGGTGGAGGCCGCGAGGTTTGCCACGAGAATCTGCCCTCCCAGCTCGGTGAAGCTCTGCAGCCGCGACGGCATGCCGTCCCGAAAGTAGAAGCTGTTTCTGTCTGGGTTGTCGTTACTCCAGATGGAGATCAGCTGCCGGTTTGGGTCCGAGGCCGGCCCGTTATACACGCGCAACCCCGCCTGGGAGACGTGCTCACGGAGGCAGTCGTAGACCGTGCCGGCGATGATCCCGCGCCCCGGGATGCGGCTCATGCCCAGGGTGAGCTGCACCGTGTCCACGGTGGTGAGGGAGATGGCGGCGCGGTCCTTGCCGGTGGTGGTGGGCGCCCCGGTCCCCATGCCCGCCACGGGGTCTTCGAGCTCCATGGTGGTGAAGTAGTTCTCTGAAGTCGGGTCGACCATCTTGTAATGAACCCGCTGGGTGTCAGCCGGCACCAACACGGCGTAGGATCCGTCGCTGGCGCTGGGATCGGACACGTCGAAGGGGGTGTCCGCCACCAGGTCAGCCCGGGTGGCATAGACGGTGACCTCGATGCCCTCCACGGGAAAGTGCTCCTCGAAGTCCTCCACGATGCCCGTGATCTCGGTGTCCTGGGTGAAGGTCTGCGCCGGGTCTGCTGAGGCCATGCAGCCGTAGTCCGCCGGACCGGCCTCGGTCCGGAGGAAGTCATCGGAGAGCTGCTCCCAGTTATTGGTGTTGTTCTGGTTGCCGTC
The DNA here is from genome assembly GCA_029938605.1 of Deltaproteobacteria bacterium. Classification (GTDB taxonomy): domain Bacteria; phylum Myxococcota_A; class Polyangia; order HGW-17; family JAJRWW01; genus JAJRWW01. The sequence goes on along the minus strand of JAOZUO010000134.1, from coordinate 11,357 downwards.
GTCGTCGTCTCCACAGCCCGCGGACGAGCCGACCGTGAATACCAGGGCCAAAATGGTGATTGGAAGTACGTGGAAGATCGTTCGCATCGGTCCATTCTCCTGTAGCGTCGGTGGCCCGAGTATAACCGGTAAGGAGCCGGGCAGGAATATGTTGGTCCATGGGGTCGTCTCATGGTGTATCGATGGGTGGAGAGGAGTGCCTTTCAGTGCACAGCGCAAGAGGATTGCCAATGAGCGCACGTAGTCCGGTCATGGTGGTGTGGATGTTGGGGATGGCCGTAGCCTGCGTCGGATGCGCTGAGAAGTCGGAGCGCGGACCGGCTCCATCCAAGCCCGATCTTCGGAGCCCTCGCTGGCCCGCGGGCTACGCGCAGCGTAAGCTTGTCCGGCTTCCCCAGGAGCGGGTGACCCAGATCGGGAAGGCGCTGGGCGGACGACTCCTTGCGGTGACGAACTACTTTTTGCACAAGGGGAAGAGCCGGCTGCAGGTCAACGTCATCGAGGCCGCTTCCCAGGAGGCGGCCCGGCGGGTGTACCGGAACCTGCGTATGCGATCCTTCGCCGGGCGGGAGCGGATCGGCTTGCGGGGCCGGTTTGTCGTCGAGCTGATGGGAGAGGGGCCGGCCACCCGCCACCGCTTTGTGCGGGACATGGATCTGCTGGACAAGTCGGTGGGTCGGTATCGCGTGAGGGCGCGGTACGGTCTGGTGCGGGCGGGGGACGCCGCTGATGTCAACGTGCTGTTCAACCTGGTGCTCAGGCCCCGGCCCGGCGACGCGCAGTGGCTCAAGCGGCTGTCCCAGCTCCGAAAGTCCATGCGGTTCGGCGAGGTGCTCGTGCTACGCAACGCCCCCACGGCGGCGGGGCGGCCTGTCTATCGCCTGACGCCCGCGCCCGTGAAGACCCAAACCAAAGGGGTGGCCACGCGGTACACCTTTGGCGCCGTGAAGAAGCTACACGGCCTGCCCTACGTGGATCTCGTGGCCGAGGTGGTCACCCGGGGCTGGACCGCCATTCCCGCGACGGCGGTTCCCCCACCGGCTCTCACCGCGGCCACCAGCGCCTGGCCTACCCGGGATGCCGCCATCGAACAACGCGTTCGAACGATCATCGCGGGCCACACGTCCGGGGCGGCGCGCCTCCGCGCGATTCACCAGTGGGTCCACCGCAACATCCGCCACGCCGGACGGCAGGGGTCGCGGGACGGCGTGGTGGCGGTGCTGGGGCGCGGCTTCGGTCGCTGCGGAGACAGCGCGGACGTGCTGATCACCCTGGCCCGGGCGGCGGGGTTGCCGGCGCGGCTGGTGGCGGGCTGGATCGTCGGTGGGCCGGGACACTTCTGGGCCGAAGTATACGTCGCCTCGAAGGGATGGGTTTCCGTGGACGCCACCGCCCCCTGGATCGGTGTGTCCGGGGACTACCTGCCCCTGATGATCAGCGAGGACGGCGTGCTGCCCCTGATGCACCTGCGTTTGCCCAAGATTGAGCGGATGCCGAGATGATCCCATACTTCCAGGTGGACCAGCTTGACCTGGGTGTGATCCAGGTGGAGCCATTCGGCTTCCTCGTGATCCTCGGGGTGGGGGCGTTTATTCTGGCGGCGCACTACCGGGGCCTCGCGTTGGGGCTCGATGCCGGCCTCGTGATGTTCGGCAGCGCGGTGGTCGTCGGCGGGTCGGTGGTCGGCGGCCACCTCTTCTCCGCGGTGGCGTACTATCCGGAGCGGATTGCGGCCGATCCCATGCATCTGGTTCAGCTCTTCGACGGGCAGTCGCTGTTCGGCGGCCTCCTGGGGGGCACCCTGGCGGGGTTCGTCTATCTGCTGGTGCGGCGGTTTCCGCTGCTTCTGTTCGTCGAGCCCTTCGTCTACGGGACCGTGGTGTCCCTGATCTTCGGTCGGTTGGGGTGCGCTCTGGTGCACGACCACCCGGGGCGCCAGACGACGTTCTGGGGGGCTGTGCAGGGCTGGCCGGACTCCACTACGCGGCACGACCTGGGGCTCTACGAGCTGGTGCTCATGTTGGTTCTGACTGCCGTGATCTACGCCCTGCGAAACCGACGCACCGTGCCGGGGCTGCAGATCGCGGTTCCGATGATCGCCTACGGCATCGTACGTTTCGGTCTGGACTTCCTCCGGGTGGCCGACAAGCGCTATGGAGGGTTCACGCCCGCGCAGTACGGGGCGGTGCTCCTGGTGGTCGGTGGAGTGTCGCTTCTGACCTACGGCTGGCTGCGACGTGATCGGGCGTCAGTTCCCCAGGAATAGCCCGCAGTCGGGGCACTCGCTGGGGCCCGTGGCGAAGGAGGTGCCACAGGCGGGGCAGGTGATCTCCGCGGCGTCGAAGTTGATCACCGCGTCGGCGGCGGCGCGCTCTTCGGAGCTGAAGGCCGACTGCATGTGGTGTTGGATGGCCTCATGGCCCCGGCGACCGTCCGGGCCCGCAACCGCGAGCCAGAAGGTGGGGCTTCACGAGTTGGTCGTACACCCCGGTGGGCGCACGATCTCCGCGGAGATTCCGCTGTCATCCAAGCTCTGACGGGCCCGCTTCATATCGGTCAGGCTGCCCTTGAGCAGCACCACCATCTGTTGTTCTTGAATCTGCATGGACCAACGATAGCACCACCGGACCCGGATTGCGAACCAGCCACAACCCCGAGGCCGGGGGTTGGTTGACTTCCCCACGGGGGTAAAACATACTTTGGAAGCGTATCGGGTAGTTGGAGCGCGTCCATGCGTAGGACGGCTAAGTATAGCGCACGAGGATCCAGAGACTTTGAGCGACCGGGACACCGCATTCGATCCCACGGTGATGACGCCCAGCGCGTCGTCCGAGCCCGTGGTGAAGTCCATCAAGGACCGACACGAGCGGTTGGGCGAGGAGTTCGTGGGGCAGAAGCTCGGCGGACGATACCTGCTCAAGGCCATCGTGGGGGCCGGCGGTTTTGGCGCGGTCTTCGAGGGCGAGGACACCCGCATCAAGAAAAAAGTGGCGGTGAAGCTGCTGTTTTCGGACATGCTCCGGGACCACGAGGTCGTCATCCGGTTCAAGCTCGAGGCCGAAGCCGCCAGCCGGGTGGGGCACGCCAACATCATCGACATCACCGACTTTGATTTCACCGACGACGCCACCGCGTATATGGTGATGGAGTTCCTCGAGGGCGAGGATCTGGCCCACCTCATCCGCCGGGCCGATACGCCGGATCTGGCGCGTATGGTGCGGCTGTGCGCGCAGGCCTGCCGTGGTCTGGGTGCTGCCCACCGCAAGGGTATCGTGCACCGGGACCTCAAGCCCGGGAACATCTTTATCTCTCAGCGCGAAGGCGCGGCGGAGCAGGTGAAGGTGGTGGACTTCGGTATCTCTCGCGCCTCGGATCTGGACGACACCGAGGAGCGGCTCACCAAGACCGGTCAGATTCTGGGCACCCCCTACTATATGGCGCCTGAGCAGGCCGACGGCATGAGTGAGGTGGACGGCCGGACCGACATCTACGCCATGGGGATCATCCTGTACGAGGCGTGTACCGGCGATCTGCCCTTCATTGCTCGGACGCCCATCGGTTTGATCACCAAGCACGCCACCCAAGCGCCGCGACCGCCGGCGGAGATCAATGGGGCGATCTCCGAGCTGCTACAAAACACGATCCTCAAGGCGCTGGAGAAGGACCCGCAGGATCGCTTCGCCGACATGGTGGAGATGGAGCAGGCCCTGCTACACTGCCTGGCCGTGCTGGATCCCGCGGCAGCGGCGGTGGAGATGGCGGCTTTCTCTCCGAGCACCGGCGGCAAGGACAGCTCCCTGTCCGAGGAGGCGCTCATCGCGCTGACGACGCCCTCGTCCATTCTGCGCAAGACTCATCCCGTCACGGTCTCCGAGAGGCAGACCCCCTGGAAGTGGATCGCCGTGGGCGTGGCGGCGTTGTTGGTAGGGGTCGTGGTGGTGGGGGGGTTGCGGAGCCGGGGCAAAGAGACGCCACCGCGGAGTCAACAGGCGTTCGGTGTGGCGGGACAGACCATGGAGCCGGCCATGGAGCCGGCCATGGAGTCGGTCATGGAGCCGGTCATGGAGCCGGTCATGGAGCCGGCTCCAGTGGTGATGGCTGCCGGGACTCAGGGGACCATGGCCCGGCAGGTGCCGTCCACCATCCAGGTCACCTGCGCGCACGTCCTGCCGGCCTCTGCCAAGGTGTACGATGCTCGGAAGAAGCTGCTGGGGAGCTGCAAGACCGGCTTTACGCTGGCGCGCCGCGATCAGCCCACCAAGGTGCGGCTATACCTGCCCGGCTGGGTGGAGAAGTGGGTGTCTCTGACCCCGGACCAGGACCAGACCATCGGTCCTCACAAGCTACGAAAGATCGGCATGGGCGGAGGGTGGAGAGCCCCCGATTCCGCCATGAAGACGTGGTAGCGTGGGCGCGCGTTCGCTAAGGGCCCGTCCAAGAACAAGCAATCGATGCAGGGCGTCGAAGCGCCCGGCTCGTGAGGCGCGCCGAGGCGCATACTTAATGATATGTAACGAGAAGCAACGAAGCGAGCCGGGATGCTCCGGCGTCCTGGGCGATCGAATTGTTCTTGGACGGGTCCTAACACTAGTGCTCGCTCTGTCCGTGGGATGGTCCGCCGCGGCCTGGGCCCGGGCGCCCAACCCTCGCCAGTCCGCAGCCCAGAAGAAGCTGGAGCGGGCCGCCAAACAGCGCTTTTTCCGGGGGACCCGTGCCTACGATCTTGGGCGGTATCGGATGGCCCTGCGCCACTACCAGGCTGCGGCGGCTCTCGTATGGCGGCCGTCTCTGGCGTACAACATCGCCCTGTGCCATGACAAGCTCAAGGAGTCCAATCAGGCCATCGTTCATCTGCGTCGGTACCTGCGGTCAAAGCCGCCCAAGAAGTGGGCGGAGCGTACCCAGCGCATGATCCAGCGACTCATGAAGCTGGCGCGGGTAGCGGTGCGGGTTACCTCGTTTCCCCCGGGCGCGGCGGTGTACGTGGATGGCAAGGCCAAGGGGGTGCGAGGTCGTACGCCGGCGGCCTTGACCCTCAAGCCGGGCCGCTACGTCATGCTGGTGGAGGCCACCGGTCATGAGCCGCTGCGAAAGCACATCCGGGTGGATGTGGGCGCGAGGAACTACTTCGATTTCCAGCTCAAGCGGCGCAGCGCCCTCAAGGTGGCCACCTCCGTTGCAGGGGCGCTGGTTACCATCGACGGTGGTTCGGCCAACCTGGCGCCCGTACGGCGCGTGATCAAGGCCGGGAGCCATCGCATAGAGGTGCGCCGGGAGGGGTACTACACCGTGAACCGGGTGGTGGTCATCGGGGCCGGTGAGCAGTCGACGGTGTTCGTGGATCTGCGCCCCCGTCCGCGCCACGGCTACCTGCGCGTCAAGACCCAGGTGACCGGGGCCACGGTGCGGGTGGAGAGTGAGGAGGTGGGGCGGACGCCTGTGTACCGCTACCGGCTGAAGGTGGGAACCTACCGGGTCTACGTGAGCAAGAAAGGGTACCAGACCTGGGAGCAGCGGGTCACCATCGTGTCGCGGCAGGCGACCTCCATTTCCGTCAGGCTCAGCCCCCGGACGAGCAAGCGACAGGTGGCCTGGTTAGTTAGCGGAACCGTCACCACCGGGTTGGCGCTGGTGGGCGGGGTGATCGCGACCCTCATGGCCATCAACGCCAGGAAAGCCTACGACGACCTGCCCACTGCCTCGCTGCGCGAAAACGGGCGAAAAATGACCCTGGCCGCGGATTCCTTGTTTGCCGTGACGTTGGTGGGCGCGATTCTCACGGGGTTATTGACCTGGCAGCTCACGCCCGCGCCGTCCAAGGCTGATGTGGTGATTTCGCCCATGCTTGGTTCCGGGTTCGCCGGGGTCACTGCCGGGGGTCGGTTCTGATGGGCACGTTGCATCGTCCATTGTTTGTCGCGGCCCTGGGATGCGTCCTGGGATTGGTCCCGGTCGGGTGCTCCATCGTGCTGCAGTTCGATGCTGAGCAGCTGCTGGAGAACACCGCTCAGCGGTGCTCAGATGGCAAGGACAATGACGAAAACGGCTTGACCGACTGCGCCGAGCCGGACTGCGCGATCTTCGAGTTCTGCGCCGAGCTCAGCGAGGAGGCGTGCCGGGACCGGGTGGACAACAATCGCAATGGCCTCATCGACTGTCAGGATCCGGGGTGCCTCGCCTACGCCCAATGCACCGAGCAGCCCGATGGTCAGTGCACTGACGGTCTGGATAACAACGCCGATGGGTTGGTGGACTGCCAGGATTTCACTTGCGGGGCCGAGCCTTATTGTTGCAGCCTGGTGGTGTCGCTGCAGGATGCTCCCCTGGGCTCAGTTCCCGGCTTGTGTACGCCCGATCCCTGTGAGCCCGGCCAGAGCGGCTCCGACTGCGCCGCCTTCGACCCCAGCTACTGGGTGTCCATCGGCGCGCCTGCGCCGGCGGTGGCGCCGGGTGGGGGCTTCGATCCGAACCGATGCGACGACTGCTATCTTCAAGGGGACTGCGCCGCCTGCGCCGACGCGGTGCTTCTGTCCACGCGCACGTTCCCCTACCGTCCGGGGTTGGCGGTGGGCGCGCAGTTACACCAGGCGGCGGGCCGGGACGTGCGGGCCGGCGTGACCCTGACCTGGCAGACGAGCTTCGAGGTGGATTCCCCCTGCACAGGGGACGCGCCCCTGGATCGTGTGGCGGCGGTGGAGTTGACCCCCGACGCCTCGGGAGGTTCCCTGGTCGCCTTCCTGATGGACGGTGTCGTGGAATCGGTGCGCGCCTGGCCCACCGACACCGTCGCCGCCTTCGTACGCATGGACCCCGAGGGGTTTGCCCAGTTTTACCTGCGCGAAACCCTGGCCGACCTCCCCGACTGGGACGCGGACCACGAGCACCGCTCGGACCGGCCGATGCCAGGCTCCGCGGCGCCGGTTCACGTGGCTCTGTACGGCGGGGGAGCGGGCCTGCGCGTGTCGGCGGTGGGCGTCTGGGACACCGCCCGTTGTCACGATCCCGTACCCAGGCGGGTGGATCCTTCCCCGGTTCACTTCCCCGACGGGGTCGCCCTGTCCACGGGCAAACCCGGTGCCTGGGACAGTGCCATGGTGGAGTCACCCACGGTGGTGACCTTCAACGGAAAGCAGCACCTCTACTACGCAGGCAGGGACGACGCCCAAGGCGGGTTCGGTGCCATTGGGCACGCGGTGCTTACCGCCGACTCCACCTGGGACCGGGGCGAAGGGGAGGGGCCGGTCCTGCGCGCTGAGATGTTTTTCCCCGAGGGGGCGGGCTCGACGGAGCTCTACGGCCCCTCGGCGGTGGTGCTACCCGACGGACGGCTGGCCCTGTACGTCACAGTGGCCTGGAGGGACGGCGGGGCCATCTCCTGGACGGGCATCGTCGGAGCGGTCAGCGACGACGGAGTGAGCTTCGAGCCCCTGGTGCCCGAAGCTTCGGAGCAGAGCCCTCTATTGCTGGGCCCGGTGGCCGATGCCGCGCCCTGCGATGACGAGGCGCTGGGCTGCGACGTCTGGGAGCGCTCCGTACGGGATCCGGCGGTGGTTTGGCGGGAGGACGACGGCCTGGTGCGGTTCACCATGGTCTACACGGGCCGCTCGGATCCGGAGAACCCCTTTACGGCGCAGATCGGACTGGCCACCTCTTTGGACGGCGTACACTGGGATCGCGACAACCTCTCGGGCACCGACTGCCATGGAGCTCAGTGCAACCAGCCGGTGGTGACTCCGCCGGCGGACGCGCTGGTGCATACGGCCGTCAGCGACCCGACACTGGTTTGGGATCCCGTGCTGGAGGTCTTCCGGTTGTGGTACGTGTGGCGGGTGGGGCAGCAGTTCTCCATTTTCCACGCCGTGGCCTCGTCTGACGCGCGGACCTGGGTGGTGTATCCCGGGAACCCGGTGCTCCGTTCGGGGGACCGCGCCTGGTGCGACGACCTGTATTTGGACGGCCCTAGCGCCACCTTGGACGCCGCGGGACGCTTGCGGTTTTGGTACCATGGTTTCAGCGATACACATGGCCACTCCATCTGTTATGCTGAAAACACCATTGAACATTGACATCGTACACTGCGTTGGAGCGTCACGCTCCGTACGCCGCGATTTGAGGACTTGATGAGGGTACTGCTGGTAGAAGATGACGCCGACATGGTCGAGATGCTGCGACTCATTCTGGGAGAGTTGGCGGGGTGGGATGTAGAGAGCTACCAGTCCGGTGAGGTGCTCCTCGATAGCCTCGCCGGTCTGAGACCGCCCGACCTGGGGCTTGTGGATCTGAACATGGACCCCGTGAGCGGACCCGACCTCGTGCGCCAGCTCACCGAGCGCGGATGGAAGGACTTTCCGATCCTCTACCTCACCGGCCAGCCTCCCACGTCCGCGGACCTCCTCCTCGTGGAGGGCTGGATCCAGAAGCCTTTCACGTACGATGAGCTCATGGAGCAGCTCCGAGAGAAGCTGGGCGATCGATTGCCCATCTGAGAGTGTGGGATGTTCATGGCCTGGCGCGGTCGAAAGACGTCGGTGTTCATTGGTGTGGCGTACGTCATCATCGTGGCCAGTATGTCCCTGTTGGGGTTTTACAGCCTCCACTTGAGTCGCCAGACCAGCCAGGTGACGCGGCAGTCCCTGCGGACCTCCACCCGGGCCCTCGCCGATAAGATCGTGCGCAAGGTGGAGAAGCGAATCATCGACCAGGATCGGGCGATCTTCGACCTGGTGGATCTGCACAACCTCGATGACTTCAAGGTGTTCTGGGGTCGGCTCACCACCATGAGCTCCCTGGTGGAGGGGGCGTTGGTGCTCGACTCGAAGTTCCGCATTCTTCACTACGCCTCCAAGGAGGGGCCCCGGGAGCGGAAGCGGTTCACCGAGCAGTTCAGCAAGCACATCATGCCGGTCCTGGGGCTGCAAGAGTTGGCGCCGGGGCACCACAGGCACCTGCACTCCCTCATCGGCGGACGGGACTACCTCATCTCCTATATGTTTATGGAGCAGCAGGGCGGTCGGTTCCTGGTGGCGCTGAAGATCAACATGGACTACGTGATGCGCCACATGCTCACCGAGGAGCTCCGCCCCCTGGAGAAGCGGTACTTCGCCGCGGTGACTGACCAACGCGGACATATCGTGTACGGCAAGCGGGCCCCCCGTGGTCTGTTGACCCAGCGGGTGCGGCGCAGGTTTCCCACCACCTTGTACCGCTTCCGGGTGGAGCTGACGCCCCGGGCTGCGGCCTCCCTCGCGGCCCACGCGGTCCGGCGGGAGCGCACGAGCCTCGGTCTTCTCGTGGGGAGCCTGGTGGTGACGATCATGGGGCTCGGCCTGCTGCTGTGGCTCGTTCACCGGGAGCGGGCCGTGAGCGAGCTCAAGAGCGAGCTCGTGTCCACGGTCAGCCACGAGCTCAAGACGCCGCTTTCTTTGATCCGAATGTACGCTGAGCTCATGACCCTGGATCGCCCCGGCGCCGTGGAGCGGCGCGAGGAGTACGCCGCGGTGCTGACGCGAGAGATCGACCGCATGAGCCGGCTCATCGAGAACGTGCTCGACCTGTCGCGTCTCGAGCGAGGTCTGCTGCCGGAGACTCGCCCCGAGCGTACGGATCTGGTGCTGCTCGTGCGCGACGCCGTGGATATCCATCTCCGGGGGCCACTCGCCGAGCGGGCTCGGATGGAGCTCGTCCTGCCCGATGGCCCGGTCTACGCCGAGGTGGACGAGGAGGCGGTGCGTTTGGCGCTGTTGAACCTGCTGGACAATGCGGCCAAGTATGGCGCGACCGCGGTGGAAGTGACCGTGTCGGCGGACGGCCAGGGAACCCAAAAGGTGCGTGGTCGGGCCCTGTGGGCCATCACGGTGCGGGATGACGGCCCGGGCATTCCCGCCGGGGAGCGCAAGCAGATCTTCGAGCGATTCTTCCGGGGCCGCATGGCCGTTCAGGGCCGGGAGCGGGGTAGCGGCATCGGTCTGAGCCTGGTACAGCTTGTTGCAGAGGCTCACGGCGGCAAGATCACCGTGGGTGAGCCCGCCGACGGCGGCAAGGGCACGGTGTTCCGGCTGACACTGCCGCGAGTCGATCCACCGAAGATGGACCCAAAGCACGATCCAACCACCCCAGACACGAGCGAAGAGACTGTCTAAGCCCATGATGTCCAAAGTTAAGCAACGGGTGTTGATCATCGAGGACGAGCCCGACCTGGTGCGGGGCCTCACCGACGCCTTGGGTTTCGAGGGCTACGAGGTGGCCTCGGCCCTCACCGGGGATGATGGCATCCGGGCCGCCCGGGCCCAGAAGCCGGACTGCATCATCCTCGATCTCATGCTGCCCGACCGCAATGGCTTCTCCGTGTGCGGTGAGCTGCGGCGGATGTACCCCCGGGTGTCCATCCTCATCCTCAGCGCCCGGAGCCAGGAGAGCGATATCATCCGCGGCCTCGAGGCCGGCGCCGATGATTACGTTACCAAGCCCTTCGGCGTGGGTGAGCTCATCGCCCGTATCCGCTCCCTCTTCCGCGCGATCCGGCGCCAGGCCGTCTCCTCTCCACGCGGCCCCATCCTCGTGGGGCGCGCCGCGGTGGATCTCGCCGCCCAGATGGTGGTCATCGGCCGCAAGCAGGAGGCCCTCACCTTCTTCGAGGCTGAATGTCTGCGCATCCTTCATGGTCGCGCCGGCAGCGTGGTCTCGAGGGAGGAGCTTCTCCAAGAGGTCTGGGGCGCCGAGGGCGGACCCTCAAGCCGCACCGTGGACAACGTCATCGTCAAGCTCCGCCGCAAGCTCCAGGACGACGCCAAAAAACCCAAGCACATTCTCACGGTGTACGGCACCGGCTACAAGCTGGTGCTGTAACCGTACGCCCCCTTACGCTGGGGCGTGCCCAGAGCTCTCGGTTGCGCCACGTCCTCGCAAGATATACAACTGTCGGCGCCTGTATCGGCTCCAGGAGTGAGAGATGAGCGTTCCCCGAAAGCCTGTGGTGGAGTATTCGCCCGACTATCCCGCGTACGATGAAGGGCGGCGTAACTTCCTGCTGTTGCTTGGCGGCTCGGCGACCTCGGTGCTGCTGGGAGGCTGCAAGGAAGAAGCCCCTACGTCCAAGCCTGAGCCCGAGCCCGAGCTTGAGCCCGAGCCCAAGCCCAAGCTTAAGCCCGAGATCAAGCCCAGGCTCAAGCCTAACCCTGACCGACCCAGGCCCTTGGGAAAGATGCATATCCCCGAGCGGCCCAAGCCCAAGGATCCCAGGAAGCCCGAGCGGCCCAGGCCCCAGCCCGAGCGGCCCAGGGTCATGGGGAAGATGCGTGTACCCAAGGGACGTACTTAAGTAATTAAGTTTCGTCTGTATCGTTTTGAAAATACTGGAG
>JAOZUO010000133.1 GCA_029938605.1 Deltaproteobacteria bacterium | reverse complement strand
AGCCGGGCGCCTTGACGCCCTGTATCGACCAACTTAGCCATTCGCGGCCCCTTAGGTCAACTGACACATTCGACGGGGGTGGCGAGCAGGTACCGCAAAAGTGTCGGTCATCTTCTAAGGGATGCCTTCTCGTCGCCAAGGCCGTGTTGACGGAATTTTGCCCGCTCGTCTTGGACCGCGGTGCCTGGCAATCGACGTTGGTGGGCACCGCTTACGCAGGGGTGTGCCGGTTTTCTTTTTGGCGGGGAAAAGATCGCCCGGGATTGCGCTTTGGGCTATGCCCCAAAAAAGAAAAATCGGCGCCGGGGCCGCAACCACGAGCGAGAGTCCCCCAGGCGACTAACCCAGGAGCGGGAGTCCCCCTCTACGAAGTCCTAAGGACAAGGAACGATAGTCCTCGACGGGGTTGGTGTAGCTTCGGCCGCATCAGGTCTCTGTGCATTGTGCTTCGCGAGCGGCGACTCGTACTGGCATATAAATCGTGGGTTGGGTGCATAACGGTGGAATCGCGACGATTCGCGTGGAGTGCTGAGCACTCTGGACGATGTGTCGTTCTAGACGGCGTGGGCACGACGTTTCTATCTCCAGTGCCCGGGCACTCCCAGGGGAATTGTCGGCTGAGCACCTCCAAGAGCGACGTATCGTCCGAAGTGCTGAGCACTTGGGCCGAACTGTCGCACTCGGCCCGAGGGCGTCGGGCGATGGTGCGAACGTTCGGTGGCGCTCACATTTTTTCTGAGCAATACTCGGGGCGCTAAGGAGCTGGGACTATGCGCAGAGTTCTTCCGTATTTGCTCATTTGTTGTCTGGGACTGACTTCTGTTTGCGACGCGGAGAGCAGGAAGGCGAAGCCGTCGTCGGGTGTAGCAACGAACAGGTCGGTCAGTCCGGCGAAGCGGCCGGCGAAGCGTCTGGCGAAGCGTTCGGTGGCTCGTCCGGCGAAGCGTTCGGTGGCTCGCTTGGTGAACAAGCCGGTGCGGCCCACAACCGTGCCAGCCGCAACTGTGGGAGCCGCTCCGGTGGGCATGGTTCGGGTGGATGGCGGGACGTTTACCATGGGCACGGATGTGGGGGGTGAGCCTGACGAGCGCCCGGCCCATCGTGTTACGGTGGCGCCGTTTTGGCTCGACCGCACGGAGGTCACCAACGCGGCCTATGGCCGGTGCGTGGTGGCGGGGGTGTGTCGGTCCCCCTCCCGCCGGGCCTGGCACCGGGGGCGGCGGTTGCCGGTCACCGGTGTGAGCTGGCACGACGCGGGGAAGTACTGCCGGTGGCGCGGCCGGCGATTGCCCACCGAGGCTCAGTTCGAGCGGGCCGTGCGGGGGCCCGACGGCCGGCGCTATCCCTGGGGAAATAGCAAGCCCACCTCGAGGTTGACCATCGCTCTGGGCGTTCGGCGCCCGGCCCCGGTGGGGAGCCGACCGGAAGGGCGCGGTCCGTATGGGCACGACGACCTGGCCGGCAACGTGTGGGAGTGGATGGCCGACGAGTACGACCCCTTCGCCTACCGTCGATCCACGGCGAGCCGCGGGCGGCCCGGCACCTGTCCTGAGATTCTGGCCGCATTGGGTCAACTGCGGCGCCAGCGCAAACGGGGCTTCACCGGCTCCAATCCTATCCCCAGGGTGTGCGAGGCGGTCCTGCGCGGGGGTGCCTACAACTACCCGGCCAAGGGTTTGCGCGCCACCAACCGTGTGCACCATCCCAAGCACTGGCGCATCAAGGTCGCGGGTTTCCGGTGCGCTCTCGGCGTGAATCCCCGTACTCGAAGCGCGAATCCCCGTACTGAAAAGTAAAACTGCGTTCTTGTTTGCTGCATGAGCTTATGGTGTAACCAGGCTGATTCAAGCGAGCCGGGTTTGCCAGGAGGAAGTTGCTATGCATACGCGCGGACAAGAGCACCGCTCTGGAAATGGAGGCGGGGGGAACGGAGCGCCGGGGAACGGAGCGAAGGCGACCACCGATCGACAGCTCGGGGAGCCCGGGTTTCTGCGGAATCTGCTTCGCTGGAAGCGGCTGGAGTCGGTGTTTCTATTTGTCACCTCTCGCTGCAACTCGAAGTGCAAAACCTGCTTTTACTCTGAGGAGCTCAACTCCGGTAAGGATATGACCTTCGAGCAGATCCGTCGCATCTCCGAGACGGCCCCGCGGTTCGACAAGCTGTGGCTCTCCGGGGGTGAGCCCTTCATGCGCCGGGATCTCGTGGACATCATCGCCCTGTTTCACGAAAACAACGGCGTCTCCACCATCAACCTGCCCACCAACGGGATGCTCACCGAGCGCATTGATGCGGCCATGGACGAGCTGTTGGAGCGGTGCCCCGAGCTCAACGTCCACCTGAACTACTCCCTCGATGGCTTCGCACCGACCCACGACGAAGTCCGCGGCGTGAAGGGGGCTTTCGACAAGACCATGGCCACCATGGAGCTCATGGCGCGCAAGCACCGGTCCAACGCACGGCTGGTCCGCAATGTGGCCACGGTGATCACCCCGGACTCCTATGACGAGCTCTTCGAGCTGGCGGTGGATCTCCTGGGGCGGGACCTGACCATGCTCCAGTTCTTCGAGACCGTGCGGGGGTCGCCGCGGGATCCGGCGACCAAGCGGCTCACCACCGCGCAGCTCGTGGCCCTGCACGAGCGGCTGCTGCCGCTGCACGAGGCCATGTCCAATCGGCTCTTCGCTGAGATCCCGGCCCAGGGCCGGTGGATCGCCAAGCTGTTCTTCATGGGGGTGATTCGGCTCATGTATCAGCTCCATGAGCAGAACCTCGAGGGACCCACGGACTGGGGCATGGACTGCGTGGCCGGCAAGACCACCATCGTCGTGGATCACGACGGGTCCTTCCGCTCCTGCGAGATGCGGCCTCCCATCGGGCACCTCGCCGACTTCGACTTCGACCTGGCCGCCGCCCTGCACTCGGACGAGATGGTGCGCGAGATCGCCCAGATCGGCGGCGGGGCGGGTGCCTGCTGCTGGTGTACGCACTCGTGCTGGATCATCTCGTCCATGAAGTTCAGCCCCTCGACGCTGCTGTTTCGAGTCCCCTGGTTATACCTTCAGTACCAGTTCGCCGGACGGCTGGCGGGGCTGTTTGGGGGCGCTGATCGAGGAGGCTCCCCGTCCCCATACCAGGCTCAAGCCCAGGCCCAGACCCAGGCGTGCCAGGCTCAGGCGTGCCAGGCTCAGGCGTGCCAGGCCCAGCCGTTCCGGGGGGGGAGATGATCGTCGAGCCCAGACGGATGTCGGGGCTGCGGGCCGCCAGTGGGTTCAAGCGGATCGTGCTCTCCTCGAGGGGATCGAGGGGGGACGTTCACCCGATCATCGAGATCGCCGCCGAGCTACACCGGCAGGGGCACCAGGTGCGTGTCTGCGTGCCGGCGCTGTTCGAGCCGGAGGTCCGGCGTCGGGGGCTGCCGGTCAGCGTGTTGAAGGAAGACAGCGAAGAGACCATGGCGCGCATGGGGGCCGGGCTCCGAGCCGGGTGGGAGGCTCTGCGTTGGTTCTCGTCGAACCTGTCCGAGCACATTACGTTGCTTCTGCGCGAGACCGCCCACTGCGATGTGCTGGTCACCAGCGTCAACGAGCCCGCCGCCACCACCGTGGCCGAGTATCGGGGGATCCCGCATTTCCGAGTGGCCTACGCGCCCATCATCCCGGGGAGCCAACCGCCCCCGCTGATCCCCTGGCAGGGGCTACCGCCAATGGCCAACCGGGTGCTGTGGCGCGGGGTGACCGGAACCAGCGGCGTGTTCGTGCGATCGGAGCTCGAACGTTGGCGTCGGGCTCTGGGGCTCGGGCCCATGGGCCACATGGAGGAGTACTTCGCCGGCCGGAGCCGCACCCTGCTGACCATCAATCGTCTCTTGGCGCCGCCCGCGGGGGATTGGCGGTACGATTTCGAATACACCGGCTACTGCCACGGCCCCGACCCCGCGGCACCGCCCCCAGACGACGACCTGCGCGCGTTCCTGGACGCCGGTTCGCCCCCCGTGTACATCGGGTTCGGCAGCGTAAGCCTGCCCCATCCCCGGCGGTTTACGGCGCTGATCCTCGATGGTGTCCGTCGGGCCGGGTGTCGCGTCATCCTCGCCGCCGGGTGGACCGGTCTGGGCTCGGTGGATCTGCCCGACACCGTGTATTCCGTGGGCGAGGTGGATCACGCCGCGCTGTTTGAGCGGGTTGCCGGCGTGGCGCATCACGGCGGGTCGGGAACGGTACACACCGCCCTGCGCGCCGGGATCCCGCAGTTCGTCATGCCCCAGATCGTGGACCAGTTCTACTGGGGGAAGCGCCTCTTCGAGATGGGGTTGGGCCCCCGCCCGGTATCGCCCAAACGGTTGACTGCCAAGGCGTTGGCCCGGGCGGTGCGAGATCTCGCCCACAACCGGCTCTTCGCCGACCAGGCCTCGCACATGGCCGACCAGGTGCGAGGCGAGGACGGCACCGGCCGCGCCGCGGAGATCATCATCAACTCGTGATCGGCGCCTCGGCCTCATCGGCCTCGTTGGCCTCGTTGGCCTCATCGGCCTCATCGGCCTCATTGGCCTCATCGGCCTCTTCGGCCATGCGCAAGCGTCGGAATACTTCCCTAAACGACTTCTTGTCGCCGATGTTGTGCACCGAGGTGGCCAACCGGATGAGCTTGCGGTCATCCAGGTGTGGATAGCGGGTACGAACCTCTGTCAATGCCGCTTCATAGGTGTCCGCCTCACAGAGCCGGTCGCGCAGGTCCTCCAGGTATTGAAAGGCTGTGACCTCCTGGTGCTTTCGTACAGCCTGACCATCGAGAACGGCTTGGACCTCCTCACGCTGCTCACCGTGGCTGCGTAGATATCGGGCCAGGTGCTTGATCTGACGCTTGCGCGAGCTGTGACCGCGGGTGTCGCAGGCCAGCGCGACCTCTCTTTTTAGCTCCGGATCTGGTGGTAATTTGGCGATCTGCGCGTGCGAGAGCTCCGCCAGTCGCTGGGCCAGATGCGCCACCGTTTGGGCTTCGCGTTTTTTGGCGCTGCGGCCGCGTCCCGCCAGGTGGGCTTCGAATTCGTCGTCTATTGGCATCAGTCCACCGATTCGTAGGCACCTGAGTCGCAGGGCTCGGTGCGGTCTTCGCCCCGTTGGTCCGTAGCGGGGCAGCCCGTGGCGGCGTCTAAGGCCGGGGAGCCCGCGCCCAGGGCCATGGTGGGCGTGGCTCCTCCGTTGTCGCCGAGGGGCTCAAGCAGCGGGTCGGCGAAGGTGATGCCGGCGGCGCAGGGGTTGTCGGGGTTGCCGCTGGCCTTGATCTCGGGCCACTGGAAGTTCTGACCCCCGTCGCCCAGGGTCTCGTGGCAAGCGTAGGCGCTGTACTGGTTCGGGGTGGTGTTGTAGGCGAAGAGGCAGGCGGTCAGGGTCATCGAGGCGTCCTCCCCCTTGAAGATGGCGGGGCCGTAGTCGGCGTCGTTGCCGTGGAAGGTGCAGTGGGAGAAGTTGATCTCGGCGGCACCATTGAAGACCGCGGCACCCACCTCGGGAACGACGTTGCCCGCGAAGGTGCAGTTGACCACCTCTGAAGGCGCCGATCCCGAGCCCACGAAGAGTCCCGCTGCGTGGTTGTCTGAGCGGTTGTCGGCGATGGTGGTGTTGGTGAGGGTGAGGCCCACGTCGTCGCCCTGGTGGTACAGGCCACCGGCGCCGCCGGTGGGGCTGGAGTCGAACTCGTTGAACTGGAAGAGGCAGCGGTCGATGGTTGCGTGGGTGCCGGTGTAGAAGTAGCCGAACAGCGCGCTGCCGTGCTGATTGGCGTGGTTGGCCTCGAACACCGTACCGCAGAGATAGAAGTCGCCGTCCACGTCGTAGTTCATGCCGTCGATATAGAGCCCTCCGCCGTTGCCGAACTGCCCGCTGTCATTGGAGCTCGTGGTCTGGTTGCCCAGGAAGTAGGAGTCCACCACCGTGAGGGTGGAGCCACGGTTCAGAATGCCGCCGCCGTTGGAGGCGCTGTTGTAGGCGAAGAGGCAGCCGGAGATCACCGCCTCCTCGAGGCCCCCGGCGAAGATGGCGCCGCCGCCAATTTCACCGTCTGTGCTGGTGCAGTGGTTGGACACGAAGGTGGCGTCGATGGCCTGGAGCGTGCCGTACCACGGGTGGTGGATGGCCGCGCCGGACTCCACGGTCTCGGCGTCGATCAGGGCGATGCGCTGCACCACGAACTCGGTGTAGTGGTCCAGATCGAAGATGCGCGTGGTGTTGCCGCCGGAGAGGGTGATCCGGTGCTCCCCATCGACGATGAGCGGCGCGGTGACAAAAAGCGCGCTGGTGAGGGTGATGGTGTGCTCGTCGCCACAGTCGAAGGTGATGCTGCCGCCGTCGACCGCACCGTTGGTGGCGGCCACGGCGTCCTGGAGGGCCGCCTCGGTGCAGCTGCCCGCGGTTCCGTCGCCCACCACCGTAAGCTCTCCGGTCAGGGCCACGGGGTCGAGGCGGCCGGGGCAGTTGCTATCGAGGGGATTTACGTTGGTGTTGACGTTGACGTTGACGTTGGTGTTGACGTTGGTGTTGACGTTCGAGTTAGTCTGGCTGTCATCGTCGCCACAGGCCCCGAGCAGCCCCACGGCCCCGAGCAGCCCCACGGCGCCCAGCAGCCCCACGGCGCCCAGCAGTCCCGTGGACCAAGCCCTTGCCGAGGTTTTATATTGTTGTCGCAGTGGGCGTAGCGCGGGTTGGTCCATGGTGTCCTCCACAGCGGGTGACTGTTTCCCCCAGACTATCACAGGGCGTGTCCGGGTCCTTAGCGCTCGGCGAGTACTTTTTTGATGCAGGTGCGCAGCCCCGGGCAGCGCTTGGTGGCGCAGCGGATCAGCGCCCGGAAGATGGCCACCTCGCCGGTCTGGCAGCGGAGGCGGCAGTCGGTCTCGTCGCCCTTACAGAGGCCGAGGTTGACGCACATCTCGGTGCATTCCTTTATTTTGGCGGGGATCTTTCGATCGACCACGATACGGTTTACCTCGGCGAGGCAGCCCCGGACCACGCTGCAGCGGTCTCGCTGGTAGCAGGGGGCGAGGGCGGCCGCCTCCCGGGCGTGATCCTTGATCCACCGCAGGCAGATCACCTGGCACCGGTGCACCTCCTGCTGAAAGAGCTTATCGGCCACCTTGCCCAATCGGCAGCGCACTTTCCAGGGGCAGGATTCGCGGCAGAAGCCCGCCGGGTTCTCCAGGGGGGAGGGGACCACGGGCCGCTTGGCCGGCGGCGGGGGCGTGGGCTTGGGGGGGTCTTTGCACGCCGGCGCGAAGACCAGCAGCACCGAAGCGACCCAGAGTGCGCGTAGGAGCATAGGCGTAAGTGTATACCACAACACTCCAACGCCTCTCGTCGCTCAGTCGTCGCCGTTTTTGGTGTCGTCTTTGGCGCCGTTGTCGTCGTCGTTTTTGGCGCCGTTGTCGTCGACCGTATTCTGAGCGCTCTGGACTACGTCCAGGAGCTTCTCGTATCGGCACCCCGAAGGCGCGGTGAAGCAGCGTTCGAAGGTGTCGGCGTGAAGCACCCGGCGGAAGTACTCGGCCACGGGGAACTCGCGGTCGAAGCAGATCAGAGCCTTGTGGCAGGGCAGCCCGTCAGCGACCTCTCGGCAGTAGCCGAAGGTGACCGGTCCACCCAACATGGGGCAGCGGATCCGTACTTGGTCGAAGACGCGGTGGGGCATACGGGTGCCTGGCTTGGAACGGTGGCGAAAATCAGGCGATTTTGGGCAGCCCCTCGATGGCCTTGAGCGCCCGGGCGATCTCCTCGTCGGGCAGGGAGTAGGGCTGCAGCTTGTTGCTCAGGTAGGCGTCGTAGGACGCCATGTCCACCAGGCCGTGACCGGACCAGTTGAAGAGGATGGTCTTCTCCTTGCCCTCTTCCTTGGCCTGTTTGGCCACTTCGATGACCGAGGCGATGGCGTGGCAGGTCTCCGGCGCCGAGATGAATCCCTCGCTGCGAGCAAAGGTGATGCCGGCCTCGAAGGTCTCCATCTGGTCGTAGGGGCGCGCCTCGACGAGCTTCTCGCGAACGCAGTGGCTGACCATGGGGGCCATGCCGTGGTAGCGCAACCCACCGGCGTGGATGGGGGCCGGGATGAAGTCGTGCCCCAGGGTGTACATGGGCAGAAGGGGCGTGGTCTGGTTGGTGTCGCCAAAGTCGTACGCGTAGGGCCCTCGGGTCAAGGTGGGGCAGGAGGTGGGCTCGGCGGCGATGATCTGTATCTCCTTGCCGGCGATCTTGTCGGCGATGAAGGGGAAGGCCAGCCCGGCGAAGTTGGAGCCGCCGCCGGCGCAGCCGATGATCACGTCGGGGTAGTCTCCGATGGCTTCGAGCTGACGCTTGGTCTCCAGGCCGATGACCGACTGGTGCAGCATCACATGGTTGAGCACCGAACCCAGGGCGTAGCGGGTGTCCTCCCGCTTCACCGCCAACTCCACGGCCTCGGAGATGGCGATGCCCAGGCTGCCCGGGGAGTCCGGGTTCATCTCGAGGATCTTGCGGCCCGCCTCGGTGGTGTTGGTGGGACTGGGGAAGCACTCGGCGCCCCAGGTCTCCATCATGATGCGCCGGTAGGGCTTCTGATCGAAGCTCACCCGCACCATGAACACCTTCAGCTCGATCTCGAAGATCTGGCAGGCAAAGGCCAGGGCGGAGCCCCATTGGCCGGCGCCGGTTTCGGTCATGATGCGCTTCACGCCGAAGGCCTTGTTGTAGTAGGCCTGGGCCACGGCGGTGTTGGGCTTATGGGATCCGGGAGGGGACACGCCCTCGTTCTTGAAGTAGATCTTCACGGGCGCGTCGAGGGCCTTCTCCAGGCGGTCGGCGCGGTACAGGGGCGTGGGCCGCCAGATCTTGTAGACACCGAGGACCTCCTCGGGAATGTCCACCCAGCGATCCGGCGTCATCTCCTGCTCCACCAGGTTCATGGGAAAGATGGGTGCAAAGTCTTCGGGGGTCGGAGGCTTGCCGGTGCCCGGATGCAGGGGCGGAGGCATGGGATTGGGGAAGTCCGCGTTGAGGTTGTACCACTGGGTGGGCAGGAACTCCTCCCCTAGAAATATCTTCTTGTCCGCCATCACGTGCTCCTTCAGATGATATCCAACAGCAGTGCGGGAGAGTATTCGCTTTCCGCCACGTAGTCGATACGTGATTCCACGGATTCCTGGGTTTTTTGATGTGGTGCTGTTCGCGGGTTCTGAATCTGGGCTTGCTCAGGGGTCTAGACCACGGTATAGGACGTTCTTCATGGTTTTTCAGGCAAGCAGGGTCGCGTTGGCGGCCATGGGTGTTTCGCTCCTCCTTGGGACGGCGTGCTCCGAGACCAGTCGGGCGGGTAGCGCCACCGAGTCGATGGAGGTTCCCCGGGCCACGGCGTCCCTCCAGGCGGCTCCCCCCGCACCGCCGTCACCCTGTACCCAGGGGACCGATCCTTTCCTTACGGTGCTCGAGCGGCAGGTCAGTCCCGGAGCGTCCTTTCGTCTGCTGGCCGTGTCAGAAAAGCCCCTGGACGCTCATTGCCTTCGCCTTGGCCTTCGCCTTGGGATGCCCGGCAGCCCGATGACCGTGCTCCATCGGCCCCTGGTGACGGGACCGCCCCATGCCGTCGTCTTCGGGGGACGCGCCCCCACGCGGCCCGGGCGGTATGTCTTGCAGCTCCTGGACGACCACCGTCAGCAGCGCGCCTGTGTGCACCTGACGGTAGTCGCTCGGACCGCGCACAGACCACGGGCCGCTCCCAAAAGCGGCATCTGGCGTATCCGCAGGGAGTGGCACGACGGCTGGGAGCGCGCTTTCTCCGCCTGGATCGCCCATCTGTTCCGCCCTCTGCCTAACCAGCCGGCGGGCTGGCGCCCTCTGCATCGGGTGCTGCGCCTGGCCCGGCGCAACCTACTGCACAACCGGCTGGGCCGCGCCGAGGACGACTACGCCAGTCGGGTCAAGGTGCACGCCTGGGCCGACTGCGGGGATACCCCCTACCAGCTACGCGCCTACTTCGCGTGGAAGCTCGGGCTGCCTTTCCGCTACCGCAGGTGCAGCCGAGGCTCCAGCACGCGAGGCCCGCGCTGTCCGGATCGCCGGGACAACCTGACCGCTGAATATGATCGCATCGGAGATCCCGTCCGGCGTTTCAACGCTTTCATTCGCCAGGGAATGGCCTGGTGGGTGCACTCGGGGACCATGCGCACCCTGCCCGAGGACGAGGACGCGGACTTCTACCCCGTCAAGCTCGACCGTCGCTCCATCCGCCCGGGCACGGTCTTCGTCGACGTCGCCGGCCACGTGCTCATGGTCACCCAGTGGGATCACCTTGGACTGTACGCCATCGATGGCCACCCCGACCTGTCGGTGACCCGCCGCCGCTTCTCCGAGAAGTACTTCCGCTACGTCCGCGGCACCCGCACCGGGGGCTTCAAGGCCTTCCGCCCCCTGCGCCTGGACGGCGACCGCGTGGTCCCCGTACCCAACCACGCCCTCCGCCGCTTCTTCTCCGTGGAGCAGTACCGCTTCGCCCGCCGCCGGGACTTCTACCGCCAGATGAACCAGCTCATCGCCGCCCACACGGGCTGACGTTCTTTTTCGCCCCCCCCCCCCCCCGAACCACGTCGTCCCCCGCCTCAACCGCGCCCTGGCCGCTATAGCTCAGGAGCGCCGCATGGACAAAGCCCCATGGGATTCATCGGATCGCGTCAGCGGTTCGGTGGGTTTTTCGTTTGGGGCGGGCCAGGAGGCGGGTGGAGGCCAGGAGGGTTTCAACGAAGCGGGACTTGAAGACCTCGTTGGCCAGGAGGATTTTGGTGGGCGGGAGCTTGAGGAAGGCGCCCAGGAGCACGTTGGCGGCCCTGGCCCCCGCTCCGTCGTCCACGTCGAACATCATCTCGTGTAGCTTGCCCTGCTCGATGGCCATGGTGAGGGTGCGGGCCACGAAGTTTTCGGGCGCGAGCTTGCGCTGGGCTCGTGGCGCCATCTCCAGGGAGTCGAACTTGCAGGCCAGCTGGCACACCCCGCAGCCGATGCACACGTCGTGATCCACTACGGCGAGGCGGCGGACCTGCTTTTTTCCCACGCGCCGCTCGCTGGGGATCATGTCGATGGCGTTGACGGGACAGGCCTGCTGGCATTTTTTGCAGCCGGTGCATTTTGCCTCGGAGACCCGGGCTTCGAAGTTGGACGAGAAGTTGTTTTCGAAGACCGCGAACTGCTTGTAGCTGCCCAGGAGCTCGCAGCAGCAACTGCAGCAGTTGCAGATGAACGAGGGGTGTCGCTGTACGTTGTCGCCTATGTGCACCAGACCCGCGTCCCGGCTGCGTGCGAGGAGATCGAGGGCTTCGGACATTTCGATGGCCTTGGCCATGGACCGCCGCACGAGGTACTCCGTGGCGCGCCCGAGGGTCAGGCAGACATCCTCCATGGGGAACACCTGGCAGTCGCGGCCCTTGTGGTGGGCCACGTGGCGGCAGTGGCAAATGGACACGGACCAGGCGCCGGCCTCTCGCACCTGGTGCTCGGCGCGCTCCCAGTCCAGGATTTCGGAGTAGGTGTCGGGCATCGAGCCGGTGTCGGGAAGGGACTGTTCGTGAACCAGGGTTTGGAAGATGCTCGTCGGGGCGCCCTTGTGAAACTGCCCCACGAAGTCGTCCTCCTCGAACATCATGCGATGGTAGAGGTCGCCGAGCTTGTGCTGGTCCATTTCGTCCCGGCGACGCATCATGGAAAACTCGAAGAAGCCCACCATGGAGGGTACGAGCACGTAGCGCACCTTGCCGCCCAGGGTGAGGTCCATGACGAGCCCCTTGTCGCACAGGGGCTCGAGTCGAGCGCGGAGCTGATCCTCGGGGATCTTCAGCCGGCGGGAGAGGGCGCCGAGGGTGCTGAACCTCAGCGGTAGCTGGGAGGCCAGCTCGGCCTCCTGGGGCGTGTACAGGGTCTTGAGTATCTCGTAGATGGTGGACGTGGCCGGTGTCCCAACCGGGTAGCGGTCTACCTTGGCGCGGAGCTTCTCATATTCCAGCCTGGCTGTGATGTGACCCATTCGGCGCTCCCATTCGTGTGGCTGCCCGGTGGCTTCCGGTGGGCGATGACGCATTGCGCCATCGCCTCAGCTTGATGTGTACCGTGCGGTTGGTTTTTTGCAAGTGTCCCCTGGGGCGGCTATGATTCCTGACTATGCGAAATGGACGATTGTTTGTTGGAATCCTTGTGTGTCTGCCGCTGGGGGGCTGCGCCAGCGAGGCCGCTGACTGCGCCCGCCTCTCTGGCGAGCTGGCTCGGGTTCGCAGCGACCTCACGTCCCACCGGGCGGACCACCGAAAGACCGAGGGGCACCTCCGCCGCCGGGTGGCCCGCCTCGAGGCCGACCTGGCCCAGGTCAAGCGTCGGGCGCCTCCACGCCCACGTGTTCGTACCGGCGATCCGGTCCCGGGCGACTACGTGGTCCGGCGGCGTGAGCCTGCCCAGATAGTGGAGCTTCCCCTGCGGCGCGTCTCCTGTCCGGCGGCGCTCCCCCCGGCTGCCCGGAAGGTTCGCCGCCGCATGCATCTGGCCAAGCTTCGGAAGATCCTGGCCGGCGTGAAGTTTCGGGAGTCCAAGGCCCTGACCCTCTCGGGTTCGGGCAGTCGCACCCGCCGCGTCTGGAGCGGGCCGTGCTTTCGGATCACCATCGAAGCTGGTCGTGTGGCCACCGTGGACCTCGACGGTGTGAAGGAAACCAAGCGCCGCCGACGACGAAAGCGTCGCCGATAGAACCCTATGGTCACACCGGTGAAGGAGAGCAGCATGTCCAATCAGACCCAACCGCCCGGACCTCCACCCCAGGGAGCTCCACCCCAGGGGTATCCACCCCAGGGATATCCACCCCAGGGATATCCACCCCAGGGATATCCACCCCAGGGATATCCGCCCCAGGGATATCCGCCAGGCATGGCTCCCCGCAAGCAAGGGATGCCCGGCTGGGCCATCGCGCTCATCGTAGCGGGAGTCCTGTTCCTGGTGATCGGCCTCCTGGCGGCTGTCTCCATCCCGGCGTTCATAAAGTACATGAAGCGGGCCAAGACCACCGAGGCTGCGCCGAACCTCAAGAAGATATTCGATGGCGCCAAGGGATACTACGAGAAGGGCGTGAGGGTGGGTAGTGCGCGTACCCGAGAGGCTGGGGCGCCGCAGTTCCCGGACTCGGTGGGGTTGACCCCCCTGAATCCCTGTTGTCGCCAACCGGGGAAAAAGTGCCGCAACACCAACTGGAGCAGCCCCACCTGGGCAGCCATCGGCTTCGAGATTTCGGATCCCCACTACTTTCAGTACCGGTTCTCCTCCAAGGGACGAGACGGCAGCGCTCTTTTCACGGCCGGGGCCCACGCCGATCTGGACTGTGATGGCATCTTCTCTACGTGGGAGCGCACCGCCACCGTGGACAGCGAGCAGCGGGTGGTGGGAGCTGCGTCAGTCTACCGGAACCTGCCCTACGAGTAGGCAGGGCACCAGTCCTTCTTGCAACGTGGTGTGACCACACTATACTACCGGGGATCGCCATTGGAGTGTGAGGACATGCGACTGGTTCGTCCGCAATTCTGGTCGATCCTGCTCAAGGGAGTGGTGCGTGTGGACGCTTTGGCGTCGGTGCCAAAGCGGGCGGTGGCGGTGGCGGTGGTGGCGGTGGCGGTGGCGGTGGCGGTGGTGGTGGCTCTGGGCTCCTGCGGGGCCGACCCGGCCCCTAGCGTCGGTCGCACGGGCGGTGGCCTGGCGGAGCCGAGACAGGGCGGCTTTGTGGTTGTGGACCTACGTTCGGCGCACCACTGGGCCAACCTGCGCCAGCCCGAGCGGGGAGAGCTGGAGCTCGGAGCCATGTTCGTACACCACTGGGGCGGTGAGCCCGAGGACGTGGCCCGGCATCTGGGCGTACGGGTGGAGGAGCCCAACCTCTCGCCGGGGGTCTGCGTTCGGATCGTGGACCTCATCGCCCAACCGTTGGATGATTTCGACGAGGACGCCCCGGAGATCAGCGTGGAGCTCATGGACGCCGGCGCGCTGCTGTTCGCCCTCGAGGGGCGGTCGGATCTGCTTGGCGGAGAGCCCTATCCGGAGGTCTTGCCGAACATCTCGGGGCACCACTACCACCGGGTCCTGCCTTTGGCGACCAAGTCGGTGTCCACGCGCCGGGTGAGCGTGCTCGGCCTGGGCGGGCGTGACGTCTCTGCCTTTGAGCTGGCGGGGA
This sequence comes from Deltaproteobacteria bacterium, assembly GCA_029938605.1. GTDB lineage: Bacteria > Myxococcota_A > Polyangia > HGW-17 > JAJRWW01 > JAJRWW01. The sequence continues at coordinate 9,504 of JAOZUO010000133.1, read as the reverse complement.
TCCGGGGTCCGGCGGAGCTGCGTTTTTTCAGCGTGGGCGGTTGGTCCCCGGCGGACGGTCCACAGGTGGTGTCGGCGCGGGATCCGTTGGTGTTGCGCTGGACACCAGGCCAACCTCGTTTTGATACGTTGGTGCGGCTGCGCTGGTCCGCCCGGGGCCCAAGCCCTGCGGGTGAGCTTGTGTGCCGTCCCCAAGGGCCCCGACGCCTCACGGTGCTTCGCACCTGGTTGTCGCGCATTCCCATCACCGGCACGAACCGGGAGGTGACCGTCACGGTGGAGACCGCCGCCCGGGTGACAGCCGAGGGCCCCCTGCCGGGCGGCGTGCTCATGCGCGTCTCCCAGTCCGATTCGGTTACCCTGCAGGTGGTTCGTTAGCTCGGCGGTTGCTGTGCTCGGCGGCTGCTGTGCTCGGCGGTAGCCGTTTGGGTCACGGCTATTTATTCTTCCGCTTCTTCAGGCTGAACATCTCCATGATCGTGGAGCGTCTTTTGGGCGCGGCGGCGCGCTCCCGGCGCATGGTGAGCAACCGGAGCTCCCGCATGGCCTCGATGTAGTTGGCCTTGATACTGGTGGCCCGCCGGAAGGACGCCATGGCTGAGTCCTGCTTGCCGGTCTCCAGGAAGAGCTTGCCCAGGAAGTAGTGCGCCTTGGCGCAGTGGGGGGAGAGCTCCAGGGCGCGGATTATCATCTTCTGGACCTCGTCCCGACGGTCATCTCGGCCCGCCTTGGGGGTGGACTGGTACATGGTCCACGCCAGGAGGGCCAGGTGCTCGCCCTCTTGGGGGTTGCCCTCCACGGAGAGTCGGAAGTAGTCCTCGGCCTGGGCGAAGTCGCTCTTGCGAAAGAAGACCTCACCCTTTTGAAAGTTCACCTCGGCTTCGATGGCTCGCCGGGCCTCCTCCGGATCCTGCGCCGAGCTGTCTCCGGAGTAGATACGCCGGGCCTCTTCGAGGTTGTCGGGGTCTGACAGGGTCTGGTGGGCCTGGGTGAACCGCTTGAACAGCGCATCCGCCGCCTCGGTGAGCTCTTGTAGCCCAATGGACGCCAAGCGGTCTGGGTGCAGCCGCTTCACCAGCTGCATGTACGCTCTCTTGACGTCCACCGAGGTCGCCTGCATCTGGACCCCGAGCTGTTCGAAGGGGCTCTGCCCGTCCATGGTGTCCAGTCGGTCCAGGAGCTCCTCCAGGATCTCGACGGCCTCGGGTTTGAGGTCTCCTGCGCTCTTGAGCCGGGTGGCTGACATACGCGCTTTTCGGAGCACCAGGTCCGGTATCCTGGCGGCGGCGAAGGTGCCCGACATGGGGGTCATCGTCTTGGTCTTGCGGCGTCCGCCTGGCTTGGGTTGAGCCATGGATTGCGCGCTTTGGGGAGCGGGTCGGGCCTGTGGCGCTGCCTGGGGCGCTGCCTGGGGCGCTGTCGCGGTCGCTGCCGAGGGCGTGGGGGATGAGGCGTCGGGCGACGATGTCGAGGACGCCGCGTGCTTGAGCTGGACCCGCGCGACGTCCGTGCGGATCTCGGCGTTGGCGTCGCCCACGAGGTCGGCCTCCGTACCCACATCACCGGTGGCCAATGGCGAGCTCGCCGCCGGGTGGGGGGCGGCGGGTTTTTTGGGCTGAAGCCGTGGCACTGAATCCTGTTGGGCTGACTCCAGGCCGCCGGCGGACCACAGCGCGTAGACGACCATGAGCACGGGCAGTGAGTCGGCCTCGCACGCGGTGATGAGGTCTTCCAGGATCCAGTAGCCGTGCTGCAGATACTGGAGGATGGAGGCCTCCTCCTCGCCGAAGCCGAATCGCACGATCAGGTCGTCGCTGTCGGGCTGGAGCCGGATGGCGTGCCCGTCCAGCGCTCCAAGATCGTCCCGGATCCGATCCTCGGTGTAGCTGTTGCGGATGCCGTTGTACACCAGGTACATGGGCTCGATGGCGACCTGCTGGTCGTGCTGTTGCAGGCGCGGGTCGGGCTGCGTCGACAGGACGAAGGGCGCAGCCGGGAGCGCGAAGAGTCGACACAGGTCCTTGAACAGTAGGTAGCGCCGGCCCTTGAGCAGCTCATCGGGGGTGATGCCGGCCACTTCGGCCAGGAGTTGCTCCTCCTGGGCGCCCGCCGCCGAGAGTGACGTCATGAGCTTGGCGTACTGCTCGGTGTCCAGACGTCCCCACTCCAAGAACTGGCGGGTCAGGGCTTGGAGGGTCTTGGGGTACAGGGCGCTGGGGATGCCTTCGTTTACCAGGACCTCCCGGGTACTGCCCGCATCCTCGATGCGGAGCACCCCGGTGAAGGCCTTCTTCTCCAGGAAGCAGAGCAAACGGGGCAGTGGGTATCGGTCGAGGGTGCCTGTGGTTTCCGCGGCCATGGATCAGAGCTTCCCGTCTTTGACGCGCTTGACGCCGCGCAGGAAAAAGAAAAGCAGTGTCACCGTAGCCAAGGCCATGGCGGCCAGACCCATCACCAGGGGGTGGGCTTCAATCAGTCCGCGCTGACCCGGCTCAAACCAGATGATTTTCCGGACCTCCAGGTGTACGGGGCGATAAGTGTGCTCGTCGGGCTGCAGCATCTCGTCTGGAGAGGGTGGGTCGCCGTTGGGGTGCGCGGAGGAGTCGGTGACGGGCTGCGTGGCCGGGCCCATGGTGCCCATGGCGCCCATGGTGCCCATGCCGTCTGTGGCCATGGGCGCCGTTATGCGCGCGCCCACAGGTTGTGTGCCCGCCGCGCGCAGTTTCCCAGCCGGGGCGGCCATGAGATCGGCGCTGACGATCATGAGGGCGATGGTCAGGATTGAGTACGCCGTGAAAGCGAGTTTCGTCATCGTTGTTCGGGTCACTAAGGCTTTCCTTGATTCGGAGTGATTTTGTAGGCTATGGGTCACGGTGTCAACTCAACAGAGCGGTTCGCAACGAACTGTGGATATCCCTGTGGATATCCCTAAGGTGACATGAAGCTCGTCAATCGTACCCTGGACCGCGTGGTCTGCCAACGGATCGGATTGGCGCGGACGCTCTGGTCCCGTACGCGCGGCCTCCTCGGCCGTCCGCCCCTGGTCGAAGGGGAGGGGTTGCTCATCGAGCCGTGCCAGTCGGTGCACATGTTCTTTATGCGCTACTCCATCGACGTTGTCTTCCTCGATCACGAATATCGCGTGGTGGCGCTTCGGCCCGGGCTGCGACCCTGGCGGGCCACACGGTACTTCCGTGACGCCCACTCCGCCTTGGAGCTCCCCGCCGGCGCGGTAGCGGATTCCGGCTTGGACCTGGGCCACCAGCTCGCCCTGGTAGAGGGATAGTGAAGGTGGGATAGTGGTGGAGGGATAATTGACGGCTTTGTCCGTTGTTGGCTTTGCCGTCTAATCGGAGCGCATCACACCATGAAGATCCAAGCTCGTATTTTGACCACCGCCTCGTGTCTGGTCCTGTTCGCCTGCGGGGCCCGCCCCGGAATGGACCCTCGGTGGGACGGTGGCGCCGGGGAGGACGCCACGTTTGCCGAGCCCGATGCAGCAGTGATCGCATCGGACGCATACGTACCGCCCGAGCCCTGTGACTGGGTGGCCGGCGACGTGTTTCAAGTCACCGAGCCGCCCAATGACAAGAGCTTGCACTCGGTGGCGGTGACCGGCAGGGGGGTGCTGGTGGCGTGGCAGATCAACAACTCGCCGGCAGACAACACCCGCCGACTGCAGCGGGTCACCTGGCTGGGCGAGCCCGACTGGCCGGCCGGTGAGCTGTTTTCGCCTCCCGGGGGATGGTCGTATGGCGGCATTCGCCTGGCCGCCGGCCCGGATCACTTTGGCGCCACGGTCTGGGACGAGGCGAACGGGTGTAGGTTCCGGCCCATCGACGAGCTGGGCACGGCGCTGGGATCGCCCCATCAGGTGGCGACCACGAACTGCGGCTCGCTTCGTTCCACGCCCGGCGGGTTCTCGTTCCTCACGCGGAGCTACTCGGCTGTGCCCGCCACGTTGGTCCGGCTCGACGCCCAGGGTCAGCGGATCCTCGAGAGCGATCCCATCGAGGTCCTAACGGACGACGTGTACTGGTATTCGACGGTCATGCTCACCAATGGCGACTACGTGGTGGCCGGCATGCACCCGGGAGTGGCGCCCATGGAGATCCGTACCCAACGCATGGATCCCGACGGCGTTCTTTTGACGGATCCGGTGACCATCGTCGGGTTGGACGTGGAGGTGAGCCGCATGTGGTTGATCCAGACGCCTGACGGTGTTCTGGCCGGCTGGCTTGAGAGCGAGGAGACTGCGCCCACGTACCAACACCGGCGCATGGTACTGCAGCCTCTGGATCTGGATGGACGGGTGGCGGGGCCCGCCGTCAGGCTCACCGACCGCTACGCCTACAGGGACTCGAGTTGGTCGGTGACCCAGGCCGACGGTCAGCTCCTCGTGGGGTTTGTCGAGCCCCTGGAGTCCGACAGCTCCGGAGACTTGACGGCGGCCATCCTGCAGCCCGTGACCTTCTCGGGGCTGCCCGACGGACCGGCCGTGGAGTTGACCCGGCGGCGCTTCATCCGTGACACCCTGGTCCGCGTCACGCCCCGGGGCGCCATCATGGTGTTTCAGGCTTCGGGCAGCGAACAGCTCCCACCCCACCAGATCTTTGCCGGCGCAGTGCTCTGCCATCGGCCGCAGTAGCATCGTTTCCGGGAGTGTTGGTCAGGGAGGTCTAGGCGACGGAGCGGCGGGGGACGCGGGGGATGCGTCTAGAAGTAGCGCTTGAGGAGGCCGGCGAACTGCTGGCCGTGACGCGCCTCGTCCTTGCACATCTCGTGAACGGTGTCGTGGATGGCGTCGTAGTTGAGCTTCTTCGCCTTGGTGGCGATGTCCTTTTTGCCCTGACAGGCGCCGTGCTCGGCGTCCACCCGGGCCTTGAGGTTGGTCTTGGTGTCGGCCACCAATACCTCACCGAGCATCTCGGCGAACTTGGCCGCGTGCTCCGCCTCTTCCCAGGCGATCCGCTTGTAGGCCTCAGCCACCTCGGGCAGCCCCTCACGCTCGGCCTGGCGCGCCATGGCGAGGTACATCCCCACCTCGGTGCACTCGCCGGTGAAGTTCGCGCGGAGTCCCTCGAGGATCTCTTCGTCCACGCCCTCGGCCACGCCGATCACGTGCTCGTCTGCCCAGGTAAGCTCCGCGCCGGCGACCCTCTCATTGAACTTCGATGCGGGGGCCTTGCATTGGGGGCAATTCGCAGGGGGAGCGTCGCCTTCATGAACATAACCACACACGCTGCACACAAATGTTTTCATTTCGTTTTTTCCTTGAGAGCAAGTTGGGGGTCCGACGACAAAAGACTTCGGGATTCGATTGCTCACAAAACTATCCACGACCGCGCCCGAGTCAAGGGGCCAAAAGCGACCAAAATACTCCGGTATAACTGTAGGTGTTAGGCGTGTTCGTCGTAACGTCGAATCAGGATGGCGGCGCTGCCAACGCCTCTTGAATGGTCTGTATGGTGCGCTGGATGATCTCTGGCGGGACGATTCGGACCGTGGCCACCGGAGCCGCGAGCGCCCCTTCCTCGGTCTCCAAGGCCATGGAGGCCAGGAAGACCTCCACCTCCTCGTCGGGCTCGAGTGTGCCACAGGTTCCGATGAAGCCCACGACTTCGTCCTTCGTGAAGATGGGCACCACGAGCTTCACCATGCCGAGGTCACACTCGCCCACTGCGGGCTTTCCACTGACGCGGGCCTCCTGTCCGAGGTTCTGCTGGGCCACAGAGCAGATGGTGGCCCTCGCCGAGGAGTGTGCCTGCACGAGGCGACACAGGTCGTTGGACAGGTCGCCCGACCGGCGTATCGCCGCGCCCTCGGAATCATACAACGTAGCGGTCATCCCGCTGATGGCCTCTACCTCGCCTAACAGTTGCTTCCAATAATTCGGGTTCGCGTGGATATCCAAGGTGTTCTCCTTTGGGTCCGGGGCAGCCCCTACCGCGGGGCCCGGGTTCAAGGTGCGTCCGGTGACCGGCGCAAGGGTGGACCCTATGGTCTATTGGTGGGGTTTTCTCAAGTTCCCCGACGATTCCGATCGTGGTGTTCTAGTATAGCGTACTCGCGAGTCCCGTGGATCCCGAGAGTCCGCAGCTGGATCCGCCGCTGCCGCCGCTAGAATAGGAGAGGCTGTTGCCGGAGAGCGACGGATTTGAAGTACCTCCCCGGTAGATGGCGTAGCTGATCCCGCCACCACCACCACCACCGCAGCCACCGCTCCCGCCATATCTACCGTATCCACCGCCTCCTCCGCCACCCCCCCCCCGGGTTGCCCCGTACCACCAGAGCTTCCAGAAGATCCGTACCAGAACCCCAAGCTCACGTAGCCAGAGTTGCCACCGCCAGATCCGTGCGAGCCCACCGAGCCGGTGCCTCCACTGGAGCCCACACCTCCAGTTCCCGCGTCGTCACAACCCGAAATACACCAGTCGTTTCCATCGCCTGCGCCGCCCGTGCCACCGGCGCCGAAAGGCCCAGTTCCCGCGGCGCCACCTGAGCCGTTGGCATCGCCGTAGCCGCCCCTGCCGCCGACTCCACCGTTGTAAATGCTACAGCCGTTTCCGCCCGCGCCTCCGTACCCACAGCAGCTTGAGCCGTCCCCGCCGGAACCGCCGTTGACCCCGGAGCCTCCCACGGCGCCAACGCTACCACTGGATCCGGATCCACCGTTAGCGCCGTCGCCACCGTCAAAGGTCACACTCTCGAACGACAGACCTGAGGTGCTGGTCAAATACGCAACGTAGGAGCTTCGCCCGGTAGTTGCAGCGTCGGGCCCCGTCAAAAACAGATTGGCGACGACCATGGTTCCAGACAGACTGCTTGCGCGAAGGGTCAGGTACTGTCCCACCGCTGAGTCATAACCCCCGATGATGGTCACAGCGTGCCCTGCTTGGAGACGGGAGTCGCGCACCCAGGAGGAGTTGTAGCCGCCGTAGAGGCTCACTCCGGCGTGCATCACCACCACCTCGTTGTAGATACCGGCCATGATATAGACCTCGGAGCGGCCTGTCGCGTTGGCTCTGGCAATGCCGTAGTTAATGGTTTCACAGGGAGTGCTGGGGCTGGTCCCGCAGCCAATGAAGTTGCTTCCAGAGGTGGTTACCGTGATGGCCATTTCGAAATCGCCGTCGATACCGTCGCAGTTTTCGTCGATGAAAGATGGGTCGGGGAGGTCGCTTGAGCTCGCTCCCTCCATGGGGTCGCAGACCTGCGTCGTGCCCCCAATGCAGCTGGCGATGGTATGATCGCAAACTCCCAGGCCGCAGGTGATGGTGCCGAGGCCGTCGTCTGCGACGCCGTCGCAGTCGTTGTCCTGGCCATCACATACTTCGGCGCTCGAGCCGTCCATGGCGTTGCACACCTGGGTTACGCCGCCCACGCAGTTGTCTATTGTGTGGTTGCAGACGCCCAGGCCGCAGGTAGTGGTGCCGAGGCCGTCGTCAATGATGCCGTCGCAGTCGTTGTCGATGTTGTCGCACAGCTCACCGCTGGCGCCCTGCATGGAATTGCAGGACTGGGGTACGCCGTTGATGCAGTTGTCTATTGTGTGGTTGCAGGCGCCCAGGCCGCAGGTGGTGGAGCCGAGTCCCTCGTCGGTGGAGCCGTTGCAGTCGTTGTCGTTGCCGTCACACACTTCGGTGACCGCGCCCTGCATGGGGTTGCAGGACTGGGTCACGCCGCCGATGCAATTCTCGACGGTGTTTTCGCAGATGCCCAGGCCGCAAGTGGTGTCGCCGAAATCCTCGGTGGTGGAGGGGTTGCAGTCATTGTCCAGGCCGTCACAGACCTCGGTGGCGGCCGGGTTGATCAGGTTGTTGGCGTCGTCACACTCGTTGCCCGTGGTGGCGCGGTAGAAACCGTCCGCGCCGCAGAGGCACTGATAGTCGTTCGACATACCGAAGAGGTCGTTGTCCTCGTCATAGTAGTAGATGGTGCAGCCCAAGGCGCCCTCTTCGTCCTGGTCGCCGCTGCAGTTGTCGTCGTATCCGCTATCGCACTGCTCCGGCCCGGTGTAGACGCAGTGGTACTCGCAGCCGTCGGACGGGTCGTCGTTGAGATCCCAGTAGTCCTGGGGACAGCCCGAGATGGCGGCGGAGATGGGAACGTCGTCCCCACCGGGATCGTTGGTGGTGAGTACGAGCTGCGTGGAGGTCACGATGCCGTCCACATTGGCACCGAAGGTCACCTCGGCGTAGATCAGGTCGGGGTCGAGCATCAACGCCGGGTCTCCGGCGCTCAGGTAGATCGGCGGGGTGAGGTCAATTTCGGTGACGCCATCGGTGTCGTACTCAAACAGGCGCACGGAGAAGTCGTTCTCAATGGCTGGGGCGGTGGAGGTGACCGTGGCGCCTTGCACGATCAGCGGTGAGTTCCCGTCGGCCCCGTTTCGGATGGCCACCACGCGGTCGGCGGGCACGCTGAACTGGAGCACGCCGTAGTCGATGAGCGGGGTCTGGGTGCCGGGCGCCATGTAGCAATCGACAAAGGGCTCGGGAATACCGCTGGCGTCGTCGAGCACACACACCTCCAAGGTGGGGGTCCCCTTGTACTCGGACTCCAACCGCACGGTGACCACCGGGTTGACCGGATCGTCGGAGGTGATCTCCAACTCGCCAAAGTCCAGCTCAGCGTCCTCGGGTCGGAGGGTGACCCCGATGACCTCGGTGCTGCCGGGGGCGATCACGAGGGTCACCGAACCGTAGGGCGCAGCCGTGTATTCATCGAGGTCGTCGTTCTCCAGGACCACGATATTGGTCACCGTGAGGTCCCCCTCCCCGACATTCAACACCGTCACCTCCCGCATGGTGTCCACATGCATGGACGCGTTGCCGAACTGCACGGGGTCGGGGTAAACATTGATCTCCCCGCTGGGCGGCGCGGCATCCACGCCGGCGTCATCTTGGGTCTCCACGCAGATATTGCCCTGGCAGGTCCATCCCGTGGGGCAGTCGGTTTCGTCCTGGCAGACGGTCGTATTGCTGTTGTTGTCCTGGCCCCGGTGGAATCGCCGCCACAGCCTACCAAGGAGCCTCCAATCCAGGCGAAGACCCCAAAGGCGAGGACCCCAATCAACAGGGGCAACAGGGTCGGAATGAAGTGACGAATGATAGGTTTACGCAGCATGGTTTTTCCTCCAACCCAAGCGGTTCTCCGGCAACCACACACAGAACAATTGGGGCTGCTGTAGGGCTACGAAGGGGAAACCCAATAGATTTCGCCTATTGTACCGCACGCGGGTAGGGGATTACAACCAGCTCTTTGTTGGGCCATTTGATCACAGACGTTCCCCGCTGGCGCCGAAGGCGCCGCGTCCGTGGGCAGCGGGGCGCGGGCCAGGGGCCACAGGCTTGTGGTCGGAGGCCGGGGCATCGGACTCGGGATGACGGAAGACGGAAGACACGGACACGGGCACGGACATGGGCCCAAGCTTCATGCCGGCATGAGGAGTACGGACTGCCAGTGAGTGGATTCGCGTCATGGTGTCACCCTGTATGGGCCT
>JAOZUO010000273.1:4758-7108 GCA_029938605.1 Deltaproteobacteria bacterium | reverse complement strand
CTGCTGGACGATAACCTTCGGGGGCGGAGCCGGCTCGCTGGGTACACGCGGTACCGACATCTGAACCACGGGGAGAACCGTAGAAAAAATCAACACCAATACGACCACAGTGACGGTCGCGGTTGCTGGTACCAGCTCAATGCTTCTGCGCCAACTTGACGGCCGACTTCTTACCCATCCAACAATCCCGGCGATCGCACGACTGCCCCACCCTGCCGACTGCACCGGATCTTGTTCGCCAATAGCCTCGGGGATTGCATCCCCTTCGCTCTCGTGTCGCACAACGGTGGCCGTCTCTTTGACAATCTGGACTACGCCGGCGGGCCCCATCGGCGAGAGAGTGGCCTCCTTTTCGGTATCAACAGCGATGTCGGCCGAGGCAGCAACAGGGGTCTCATTAGCATTGGACACTCCGATGGCTCCCTGGCTCTCCAGAGCTGCGGCCATATGGCTCAGACGGGCTTCAAACGCCGACGACGGTATTTCTACTGTTGTCTTTGCCCACCCGTCGAACAGGCTACAACGTTGATCCCATGCCGCCCTGCAAGCGGAGCAGCCCTCGAGGTGCTTGTTAACCGCTTCCTCATCGTCACGAGACAGCAGGCCCAACCGCAGCGCCGTTAAACTTTCACGCGTGGTGTCACATGACCAGATCATGAGCCTGCTCCCTCACCCGAGCTACCTCGATACCAGTCATCAATCCGGCGACATGCCCTCTCAACGAGCTTCCGCGCATTCTGAGGCGAAACACCCATTACAGCTGCTATTTCAGAGTACTTCATTCCTTGCAGAGCATGACGGCAGGCCTCCTGTTGACGCGACGATAGGGAGTTCATGCACTTCTCAAACTCTAGCTTATCTAGCAACGCATCCTCCCCCCCAGCCACGCCGTGCTGAGCATCCAGACGGTCCGGATCACTAGCAACCCTAACTATGACACGTCGAGTCAAGCGTACTCCTGCCCGCTTCGCCGCCTCCTCGAGCACGTCAACAACATCTTTGGACTTCATCCTCTGGATGGTGCCCACTGTCACTTCCTGGTCACTCTCGACGAGAACAAACAGCGGCGCATCTGGCTTCAAACTAGGGTGCAACTCCAACCATCGCACCATCGACTCGCTAGGCGGACGACTGTACTCTTCCACCTTTGGGGGATGCTCTCCATCATGATGTGGCTCTTCTAAAGCGCCCCCTTTGATCACATCACCGACATCGAGTCCCACCAGCTGTAAATTGCTCCCGCCGTGACCATACGCCCGTTCAAGCAGGGCAGCGTCCCGCCGTGCTCTCATCTCTTCTGGGTGCCCGGCTGCAGCAGAGATAATTCGGCGCACATCCTCCCTGGTCAGGTCCCAAAAGCGTCTCGAGATTGCATTCGACTGGCCAGTCTCTCTCCGGGTCTCATCCACTGCAACACTGCTCAGTGTTTCTCTCAATAAAGCCGACTCCGCGTGCTGCTTCGTTGGGTAAGACCTCCAGTATTTCTCAAACGTTAACTGCAAGAGATCCTCGGCGGCAGCTACGTTATCCCCCGCGCGAACCATCGCTTCTCGCCAAAGCCATCCGCAGTTTCGCTCCCATACCCCGTCGAGATATCCATTACTGGGAGGAGACATCGCCACCAGCTCGCCGTTGTTGTCTGGGTACAGTGGGCTCGCCACCATTGCCTCCTATATACACCTAATACACCTAGACGGAACAAAACTGGCGCAAACACCCCCCCTCACCAAATGTTTGTCCTTTTTTCACGATCTGATTGCCGTGCAAAGCCTTGATTGTTACCACCGGTGAAAACGAGATCCACTTCCACCGGTGATGTGATCCACCCGATCGGTGGTCTCCGATCTGTGCAAGGGGCGGCGTAGTGATCCACCTGTGCAGACCGCACATCGTAGCCATTGGACCGGGAAGAAGAGGTTGGGAGGGAAAGCAGGAACGCTGAAAACTTGAATTGGCAGAGGGAGTGGGGCACACCGAAATTACTACAAAGCGAGGTGTCCCATGAGTCGAATTGAACTCCTCCCTCCGCCACCAGAAGCGTGCCTTGAAAAGGCGTATTCGTCCAGTCAGAAGGGAGGCACGATGATCGCCGCAGGTGTGATCGATCTCAAGACGCACGAACGACTCCTTTGTGATCCCGATCAGTACCGTCCCGCGATGTGCCTGAACTGTTGCCATGAAGTGCTTCACGTTCACGACTACCGGGGGCGAACTCTTCGCGGGGAGTTGGAGCGTGTGGTCGTGCTGGTGCTTCGGTATCGGTGCGCGAATCCGGATTGCCGGGCAAGGTGGCAGGTGTTGCCGGAGATGATTGCCCGACATCTACAGCGGACCTGGGCGGTGGTCGAAG
>JAOZUO010000273.1:0-4658 GCA_029938605.1 Deltaproteobacteria bacterium | reverse complement strand
CGGCGGTGGTCGAAGCGGCGGTGGTCGAAGCGGCGGTGGTCGAAGCGGCGGTGGTCGAAGCGGCGGTGGTTGGCGAGCGCAAAACACGTCGGCGGCGAATCCCGCGGCGGACGGCGTCTCGCTGGAAATCGAGACTCCGCTCATCGGCGCGTCGAATAGTGAAAGTGCTGGCCTCCGGTAGTGAGCAGCATTGGCAGTTGCTGGCCGAGACCGTGGGGCAGCATGTGAGTCGGGCGCAGCTCGTGGAGAAGTTTCGGCTGGGACTGGCGGAATTGGCGGCGTTGGTGCACCGCCTTGAGCCGGGAGTCCGGCTCATGTAAGGGCGTCAAATCAATGGCCGGGGAGGATCCCCCCGACTTTGCCGAGCCCGAGATGGTATCGGGGACTCATGAGTCAAAGCGACCGCATCGAGGAGGTCCTTTCGCTGGATGAGATCGGCGAGTGCTACGGAGATCTGCGTCTGGTGAATCCACGGGCCGAGAAGCAGATGCAGGAGTCGTTGGAGCGCTACGGGCAGATGTCGCCGGTGGTGGTCTGCCGCGGAGCGACAGACGGCTATGAGCTCTTGGACGGCTTCAAGCGACTTCGAGCGAGCCGACGGATCGGCTCGCAGCGTACACTTCGGGCGCGAGTGCTGAAGGTAGGTGCTCGCGCGGCGAAGGCTGCGGTGCTCTGTTTGAACTGGGTCACGCAGTCGGTGAGCGATCTGGAAGAGGGGTGGGTGGTGCATGCGCTGTGCCGCTCCGACGGGCTGACGCAGGTGGAGGTAGGTCATTTGCTGGGTCGAGGACAAAGCTGGGTGAGCCGTCGACTTTCGCTGGTGGAACGACTGAGTGATGAGGTGCAGTCGCAGCTTCGGCTTGGATTGGTCACCGGCAGCATGGGCCGGGAGTTGGCTCGTATGCCACGTGGCATACAGGAGCGGTTGCTGGAGGCAATCACCGAGCACGGACTCGGGAGCCGGGAGGTGGCGGCGCTGGTGGACCTGGTGCGCGAGGCGAGCGTCGAGGAGCAAGCGCGGATACTGCGGTCTCCTCGCGAAGTCTTGGCAGCCGCGGGAAAGGGAAAGGCGCCGACGGAGGTACGGGATCCACGACTTGCCGAGGCCGGCAATCAGCTTTTGTTGGAGCTGTCGCGGATGGAGCGATCTTGCGCTCGGGTGGTATCCACGGTGGGAGTCCAGGGTTTGTCGCATCTGCGTCGCGGGGACTTGCTGGTGCTGGCGCCGGCGCTGGGACAGGCCGAGCGAGCTGGACAGCAGGCGAGCGGCACGCTGCGAGAGGCCATTTCATTGGCCCAAGGTGAGCAAGATGCCGACGTACACCAGCCGTGAGGAGCTAGAAAATCTGGTGGTGACCCGGCATCGGGCGGGACGGTCTGCCAGAGGCCTGGCCAAGGATCTGCACATCAGCCGCAACACAGTGCGCAAGATCCTGGGCAAGGTCCGCAAGCAGCGGCAAGAGGGTCACGACCTTGTGGGGAAAAAGCCCCGGGCACCCCTGCCCAGCAAGCTCGACGAACACCTACCGAAGGTCAAGGAGCTACTGCTTAAGTACCCCCGCATCACGGGTCAGCGGGTCTTCGAGGAGTTGCAGGACGCGGGCTATCAGGGTGGGATATCGATCCTGCGAGAGAAGCTGAAGAAGCTTCGCCCCGCGCCCAAGCGAAAGCCGACCGTCCGTTTTGAAACAGAGGCGGGTGAGCAGGGTCAGATGGATTGGAGCCCGTACAAGCTGAAGCTGCGCTGCGGGCGCATTCTGCAGGTGCTGTGCTTTTCGTACATCCTGGGGTTTTCGCGGCGGCAGTACATCGACTTTGTGGAGCGGCGTGATTTCTACACGCTGATTCGGCAGCACCGTGCCGCCTTCGAGTATTTCGGAGGGGTCCCCGAGCAATGCCTGTACGACAGCGAAAAGACGGTGGTGCAGCGCTGGGAGTCGAACCAGCCGATCTACAATCCATCGTTTCTGCAATTCATCACGCACTACGAGTGCCGCCCGGTGGCCTGCCAGCGCTGGCGTCCTCAGACGAAGGGTAAAGTAGAACGGCCGTTTCAATTCGTGGATGGAAATTTGCTGGGAGGCAGGAGCATTGTCGACCTACAGGACCTTCGCCAAACGGCCCGGTGGTGGCTGGCGAATCGCTCTGATCCCCACATCCACGACACCACCCGGCGGGCACCGCTGGAGCTGTTTATGGCCGAGGAGCTATCTGCGCTTCAGGCGCTGCCACTGCATCCGTACGACACGTCGGAGGTGGGCTTCCGGGTCTGCTCCATGGATGGCTTCATCGAATGGGCGACGAACAGGTACTCGGTGGACTACGAGCATGTGGGGGAGATAATGACGGTGAAAGCGACCGCGGACGAGATCTTGGTTTACAGCCCAGAGATCATCAAGGTCGCTCAGCATGAGCGTCGGCCCGATTCGGCTCACGAGACACAGGAGCAGCCCGAGCACCGAGCCCACGCCAAGCAGGTCCGCCACGGTTTGGAGCCGGTGCGAGCGACGTTTTGTGCGCTTGGTGAAGCCACCGAGGACTTCCTGGTGGGCTTGCAAAAGAGCTTCCCACGCAACAGCGGTTTCCATGCTCGACGCATCCTGCTTATGAAAGACACTTACAGCGGCGACGACATCCACCAGGCGCTGGTCCACGCCATGCGTTACCACGCCCACGACTGCCTGGCGGTGGAGCGCATCCTCAAGGCACGCTTTCGTCCGCGAACCCTGGATCAACACCTGCACCAACAGAGCGCCCAACGGCTCAGGGGGGCCCTGCCGCGGATCGAGCAACGCAGTCTCTCGGAGTATGGCGTCCTGCTGGACACCCCAGAGCCGGAGTCGTCGCCAATACCTCAGGAGGAAAATGATGGCCACGAGGAACAAAATCCGGGCGGTGGAATCCACCGCCCAACTGCAGCAGCTCCGGAGCTGCCTACAGGAACTGAAGCTCCCGAAGATAGATGAGCTGCTCGACGATGAGCTGGACCGTCTCGACAAGGGACAATCATCGGCCCCCCAGACGCTGCTTCGCTTGCTCGAAGCTCAGGTGCAGTACCAACGAGAGCGGCGTGTGGAGCGGCGCATCCGTCAGTCCAAGCTTCCCGAACGAAAGACGCTGATCGAGTTTGATTTCGACTTCCAGGCCGGGCTCGACCGAAACCTGGTGCTGGAGCTTTTCACCATGGGCTTCGTGACCCGACGCCAGGGCGTAATTCTGGCCGGCAACAGCGGTACGGGTAAAAGCCACATCGCCAAGGTCCTGGCCCTCGAGGGCTGCAAACACGGCTACAGGGTCCGTTACACCACGGCGGCGGACATGCTCAAGGCACTCTTCTCGTCCCTGGCCGATGACTCGTTGGATCAGAAGCTCAAGCAGTACGTCAACCCGGAGCTTCTGGTAATCGACGAGCTTGGTTTCGACCGCCTGGAAAGAGAGCGAGAGCGGCGAGAGGACGCAAGAAACGCCGCTCTCTTTTTCAAGGTCATCGACGGCAGGTACACCAAACGGTCGACCGTGCTCACTACGAACATCGACTTCGAGCAGCTCGGCCACTACCTCGGTGACCCCATCGTCACCACGGCGATTGTGGACCGAATGGTCCACTACTCAACCGTGATCAACATCCAGGGCCCAAGCTGGCGGCTCAGCGAGTCGAAGAAGTTGAACCAGCGGGCAGGAAAGAAGGAGAAAACGCCAAAGGCGGCCGCGAAGAAAGTCGCCGCGAAGAAAGCCGCCACTAAAAGGACAGCCACGAAGAAGGCCGCCGCCAAACGCTCATCGCAAAAATGAGCGTCAAGACTGCGGCCCTGGCACCAGAAACGGAGAGAACGCATCATGACGAATCGAAGATCGACACGCTCCCCAAGGGTGGTCGTACCGTGCCCGGAACGCATGCGTCGCCCGGGACCGGGAGGGTTTGGCTGGTTGGATGCTCGCCTGCACAAGCAGGGATGGCTCGCACTGCTCACCCCAGAGGACATCGCGACCTACACCTTTCTGTGCCTGGTCGCTAACCAACAGGGCGTAAGCTGGTATCGGCGCGACCGCATCCGTCAGGCGCTAGGCATCGGCGAAGACGCGGTCTGGCTCGCGCTCAAGCGCCTCGACGCATTGGACCTGATTGCCTACAGCCCCTTCAGCCAGCACGCCTCCGATGGCTTTCACCAGGTGCTATCGCTACCGCCACAGGGCCATCCAGAGACAATGCCTGGGCTGGAGAACGACTACCACCCATGACCCGTGAGCCGGCAATCACGCCGACTCAGCCTCCTCCCAACGCGCCTCCCTTCGTCATCTTCAACGTCCCTCTGCAGGCCATTCCCTCCACGCATGAAGTGCCTTCGAACGGCTCCAACAAGAGAACCAGAGTCAACCATTTCTCATCTTCGATGAGAACAAGAGCCAGCGGGCCTGCGGCCCAAAGAACCAGAGCCAACCATTTCTCATCTTCGATGAGAACAAGAGCCAGCGGGCCTGCGGCCCGCGGAACAAGAAGGAGCCCCGGCCAACCGGTGCCCCCCCCTATAAAAGCCAGATCATGCAACTTAGGTGGATCTCTCAAAGGGCAGCGGAGTGGATCCCACTTTCACCGGTGGTGACACGTTGAGAATCGCGACCAGCTCGACAAGGTCGCGCAGCGAGCGGCCGATGCGGTC
>JAOZUO010000272.1:4047-7163 GCA_029938605.1 Deltaproteobacteria bacterium | reverse complement strand
ATAAAAGAGCTAGATATTGTCTGTGTCTATCGTACCTCAGGATGAGCTTCATAGGGTGCTGCGCGGATTCAATCCGTGGTGGCAGAGCGCGCGGCGGCAGGTGCCTGAGTTTCGACGCATTGGCTTTGACCGCTGCTGGGGTCTGCTTCAGTCCGAGGAGCTGAAGAGAGGAATACTCGTTTCGGGGCCGCGCCGCGTCGGCAAGACCACCGTTCTGCTGCAGTTGGCTGAAGCCTTGCTCGCGCAGGGGCATCCGGCCAGCAGTATTGTATACCTGTCGTTGGACCACCCAATTCTGAAGCTGGTCGGCTTGGATGATGCGCTGCGGATCTATCGCGAAAGGCAGCATCCGGAAGGTGAGAAGGCTTTTCTGTTGGTGGATGAGGTGCCCTATCTTCCGGATTGGGAGCTTCACCTCAAGCAGATCATTGATCACCATCCCGAATATCGCGTGGTGGCCACTGGCTCGGCCAGCGCTGTACAGGCGGGCGGGATTTCGGAGAGCGGTGTGGGGCGGTGGGTCAGTGTCTCCATGCCGACGTTGTCCTTCTACGAGTATGTCCAACTCAGCAAGGAGCAGCCCGCGGCGACCATGGAGCTGCGTCCGTCCGAGTTGTTCGATGCCTCTGCCGGTGACCTCTCCACGATCGCGGCGCAGTTGCGATCGTTGATGCCTTCATTTTTGCAGTATCTGTTGCGTGGTGGATTCCCCGAAACGACCCAGCTTTCCGATGCCGGATTGGCGCAGCGGCTCGTGCGGGAGGATGTCGTAGACCGGGTGCTCAAGCGCGACATGACAGCGCTGTTCGGCGTGCGCAATGTGCTCGACCTCGAGCGGCTGTTTGTTTACCTCTGTCTCCATGTGGGTTCGCAGGTCGCGGTGAAGACCTGCGCCAACTCGTTGCACTGTAGCGTACCGACGGTTTCAAGCTACTTGGGGTTTCTCGAGCAAGCGAACCTCGTGTATCGACTTCCACCGATCGCCATTGGCGGGAAGAAGATCCTGAAGGCGCGTCACAAGTACTATCTCGTAGATGCAGCGCTCCGAAATGCGGTTCTGATGCGCGGCGAGGAGGTACTGGACGATCCCAATGAGCTGGGGCCGATGGTGGAGACCGCCGTGCTGAGGCAATTGATGGCATACCACTACCGTGACACGCCGCAGATCGGGTACTGGCGTTCGCCCCGAACCCAGCGGGAGGTAGACATCGTGGTTCGCAGTCCCCGCTACCACATCGCTGTCGAGGTGAAGTATCGGGAGAATGCCCGGCTGACTTCTCGCGAGGGTCTCGCGTCCTATTGTGAGACGGAGGATGTCACCCAGGCGTACTGGATCACCCGTCGAGAAGAGGACTTCGATGTTAGGCGGATCCCTGGCAGCGACACGCGGGTCCTTCGTATCCCGGCCCATATTTTCTGCTACCTGCTGGGACTGGCTGAGCGACGATTGTGGTACGTGGCACAGTAGGATGCCTACGCGCGGCTGGACCGCGCCCCGGCTGGCGCCGGAGAAGGCTACTGGGAGGACTGACTCTTCTAGCGTCGGCGCCGGATTCGGACGCCAAGCCCCAGCAGCAGCAGGATCATCGCCAGGACCAGGAACCAGGTGGCGTGGCGCAGCTCCTGGGCCACGGAGCAGCCCACGTACTCGTCGTCCTCGGAGGGACAGGCGCCGGTGGAGGTGAGGTAAAAGGCGTTCTTGATGGAATAGAACTCCATGATCTTGGTGAAGTGGAGATCCTCGACCATGGCGCCGGCGTCCAGCCGCCCCTGGTAGCGCTGGATCCAGCCACCGGACACGGTCTTCACTTCCTGCAGCTCCGGTGCCCAGATCTGCGGCGCGTCGATACCAACCTCGCTGTAGGAGACGCAGGTGTAGTCCCATGACTCCTCGTTGCAGCGTTGGTCGTCGAGCAGGTTGCTCGAGATCGCCTGGCTGTACAGGAGGGCCAGCTCGTCGGATCCGTGATTTGCGAAGAACGCATCCAGCCCCTGGTCGAACTCATCGCCGTTGCGAGGGCTGGGACTGGGGCCAAATACCGAGAAGGGGTGGCTGTCGGGGACATGAGCCGTGCCATAGCTGCCCGGAGCGATGACCCACAAGGTCAGGTCGAGGGCATGGCCGGCGGGCACGCCCAGCCCGGTGAGCCGCAGAGGATAGTAGCCATCCACCAGGTCGGGGAGCACGAAGCGCACCGGGATGTGGGGCCGGCTCGGGTCCGCCTCCTCCGACAAGGTGGCCACGAAGAAGAACTGATCTTCGGTCTCGAACTCGGTGATGGCGTCGCTGGCCTCTGTGCTCACCTCGTAGTCGTTGGTCTGCAGCCAGGCCACCAGATCGTCGCCGTCGCCGGCCGACAGCACCACGTAGTCGAGCTGGCCTACGGTGCCCTGGTCCCAGACCACCACCGATCCCTCGGGCTGATCGCTCTGCTTGGTGCTGCCGCCGTTGTCCGCCATCTTAGCGCCGCAGCCCCCGCCGCCGTCGTCCTCCGTGCAGGTCTGGACGAAGATCGGGGAGGTGAGCAGCTCCAGGTGATCGAAGAAATCGGCACTGCTCGGGTGGATGGTCGGCTGCACGGGCCAGGGCACCACCCAGGCGGCGCCCCCCTGCTCGCGGTCGAAGACCGGCTGGATATGCACCTCCCACACGCCGTCGCGCTGCCACACCACGGCGCGCTGGGCCGTGGCCCTTACCTCCAGGTCCGAGGCGGTGACCCGGGGGAAAGACATGCCGTCGGCATGGACGTCGCCCGGCAGGACGCTAAGCAAGGCGGCCACCACGCTCATTGCGGAGGAGGCCAGCATCAATGTTCGATAGGTTCTCATGGCGCAATTCCTTTTCGGACGGGCATCACGCCCCTGTGCCTTTGCAGAATCCGGGCCAACCACAGCCTCACCATGAGCCCGGAAACCGGGCCCCTCCCGGAGCGACCTCGCCTCCAAATCACCGCCCCAGCGAAGGATCGCGACAGAACTGTCAGACCTTGTCCCACTATACGACATCCAATCCGCGAATGGCGAGTCCACTTCCCGGAAAGTCCTCCCGGGAAAGTCGTCAGGCATTGATGTTGCGGTGATAATCTGTGAACCTGTCAAAGGACAAACATGCGTGC
>JAOZUO010000272.1:0-3947 GCA_029938605.1 Deltaproteobacteria bacterium | reverse complement strand
CCGTGGGGTTGCCCATCACCGTCCGCATGGTGACCTGGCCCGTGTGGATGATCGCCTCCTCCGAGGACGAGTACCCCCTGCCCCCCATCTTGGAGCTCAACATCGGCATGCGTCGCCGGTGGTTTGAGCTGTCTCTGGAGGTGGGCATCGCCACGGGAAAGATGTTCGATGCTCCGGGGACCTACTTCGGGCTCGGGGTGAGCGTCGGCTTCTACTCCCTACGCCTGAATCGCATCAGGCTGCGCCACGGGATCTCCATGGGCCTTCTTAGCGATGCGATCTTCGAGCGCCGTCCCGAGCGGATCGGGATGATGCCCATGCCCATGCTCCGTATCAGGGCCCTGGATATTCTCGTACGCCTCGGCGGGCGCTGGTGGCTGGAGATCAGCCCACTCACGACGGGGTTCCCTACGCTGTATGAGGCGTCCCTCGGTTTCCGCTACGAGCTCCCCGATCCGACGGGGCCGACGGGGCCGACGGGGCCGGCGGGGCCGCCCGAGGCCGCCGGGATGCGCCGACCTGTGGACCGAACGCTTCATCCCTTCGTGTCCCTGGAGATGGGGCTCGTCTGGTGGCACCACTTCGAGCCATCGGTGGTGGCCAGCACCTTCGGCCGCGTGGGCTTCCGCTACGACTGGTTCGAGACCGCCCTGGGGTTCGGTTCCCCAGCCTGGGCCTCCTGGCGCACCCGGGGCCTGTACGAGCTCTTCGCGGACGTGGCCTTCTACTCGCTGCGTCGGGCGCGACTCCGACTGCGCCACCAGGTCCGGGTGGGACTGCTGTTCCACAGCCCGCCCTTCGAGTTGCACACCTGGTCGGGGATCGTGATGCACGCCGACCTCTGTATCGTGGCGCTGGGGCTCGGTAGGGGCTTCTGGGCAGAGCTGTCTCCCCTGACCATCTCCATCGCCCCGACCGACCACCTCTCATCCTCGCTGGCTCTTCGCAAAGAGTTTTGACCCCATCGCACCACTCGCCTATGCTCAACTCGATTCTCGATCAATGAATTCGCACGGGAACGGGGGAGACCTCCGCTAGCCGCCATGTCTCTTTATAACTCCGCCGCACTGCTCATCGCCCTGGTCGCCGTGGTGGGCTATCTGAACCACCGGGTGCTCCGACTTCCCACCACCATCGGCATGGTGCTCATCGCCCTGGTGGCGTCGCTGTTGCTGCTGGGCCTCGACCTGGTCATCCCCAGCCTGCAGCTGGGTCCGCAGATTCTGGCGCTGGTCAACACCCTGGACTTCAACCACACCCTCATGTACGGGCTGCTGTCCTTTCTGCTGTTCGCCGGCGCCCTGCACATGGAGCTGGATCAGTTACTGGATCGGCGGTGGGTGATCCTCACCCTGGCCACCGGGGGCGTGGTCCTGTCCACCATCCTGGTGGGGCTGACCACCTGGGTCGTGCTCGAGCTGCTCGGTCTGGGACTCCCCCTCATGGTGTGCCTGGTGTTCGGCGCCCTCATCTCGCCGACGGATCCCATCGCCGTGCTGGGCATCCTCAAGAACGCCAACGCCCCCAAGGAGATCGAGGCCATCATCGCCGGGGAGTCTTTGTTCAACGACGGCGTGGGCATCGTGGTCTTCCTCGTGCTCACCGCCATCGCGGGCCTCTCGGCTAGCACAGGCGGGGATGGCGGCACCACTCCCGACGCCGGCCAGGTGGCCCTGCTCTTCGGTCGAGAGGTGGGTGGAGGCATCGCGCTGGGCCTCGGCCTGGGATGGATCGCCTACCAGGCGCTCAAGTCCATCGATGAATACAAAATCGAAGTGCAAATCACCCTGGCTCTGGTCATGCTCATCACCGTCATCGCCGGCGTGCTGCACATCTCCGGTCCCATCGCCGTGGTCCTCGCTGGGCTCCTGCTGGGCAACCACGGGCGCCAGTTCGCCATGAGCCCCGTGACCATCGAGCACGTGGAGACCTTCTGGGAGCTCATCGACGAGATCTTGAACGCGGTGCTCTTTCTGCTCATCGGTCTGGAGGTCTTCGCCGTCTCCCTGCGCCCGGTGCACCTGGCCGCCGGCGTCCTGATGATTCCCCTGGTCCTCGGATCCCGATTCCTGGCCGTGGGGCTCCCCGTGCAGATCCTCTCCCGACTCCGCCGTCCCCTGCCCCGGGGAACCGTGCCCGTATTGGCATGGAGCGGCCTGCGGGGCGGTATCAGCGTGGCCCTGGTTCTCTCCCTACCGCCCTTTCCCGGCCGCGACACCATCCTGACGATTACCTACGTCGTGGTGCTCTTCTCCATCCTCGGCCAGGGACTGACCGTAGGTCGCGTGGTTACCCACCTCCTCGGCCCCGTCCCCAAGCCCGGCAAACACGGCGTGGTCTAGAGTCCTTGCTTCTAAGAAACTCCAACTGGGTGCTGGCGCTTGGGTTCGGCGGGCTGATCTTCGGCGCGGTGGGATGCCACGGCGGGCGGCCGTTAGCAAGGCCGGTGGCCGGGCGGCAGGAACCGCCTTAGCCGGCCCCCGATAGATCAGTAGTCGATGGGATCGTAGCCCGGGGGATAGGGCGTGGTGGAGAGGCGGGACAGACTCCGGCGGGTGGCGTAGGGGATAAAGCCTTCGTTCAGGGCCAGGTTTTCGTAGACCTCCGTAGCCAGGTTCTCGCCGTCCAAATCCTGGGCGTACTCCACACAGAAGATAGGCATGACAGCCTTCAAGGGCTGCAGGTCTTCGAGCACTTCGGCGGTCCAGGTCAGGTCCGGGTACAGATCATCGGTCCACAGGTTGTAACCGCCCGGATCGTCCCAATCGTCGAAGCCTCCATCGCCGTCGATCCAGATGGCCTCCAGGGCGATACCATCCATGAGATCCTCATAGCGCGGGCGGTTCCAGTCGTGCAGGTCCGAGGCGTTCTGGGCCACCACCAGGTAGCTCGGGTTGGCCCGGGGACTCTCCACCCGAGCGTAGTAGCCGATGTTCTCGATGAAATCGAGCATGCGTTCGGCCGCCTCTGCCCGAGCGTCATCCTCGGTGAGGTTTTCTTCGGCGGCGATGAGGCCGATGACGTTCTCGTCGGAGAACGCCTCCACCCAATCCATGTAGATACCGTCGAAGCCCAGCTTGAGCGTCTCCTCCACCTGGCTGCGACCCGTGCTGTCGCCGTAGATGGTGAAGTCCTGCCAGGCGTCTGACCAGTAGGCCACCACGAAGTTGCCTTCCCAGCCGTTGGGATCGTCGGCCACGACCCAGCTCGGATTGCCCACCTCCCAGGAGGGGGCGTAGTACCAGCGCCACTCCTCGGCTTGCCCCACGTCAACGTAAGCCAGCACGATGGGGTTGACGTTGCGCGTGGTGATGTTGTGATTGCGGATGTCCCGGATCAGTCCCTGCATGTCAAACTGCTCGTTGCCAACCTCGGTGGTGCTGACCTCGAGCACGTACAGGTCGTAGTGGGTGCCCACGAGCTCGTCGTACTGGCGGGTCGAGGTCACATCCTGGATGTTGTAGGCCCAGTAGAGCACATCCTCGATCTGCATCTGCTCCACGCCAGCAACGGGGCTGCACAGTCCGGGCGCGGCGGCCTCGTAGCCATCGTCGCATTCACAGGCTGGAGGCTCTGCCAAGGGGTCGCAAACGCCGTGTCCCGAGCAGTCCGCCGGTCCACAGGGGCTCGTGGCCTGGCCATCATCGTCGCCGCAGGCCGAGCCCAGCGGCAGAAACACTAGTAGGACGATCATCCATCCACCTTGTTTCATGTCGTATATCTCCTTAGTTCCCGAACTTGGAACATTCGCTCGAGTATGGAATGAGGCAGGTAGTGGGTCAAGCGACAGTTACTTTTCACCGCCGCATTGCCGCCAGCCACAAGGCCGTGTCTTGTGGCTGATAACCCGGAACACTTTTCCGGGGCGTAGAACCTAAATATCCCCCGGCAGAGCCGGGGGGATTACAATCGATAGCCGCTCAAAGCGGCATAAGAGACCGGATCAG
>JAOZUO010000271.1:2966-7179 GCA_029938605.1 Deltaproteobacteria bacterium | reverse complement strand
CAGGTGCCCAGGTAGGCGCAGGTCACGGCGGCCTGGTAGGCGGCGGGGACCTGGGTGAGGAATTCCAGCCGAGCGTCCACGGGAACGGACTCCACCGCCTCGAGCTGATCCTCAGGCACGACGTCCTCGGGAGAGACCAGCAGGATGGTGATGACCTGGCGCATGAGGTCCAGGTGCTCGACGCGAAGGTCGAAGTTGGTGATCCCCACCCCGTCCATGAGGAGGGACTCGTAGAGCGTGTAGCGCTCCAACTCCGCGGGGTCGAGGACACCGTCCACGGCGGCCATGGTGAACAGGTCGGAGAGAACGGCCAGGCGCACCTCGGCGTCGAAGGAGCGCCACCGATTGATCAGACAGGTCTCCACCTCCTGACGAGCCTGGAGGTTGGCGGAATCTCCGGGCTGGCCTACAGCGGCGGCCTCCAGGGCGTGGCTCTGGGCCTCGTCGGCGAACCACTGCCAGGATCCATCCACCCAGGCCGCGCGGCCCAGATGGGCCGCCAGGAGCTGCTGCTCGGTGGCGTTCGCTGTACCATCCGCGGTGATCATGTCGCCCAGGGCGAGGGCGGCGCAACGCCGATCCTCGAGCGTAGCCAGGTGGACGGCGGAAAAAGTGGTCATGCCCGCGGCCCAGGGCCGGAAGGCGGCGTGGGCATCCTCCCCCATGCGACCGATCTGATAGGCCGAGGCCGCCGCGTCCACCACCACGCTCAGACCGAGGGTCAGGTACCCCAGGACCTGATGGACCGCCCGGATACCCGCGGTCCGGGCCACGGCCTTGGCGGCCAGCTCAGCACCCAACTTCCCCATGTGGACCAACATGGCCGCCACGCCTCGGGTGGCGAAGGTGCGGACCACGGCGTTGAGCCCGGTGCCCAGGCCGTATACGAAGGCCCCGTTGGCCAGGAGGCGGATCCCCATGTTGGAGGCGATCACAACCCGCGTATCCACGGCGTCGAAGAGCCCCATCATGGTGGAGGCCACGAAGAACAGGTTCAGCCCCTCGCGCACGTCGATGCCGTAGAGCGTCGCGATCTCCAGGGTGAGCCGCGCCCGCATGCGGAAGTCTATGACCGTCTTGTGGGAGAAGCTAATCACGATTCCGGCCACGGGAATCAGCCCCTCGGCGCCGGCTATTGCGCTGGCCCCCGCTGCGGCGAGCTGGTAGCGGTCCAGGAGCCGCTGCACCCGCTCCTCACGGGGCTCGGAGAAGGGGAAAACCTCCTCGAAGAGCATGGGTAGGTCGTCCAGGCCGCCAAACTGCTCGAACATGAGGGCGAAGAGCTTGCCCGTCACGCCGGACTGACGAAACAGGTCCAGTGACTCCCGTACGCCAGCGGGGAGATCCGCGCGCGTGCCCGGGTCGGTGTCGGTGCCAAAATCGTCTGCCTTGCCAAGGGCTTCGGCCTCGGCGGCGGATCCCACGGGGACGGACTGGGCCGAAATGCAGTGGGCCGCAAGTCGACCCGCCACGCCGTCCTGCACCAGAGTCAAAAACGTCAGACGCGCCGCCTGGTCCGCGTCCGGGCTGAGCGCGTCGGCCTGACCGGACAGCACCGACAGCCCCTCTCGCTCCGCGTCGGTGAGCTTGACCGACAACCCCTCGAGCCCTCCGACGAGCAGCCGGGCGTTGGCCTGGGCATCCCCGGATCCCAGCAGGAGCCGGTCCTGGGCCGTGAACACCGTCCGCATGGCGGCCTGCTGGTCCGTGGGCCAACACAGGTCCGCCGCCGGATCACAGAGATCCCCGTCAGCCTTGCCCCCAAGCCCAAACTCCGGCTCCGGAATCGCCGGCTCATCCCCCGTGCCCACCGAACACCCACCGCCCAGCCCCACAACGCACAGTACACCCACCAGCACCCACCAGCACCCACCACCGCACACCCCATGGCCATGGCGGTTCCGAGAGTCAACGCTCTTTTTCCACATGGCTTGAGTTTACACGGGACCGGGGGAGCTTGTGAACCATTAGTTCGCGAACGCTGAGGTTGGGACTACTGGCAGACGCCGCCCACGCAGGTCCCCGAAGCACAGACCTGGCCGTCGCAGTCCGGATCCTCGCAGTCGGTCAGACCATCCAGATCATCGTCGCTCTCACTGTCGCAAACTTCATCGGGCCAAGCGCTACCGGAGTAAGTGACCCAGGTGTCGCCCAGGACTCTGGGTATCGCACCGCCCCCGCCCCAGCCGCCCATTAGCACCACGCGCTCCCGCAGGCTGTCATGGGCCATGGAAAAACCTGCGCGAACGCTGGGTGCGGTGGGGGCGATCTGTAGCCAGGTGGTGCCGTCGTACAGCCAGGTGTCGCCCCGGTGATTCTCCCCCTCGTCGTCCACACCCCCGAAAAGCACCACACGGCCGAACAGCGAGTCGAAGGCCAGCCCATGTCCGGAACGGGCATCGGGCTGACCCGTGGGATTCGCCACCACCCAGTCGACGCCATTCCACTCCCAGGTGTCACTCAAGAACTCCTTACTGCCCAACACACCCCGCTCTCCACCGAAGAGGACCACCACATTCCGAATGGGGTCATACGCCATGGCGTGATGCGTTCGCTCCAGGAGCGGCTGATTGCCCAGGGGCGTCCAGGTCACCCCATCGTATTGCCAGGTGTCGTCGAATCGGGCACTTGGTAGATTATTCTCACCGCCCTGTAGCAAAATCAGGCCGGTCAGCTCGTCATAGGCCATGGCGTGGTGTGATCGCGCCGGCGGGGACGTCGATAGGTCGATCCGCTGGGTCCAGTCCGTTCCGTCATACTCCCAGGTGTCGGCGTGATAGGTGGTAGTTGAACTATCCACCCCCCTACCACCGAACAACACGACGACCCCGCGGGCCGCATCCCACACCATGGCGTGGCCTGCTCTCTCGGCGGGGCGCTCCAACAGGGGAATCGCGATCTCGGTCCAGGTCTGCCCATCAAGCTCCCAGGTGTCATTCGTGTCACCAGCCCTTCTGCCACCAAACAGTACCATCCGATCCCGGTTGGCGTCGTAGGCCATGGCCGCGTCAAACAGCTCCATCTGTCCGGCGACCGTCACCTCCAGGTCCCGCCAACGGATCTCCTCGTCGGTGCACCCGCTGGAGCACAGGTCGTGGCTGGCGAGGTTGCCATCGTCGCACTCCTCACCGGCCACGGTGTCGGTGACCCCATCGCCACAGGAAGGAAAGACACAGCCCGTGCGACAGGCATCGGCCTCGGTGTCACTGTTGTCGCCTCCGTCGTCGCACTCCTCGCCCGCATCGGTCACACCATCCCCGCACCACGGCTCCCGACAGTCCGTGCGGCAGGCGTCCGGATCGGAGTCGCTGTTGGCCGCCCCGTCGTCGCACACCTCGCCGGGATCCACTGTGCCGTCCCCACACACCCCCTGGCTCTCGTTCGAATTGTTGTGATTGACGTTGTCGCCATCGCCATCGTCATCCCCACAACCGCCCACTCCCAACCCAACGACAAACACCCACGCCAACACTCGAAATCCTGTCATTGTGAACTCTCCCAACGATTCGGTCGAAACTTCAGATGCGCAACTCAGATCATGCGAGAAATCGCGGCGCCGTTCAAGCGTTCGTGACATATAACTACAGCCACCAGCGACACGCCCATCTGCTAGGATAGACGACATGAACAGTCTTCAGCGTTTCTCAAGGATCCTGTCCCTGGTCGTGATCGTCTTGTCTTTGGGGCTCCACACCTCCGCCTGCGTGCGCCAAAGCGAGGTGTTCTTCGAAGACATCGGCGCCCTGTGTCCCACCCCCACCAATCACACCGGCCCCTACGACGCGACCATGGTTTTCGAGGCCGGAGAGACGATCACCTTCACCGTGGCCTACGAAGAATGCCTGAGCTCTTCCTGCGACATCAATCGTGAGATGTCCTGCGAGGTGGTCACCGACGGTACCCAGATCATGGTCCACAGCCAGGGCAGCTACACCGAACGCGACGGCCACGTCTCCTGCACCGAAGACTGCGGCCTGCTCGAGACCGAATGCACCTCCGAGCCCCTGCCCGCCGGGGACTACATCATCGTTCACGGCGAAGACCACATCCCCCTCACCATCCCCTCCTCCGTCCAGGGATTGTGTGACGCTCCCTGGTAACCTCGATAACAAGGGGACCAAACCCACCCCAACCACCAGGTAACACTTCACTAACACCCAATTATCCCTTGAAATAAGTTAACAAGTTAACTACGTCCCCTCTTCTCTTTTCT
>JAOZUO010000271.1:0-2866 GCA_029938605.1 Deltaproteobacteria bacterium | reverse complement strand
GTGATGGAGATCCTTGCCCGGGAGCTGCGGGGGAGCGGCTTCGAGGTGGTCCTGCAGCCGGTGCGGATCCGTGGGGTGGACCAGCACAACCTGGTCGCCTGGGCCGGACCGGCGGTGGAGGGCGGCCTGATCCTGTCGGGACACGTGGACACGGTACCCTGCCTGGACCAGCCGGGGTGGACCTGCGAGCCCTTCGGCATGACGGTGGATGGGGACCGTATGTTCGGGCGAGGCGTGGCGGACATGAAGGGGTTCATCGCGCAGTGCCTGGCGGCGGTGCGGGAGGTGAACACCGCCGCGCTGACCCGACCGGTGGTGCTGGCGCTCACGGCGGAGGAGGAGGTGGGGTGCTCGGGGGCGGAGCTGCTGGCGCCGGCCCTGGGGGAGGTGCTGGGAGACGTGCCGGTGCCTCGCCTGTGCTGGATCGGGGAGCCCACCACCTGGGCCGTGTACCAGGCCCACAAGGGCATCGTGCAGGTGCGCATCGCCGTGCACGGGGCGGGAGGCCACTCCAGCCTGCCCCACCAGGGCGTGAACGCCATCGCCATCGCCGGGCGCGTGGTGGAGGCCGTGGGCCAGGTCCAGGCTGAGCTACGCGAACCAGTGGAGTCCATGGTCGACCTCTTCGCCCAAGCGCCGTGCACCACGTTCAACATAGGAACTATCCACGGTGGCACGGCAGCCAATATGATCGCCGAGCGGTGCGACCTCACGCTCAGCTACCGCCCCCTGCCCGACGATGACACCGACGCCGATCCCCTGGACCCCTTCCGCCGGCTCACCGAGCGCCTCGCGCTGGTGGACCTGGCTGACCACGGCGGCGGAGACGGGCGGGCCAGCATCGTCATCGGGGAGCCCGAGGTGGTGCCCCCACTACACTCCCCGGCGGACACGCCCCTCGCCCGAGCCCTTGAAGCCGTGGTGGGCGAGTCCCCCCGGGGCGGCCTTCCCTACGCCACGGACGGTGGCCGCTTCGCCCAGGCCGGCCTGGACGTGCTCATCTGCGGCCCCGGCGATTTGGATCAGGCGCACCAGCCCAACGAGTCCCTCTCCACCGCCGCATTCGAAAAAGGCCCGGACGTGATCCGGGCGGTGATCAAGGACCTCTGCGAAGGCGGCGAGTGAGTCCAAACACCAGCAGAAACAGCAGCCCGATCAGCAACCCGAACAGCAGCCCGGTGAACACAGAGCTGAGCCCCGCATGGGCGCAACCGCACCCGGGGTCCTGCCCGGGGAGCGCCGGCGGAATGCAGTTTTCGAGCCCCTCGTCGACCTCGCCGTCGCAGTTATTGTCCCGGCCATCGCAGACCTCCTCGGCATAGGGCCGTACCGCGGGGTCAGCGTCGTCGCAGTCCACGTCCGAGAAAAAGCCATCTTCGTCCGCATCGAAAGTAGCGGTGGGACCACACTGCACCGCGTCTCCGAGCTGATCGGGCGGCTTGACGATGACCACGCGGTCGATCAGCGCCCCGGGCTCCTTCATGGCGAGCTCCATCCCGGCGAAGGTGGCCAGCACGTTCATCTCCAGCCGGTCGCCGCCGATGCGGAAGGAGAGGTAGTGATACTCCCCGGAGCGGATCTCGGATCCCGGCGCGGGGTCGGTGGCCACGTCGAACACATACACCGTGAACACCCCCAGTCCGCCGGTAACGACGAACAGGGATCCTTCCTCGTACGAGCCCACCTCGGTGCCGGCGGCCCAGTCCGACGGATTGCTGACCATGGGCCGAAACCGCTCGTACACATGGTTGTGGCTGTTTATCACCACGTCCACATGGTGGGCGTCCAGGATCGGCAGCAGATCGGCGTTCTGTCCCTGCTCGTTGGGGTCGTGGGTGCCCACGCCGATGGTCGTGGCATAGCTGGGGTAGTGGAACTGTACGATCTTCCAGGTGCGATCCGTCTCGGTGAGCGTGCGGTCCAGCCACTGGGCCTGCTGGGAAAAATCCGTCGCGTCGTGGAAGCTGGAAGTGGAGAGGGTCACGAAAACGGCATCTCCGTTCACGAAATAGTAGTAGTCCTCCGTGGCGCCGAGGGGGTCATCGTTTCGCGGGAGGCCAAAGACCTGGTTGTACGTAGCGGTGTCTCCGTCTACGTCGCTGTCGTCGTGGTTGCCCAGAGAGGGCATGATCGCCGCACCAGCGCCGTGGATCGAGTCGATCCAATACCGCCACTGCAAGAAATCGTTTCCCTCCTCCACCAGATCCCCGTTCACCAGCACGAACAGGGGGTCGTGTAGCAGCGACTCATCCAGGATCGGGCGCCAGAACTCGTTCGGCCCGTAGTCGTTGTTCGACCGGGTGTCCCCGCCGGCGATGAAGGTAAACGGCTGACAGGGATCGTCGGTGCCCGTGCGAAACGAGAAGATCGAGCTGAACCCGTTGATCTCATCGCCCGCACGGTAGTAGTAGCGGGTCAGGGGGGCCAGCCCCTGCACCGTCACCTCGTGCGCGTAGCCCACCTCGAGAATCGGCGTCACGGCGGTCTGCCCCATGACCTCCAGGTCGAGGAGGTCGGGATCGGTGCCGTACCGCACCACGCTGTCGCACGACTCGTCGGTGTTCCAGGAGACCGTAATCTCCGTGGCGAGGTGCTGGCTGCTACCATAGGATAGCCGCACCCCTCGCGGCTCGGCCACGGCCACGACCACAGCCACCGGCACCGCCGAAAACGCCAACAGTACAACCAGCAAGATTCCAAAGCCAAACCAGCGCACCACGCATCGCATTGTCCACCTGTGGCGTCCAGCAACGGACCAGCCCGTCTCATAAAATCACCATCCGCCGCCCACAGCAAGCCCGATCGCCCCATGCCATTTGATCACAGACGTTCCCCGCTGGCGCCGGAGGCGCCGCGTCCGTGGGCA
>JAOZUO010000132.1:16615-24103 GCA_029938605.1 Deltaproteobacteria bacterium | reverse complement strand
CGCCAGCACCAACCCCGCCGGCACCAACCCCGCCAACCACGATCGCATCACGATCACGCTCCTGGACACCGTAAAAAACGCCCGTCCCACGGTGCTGCTCGGCGCCTCCGGCACCCCCGGCACCTTCTCCGAACCCGTGATACGCGCCATGGCCGAGCTCAACGACCAGCCCATCATCTTCCCGCTGTCCAACCCCACCTCCCAGGCCGAGTGCACCCCGGCCGAAGCCATCCTCTACTCCGACGGCCGGGCCATCCTCGCCACGGGCAGCCCCTTCGACCCGGTGGAGCACAAAGGCAAGCGCCACCGCATCGGCCAGGGAAACAACGCCTACATATTCCCGGGCGTTGGACTGGGACTCACCGTGGCACGCGCCCGCAGGGTCACCGACGAAATGTTCCTCGACGCAGCCAAGGCCCTCGCCGCCCAGGTCACCGAGGCCGACCTGGCCGAGCGCGCCATCTTCCCCGAGCTACGCCGCATCCGCGAATGCTCCCTCGCCGTGGCCACCGCCACCGTCCGCCGCGCAGTAGCCCAAGGACACGCCGACCCAGAGATCCTCGAAGATCTAGAAGAGATCATCCGCCGCGCCATGTGGATCCCCGAGTACGTCCCCGTCCGCTACGAACCATAGCCCCCCCCCTTCCCTCGCTCGCCATAGCCCAACACCCCAGCGCGGAAAAACCACGCAACCGCACCCGCCCATCTCCCGATAACCTGATCAGAGGCCACACCCTCCCGTCAGACGACAGGTCGCGGTTCGACGGGCCGCTAGCCTCGATGGGAGATCTTACACCATGGACTCGAAAATCCACGACTACGGCTACACGTACCTTTTCGAGGACCCCGAGATGGTCCGCCAGCTCCTCGAAACCTGCGTGGACGAAGGCTGGGTGTCCGAGCTCGTCATCGACACTAATGGGTTCGCGCCCACCTCCGCGCCATAAATGCCCCCGTCATCCCCTGTAAGCGAAAGCGGATCCATCTTCGGGCCGCAGAACGCCTTTTCCATGGATCCCCGCTTCCGCAGGGCCTGCCCTCGATAAATCGCTCGCCACAGCCCCCTCCCTCCCCTCGCCACCGTCAAAAACCAAGGTTATCGATGGGACTTGCCAAGAGATCTCCGGCAAAAAAACCCCTCACAACAAAGTCGCAAAATCACGACAGCCCGTCGCCGTATCACGACACTTACTCAAAAACCGAACATCCAAAACCGGCTCCACCGATCAGTCACTGATACACCCTCGTATTGGGGCTCGGTCTGATACTGGCGGGGGGCGGCTGCGCGCATTCAGCGATTTCTCAGTCGCAGTGCACAAATAGTGACAACTGTAACCCCGGATTCATCTGCGATAACGGCGTCTGCGTGGAAGGGGTCGTGGACGCGGGAACGTGGGACGACGCATTCTACATCCCACCATCGGACGCGCAAGCGCCCGACAGCTCAGTCTGCGGCTTTGCCGAGTTCCCTCTGTCCGAGACCGAGGAGCATATTGTCATTCCTGAACATGTTACCTACATGCATGTCAAAGCCTGGGGCTCCGGTGGCAACGGCGAGGGCCAATGCTCCTTTGACGATGGCGGCATCGGTGGTTACTCAGAGGGGGTTTTCTCCGTCACCCCGGGCGATTCGATCATCGTCATCGTGGGTGCGCCTGGTAGCGCCAGCTATCAGGGCAGTGACGTGATGCGCTTCGGCTTCGGCTCCTCGGGTGGAGGAGGGCTCTCCGGGGTGTTCAAGGGTTCCGACGCTCTGACCGAGCTCGACGCCCCAAGGGCGTACATCATCGCCGGTGGAGCGGGCGGCGCCGGCGTGGGACCGTCCGGGGACCGATGTCGACCGGGAGGGACAGGGAATCACCCCAACGGGGGCAACCTGAACACCATGTTGGGTGGCATCGGCCTGGACGACGGTGTTAACGGCGGCGGTGACGGCTATAACGGTGGGGCGGGGGGGGGCCGTGCGGGAGTTTGGGCTCGGGGGCTCGGGAACCGTGTCCGAGGCCGACAAGGCGCCTGGATCGGATCACGAGATCCTCCATGTGGAGCCCGGGGCAGGTGCGCCCCCCGAAACGGATGATCCCGACTATGTCGCCCCCGCCGGCCAGACTGAATCCGCCGGTCTGGTCATCGTGCGCTTCGTGTGCACCGTGCCCCCCGTACTCTGATCTCGTCACCCAAGACGGGACGTCTGCTACAGGTCCTGGGGCGTGAGCCCGGTGCGCCGGGCGATGCGGGCGAGCATGCGTGGACCGATCTCCACATTGTCATGGAAGGCAAACACAAAGTCTTGCCAGCCGTCACGCTCGAGGATCCGGTGAGAGCCGGAGGTGCGCTTGATGGACCAGCCGATGCGTAGCAGGGCGGCCAGCACACGCCTGGCCTTGGCAGCCGGCCAGCTCATGCGGTGGCGAAGAACTGGTCCACTTAAGGAATGGGCTCGCCGTGGTCCAGGCGGTCGGCGATCACGCGCAGGGTGAGCACACGAACCTTGGCCAGCGCTTCCTCACGGGTCTGCCCGTACACCAAAAGGCCGGGCAGGTCGGTCACCTCGGCGATCCAGCGACCGTCCTCTTCCTGCTCGAGCTCGATGGTGAGTGGCAGTTGCATGGTAGATAGTATACATCGCCCTAAGGGGAGAATGACACGACTTGGACGAATCAACGTTTCAGTAGGAATCGGAGGGGGGCTCCCCCAGACCGCCACTACGCCGCTTTCAACCAGCCATACAAGGTGCCATGATTGAATGCCATGAAGAACTTCCATGTCCCTTTGCCAGCCGACTTGTACAGCAAGCTGCGCGCGCTGGCCCAGCAGTATCGGCGGCCCGCCACGGAGCTGGCCCGCGAAGCCATCGAGGCGTGGCTCGAGCAGCACCGCCGTGAGTCTCTGCATCGGGCCATCGCCGAGTACGCCGAGCAATCTGCGGGCACCGAAGCCGATCTCGACCCCGGCTTGGAGGCAGCCGCAGTGGAGCATCTGCTGCAGGAAAACAGCTGATAAAACGCGGCGACGTGTACTGGGCCGACCAGAGCGCCGCGCTCTGCGCCGCGCTCTGGCTCCGAACAGATGGGACGTCGTCCGGTGGTCGTCGTTTCCCACAACGCTTTCAACCAGGTCGAGGCGTGGCGCTCGACCTCGAGTGACAACTACTTCAGCTCGCTGTCGCACGCCGGCCACAATTCCCTATTAGCTGCCGGCGATGACGACGGCTAAAAGGTCCTCGATCTGACGCATCCCCTCATATCACACCGAAAATGTCGCGCGTAACCTGATGATGCTGCGAGATGATTTTCCCAAAGGCCTCCATCAGTGCCTCCGTATAGGCCTCCGTATGGGCCTCCCATATGTGTCATGAAACAGAATCGTATCGAAATCAAAACGAGACAGCTGGTTTCGACTGTGTTATGGCATCGAAAGCGCGTTATTACTGGGTTTAACCCGGAGCCGCTGGTGCAACGCCGACTTGGGTAGTGTCTCATAATGACTCGTGAGTCATCCGGTCCCAGCCCGCGGTTGGACTGCAAACCCACACTTTCCTGCCCGAACGCTCGATCGGCGTACGGTGGCACATGGATTGCAATGCCATCCCATGAACACAACGCGAGGCCGCGGATGTCTCAGACCGCTCGACGTCTCGCCCAACCGGTTCAGCAAACAAACGCAAACGATCTCAAACAAACGCAAACGATCTCAAGCAAACGCTAACGATCTCAAGCAAACGCTAACGATCTCAAGCAAACGCAAACGATCTCAATCGATCCAAGGAGATTCCAGATGAGCATGTTCTGTTTCCAGTGTGAGCAAACGACCAAGGGCGTAGCCTGTACGGGCATCAAGGGTGTCTGTGGCAAGGACCAGGAGACAGCGGTCCTGCAGGACGTTCTGGTGGAGATGGTCAAGGGCGTGTCGGCCTGGGCGCACAGGGCGCGCGGCGTGGGCGTGGTGGACGAGGAGGTCAACCTGTTCACTATCAAGGCGCTGTTTAGCACCATCACCAACGTGAACTTCCACGCCGACAAGGTCGCCGATCTGGTGGTCCAGGGCGCCAAGCTCCGGGACAAGGCACGGAAACTGTACGAGGACGCCTGCGCCAAGGATGGCAAGACCGTCGACAGCCCCAACGGGATCTCCACCTGGGCTCCGCCCGCCGAGCGCGAGGCCCTCATCGCCGAGGGTGAGAAGATGGCCATCAACCTCCGCCAAGAGGCGCGGGGCGTGGACATCGCCAGCCTCGAGGAGCTGCTGGTGTACGGCATCAAGGGCATGGCGGCCTACATGGACCACGCCCAGATCCTCGGCCAGTCTGACGACGCCGTGTACGCGTTCATCCATGAGGCCATGGACTACATCCGGGAGCCCCACACCGTGGACGAGATGGTGACCCTGGTGCTCCGATGCGGCGAGGTGAACCTCCGCGCCATGGAGCTGCTGGACTTCGCCAACACCGGAAGCTACGGCCACCCCGTGCCCACCCCCGTGCGCATCGAGCCGGTCAAGGGCAAGGCCATCCTCATCTCCGGCCACGACCTCAAAGACCTGCAGGCCCTGCTCGAGCAGACCGAGGGCAAGGGCATTAACATCTACACCCACGGTGAGATGCTGCCCGCCCACGGCTACCCGGAGCTGAAGAAGCACAAGCACCTGGTGGGCAACTACGGCGGCGCCTGGCAGGACCAGCGCAAAGAGTTTGACGCCTTCCCCGGCTCTATCCTCATGACCACCAACTGCATCCAGAAGCCCAAGGACGCCTACAAGGCCCGGATCTTCACCACGGGTTTGGTGGCGTGGCCGGGCGTAACGCACACCCCCAACCAGGAGTTCGGTCCGGTCATCGAGGCGGCCCTGGCGGCGCCGGGCTTCACCGAGGACGGCGCTGACAAGACCATCACCGTGGGCTTCGGCCGCAACGCGGTGCTGGGCGTGGCCGACAAGGTCATCGAGGCCGTCAAGAGCGGCGACATCAAGCACTTCTTCCTCATCGGCGGTTGTGACGGCGCCAAGCCCGGACGCAACTACTTCACCGACTTCGCCACGTCCGTGCCCGACGACAGCGTCATCCTCACCCTCGCCTGTGGCAAGTACCGCTTCAACAAGCTGGACTTTGGCGACATCGGCGGCATCCCGCGGCTGCTGGACGTGGGCCAGTGCAACGACGCCTACTCCGCCATCAAGATCGCGGTGGCCCTGGCCGACGCCTTCGAGACGGACGTCAACTCCCTGCCCCTGTCCATGATCATCAGCTGGTACGAGCAGAAGGCCGTTTGCATCCTGCTCACGCTCCTGCACCTGGGTATCAAGAACATCCGTCTGGGCCCGTCCCTGCCGGCCTTCGTGAGCCCCGCCGTCCTGCAGGTCCTGGTGGACAACTTCAACATCGCCCCCACCACCACGGTGGAAGCCGACCTCAACGCCTGCCTCGCGTAGCTCGGTAAGCACCGACCTTCGGCCTCGTCCCATCCGCCTCATCCCTTCGGCCCCTGAGCTCTGCCCTTTGAACATTGGGCTGGTTCGCGCTATGATTGTTCTTAGCGTTGGCCCAATAGTGTGATGAAAAACAAACTGCTCGAGCGGGTGAGAACGGAAATCTCACGGCGGTCGTTTCTGCTGAAGGCGCGGAGTCTCGGAGCGACCACGGTGGTGGCGGGTATTGGGGCCTCGTTGCTGGTGGGATCCGGTGGCTGCTTGGACAACTACCTGGATGGGTACTCGGACTACGGGGACGGCTACCACGACTACTCGAACTACGGGGACGGCTACGGGGACTACTCAGACTACGGAGACTACGGGGACTACGGAGACTACTCAGACTACGAGGACGGGTACTCTGACTACGAAGACTACCTGGATTACTCTGATTACGGAGACTACTCAGACTCGTACTCAGACTACTCAGACTACGGAGACTACTCAGACTACGGGGACTCGTACTCAGACTACTCAGACTACTGGGACTCGTACTCGGACTACTCAGACTACTGGGACGCCGGCTGACGTCTTTGCGCCGGCTGATATCTTTGCGCCGGCCCCCATACTCCTACACATTTGTCGTTGTACCCGGTTCAGGAGGCTTCGGCGACCATCTTCTTGGCTCGTCGCCGGGCCGCTTTGGTCGAGAACTGCTTGTTCAGTGACTTTGCATCCGTGGAGACCTTCTTAGCCGCTTTCTTGGAGCTCAGCTTCGCAGCCAGATCCACCAGGGCCGTGGCATCCAGTACGATCTTGCGCTCCTTCTCCGCGCCGTCCACGGACTTTCCACGCACCAGCCCCAGCACGATCCCCGCCGCCTCCGCGTCTATGTCCGCCCGCTCCAGGACCCGCCGCGCGTGGCCCGGCGACTCCAGAGATCCCAGCAAAGACGCCGCAAAGACCAATTTCGGCACCCCCTCCTCCTCCAGAAGCAGCTCCTGGGCCTGGGCCACTACCCGCATGCCCAGCCGAACGCCCGGCTCGTCCTCCCCCACCACCTCACGCACCGCCTCCACCAGGCTGTCTAGCACCGACACTTGGTCCAGGGGCGTGTTGTCTTCAGTCAGGTCCACGTCGCCAAAGCACTGCTTCGCGTATTTGCACCACTGGGCGCAGCCCACGTCTATGCTCGGATTCCGAAAACGAAACCCACACTTGGTGCACCGCCGGGTGGCCTCGTCCTTGAAGAACTCCACCGAGGTCCCACAGGCCGGACAGTCCACTTCAAAGATGGCCTCCGGACCCCAATAACGACTGTCTTGTCCAGGACACTTCATGAATCCATTACTCCTTGGCGACTCCCTTACCCCATAGCTGCGATACAGCCCTCCGTCCAGGGTGTTTGTACCATGCAATGGTCATGCCGCGCGCCATGGAAACGCATGGGCACGAAAGTCGTGGCCGGATTGAGCCTACGGCGTGGCCGGATTGAGCCTACGGCGTCGCCGGATTGAGCCTACGGCGTGGAGCGATTGAGCTCCCGGTCCACCACCTCGAGGAGCTCACGGGGGTCGATGGGCTTGGTGATGAACCCGTTCATTCCGGCCTGGATACACCGCTCCCGGTCCGCCGGCTGGACGAAGGCGGTGGCGGCGACGATGGGTATCCGCGTGGGGAGTCCCGCCTCGGTGGGGTCGCGAATGCGTTGGGTAACCTCGATCCCGTCCATGTCCGGCATCTGCACGTCCATGATCACGAGATCAAAGCGGCCCGAGCGCAGGTGCTCGAGGGCTCGGACGCCGCTGTCGACCATGTCCACACGGTATCCCCCCTGCACCAGGATCTGCTGGACCACGCGCTGATTGGACGGGTTGTCCTCCGCCACAAGGATCCGCGGCGCGGTGGCTACAGACGGCTCTCGCGACGACCGTCCAACCACACAGTCCAGGCGTCGCTTCGAATCAACGACCGCGGCTGCCTCCTGGGTCACCTCCTCGGCTGGCTCCTCGGCTGGCTCCCGGTGAGGCTCCTCGGCTGGCTCCCGGTGAGGCTCCTCGGCTGGCTCCCGGTGAGGCTCCT
>JAOZUO010000132.1:0-16515 GCA_029938605.1 Deltaproteobacteria bacterium | reverse complement strand
CGGCTGGCTCCCGGTGAGGCTGCACCTCGAGCCGCGCGGTGAACCAGAAGCTGGCCCCCTCGCCCTCGATGCTTTCTACTCCGATCCTTCCGCCCATGAGCTCCACGATCTGTTTGGAGATGGCCAGCCCCAGGCCCGTGCCACCGTGAAGGCGCGACACGGAGGCGTCGGCCTGGGTGAAGGATTCGAATAGCTCCCGCTGCCGCTCCTTGGGGATACCGATACCCGTGTCTTCCACAACGAAGCGCAGGGTGACCCCGTCGGGGTCCGAGTCTTCCAGATCCACACGCACGTGGATCTCTCCATGCGGCGTAAACTTGATGGCGTTGCTGATCAGGTTGTGCAGGATCTGATTCATTCGAAAAGGATCCCCCCGCAGACGCGAGGGCACATTTTCCGCCACGCGCCATTGGAGCTCGAGGCCCCGACGCAGACACTCCGCGGCGCAGAGTCCCAGGCAGCTTTCGAGGGTCTCCACCAAATCAAAGTCCACTCGCTCCAACTCCAGGCGCCCGGCCTCCGCCTTGGAGAAGTCCAGCAGATCGTTCACCGTGGACAGGAGCTGCTGCGCTCCGCGTTCAATGAGATCCACGTACCGCTGCTGTTCAGCGTCCAGGGACGTGAGCTCCAGCAGCTTGCTCATGGCGACGATGGGGTTCAGGGGCGTGCGCAGCTCGTGACTGACATTCGCCAAGAAGATAGACTTGGCCTCCGAGGCCGCCTCCGCCGCGGCGCTGGTCTGCCGCAAGGCCTCCTCGCTGAGCCGGTGCTGGGTCACGTCCTGTACCAGGTGAACCACCTGCACGACCTCCCCCGCGTCGTTGTACACCGGGGAGACACATATCTCGGTGAACACCTCGCTCCCGTCAGGAGCGCGCGTCACATGCTCCACCCGATTCGGCTCCCCCGTGACCAGGGTGACATGCAACGGACAGGTCCCTCCCGGCCCATGGCAGGGCTCATAGCACTCCTGGGCGACCTCAT
Source organism: Deltaproteobacteria bacterium (assembly GCA_029938605.1). GTDB lineage: Bacteria > Myxococcota_A > Polyangia > HGW-17 > JAJRWW01 > JAJRWW01. The sequence goes on along the minus strand of JAOZUO010000132.1, from coordinate 15,531 downwards.
GACACAGCCGCCCCACGACATCCTTCCGCTCCCTGCCAATGCGGGCCAAGAAGGTTCTGTTCACATCCACGATCCGGTGGGTCCGGATGTCGATCAACGACACCGCGGAGTACATGGAGTCCAGCATCCTCCGCCCCAACTCCTGGGAAGTTTCCGTGGAAGGTTCCGTGGAGAGCTCCGGGGAGAGCTCCGGGGAGAGCTCCGTGGTATCGGGCACGGAATCACTGTGATGCTCGGCGTCTTCGGGTCGTTCGTCAGGCATTCACTTATTTATTCAGTATGTTATTAGGAGGTTCAAGTAGTTTCTAAGTTTTTATGCTGATTCTGGCAATTTTTAACAGTTTCCGGCAATGTTGCCAGTATAGTCCACTGTGCTGACATTCTTACTCCGGAGAATGACATGCCAAACTACGAACCCCTGGCGATGAATCCCTGGCGATGAATCTCTGGCGATGAATCTCTGGCGAGGAGGAGCGCGGATCAGAGGGCCGCTTCAGAGGGCCGCTTCGAGGATATCCACCTTCGTCCCGATCTCGGCCAGCACGTCTTTCTTGCCGAGATCGGCCAGGGTGTAGTCGGTGAGGACCGTCTTCATGCTGGCGCTGAGCAGACGATAGATCATGCGGGCCGGGCACTCACCCGAGCGCTCGCAGGTCTGCGGCGACTGCACGCACTCCACCAGGTTGACCGGGCCGATGGTGGCCTCCACGATATCCAGCAGATGAATATCCACCGGATCCTTGGAGAGCTGATAGCCTCCGTGACGGCCCTTGGTGCCGATGAGGAGGCCGGCACTCTTGAGGGGCATAACGATCTGGTCGAGGTATCGCCGGGAGATCCCGGTCCGCCCGGCGACGTCGTTGAGCTGAATTGGGCGATCCTCATGCTTTCGCTCGGCGATGTCGAGGAGCACGCGGATGGCATATCTGGCGCGGGTGGAGAGTTTCATTCAGCAGCGGGGCGAATCGCTTGCGTTCCCGTGACATACGGCAATGCTCAAATTCCGATCGATTCGCATTTCCTTTCGCGAAATTAGTCTAGTGTCGGGAGCCCGCCACGACAAGCTTTTTCTTACTCTTGTTATGGGGTAACAGTGTAATATCCTTTTCCATAGAGGAGAGCTTCCATGGTGGCAGTTTCATTGTTTGTCGGGATGGTCCTGGCGGCGCCGGGGAAACCCTCGATGCAGTCCCCTGCCCCCACCCCTAGCCCCGCCCAGACCCCTGGCCCGGCGCGGCCCGTGCCCATGCCCGTACGGCCCGTGCCGGCGGGTAAGTCCGGCTGTACCGGGGCCCGTTGCCACAAGGGCATCGAGTCCATCCGGGAGCCGTCCACGCCCATGTTCAAGGCCCTGATCAAGGCCGGACGCAAGCACGGCGATCCCGACGGTTGCGTGATCTGCCATGGTGGCGATCCCCGCGCCCCGAACAAAGCGGCGGGCCACCGGGGTACCGCTCCAGGTCTCGGGGCGGCCGGCGGACCCAAGGCTTTTTACCGGGATCCGGGCAGCCCGTGGATCAACGCCACCACCTGCGGCCAGTGCCACCCGAAGCACACGTCCACCCAGTGGAACAGCTTGATGATGACCGAGGCGGGCAAGATCCAGGGTACGGCCTGGGCCTTCGGCTCGCTCACGGGCTACAAGCACCTATGGGCCAACTACGACGCCAAGAACCCCCGCGACCCGGATCAACGCCTGGGCACGTTGGCCTACAGGCGATACATGGCCGCCCTGCGCAAGATGGAGCCCAACATCTACGTGGACCGGCACCACGGTCTGCCGGACTTCCCCGCTGACGTGTCGCGCATCAACAAGGAGCCGCACCTGGCGGCCTTTACGTATCTGCGCACCGAGTGCCAGCGCTGCCACCTCGGGGTACGGGGCCGCCAGACCCGCGGGGACTACCGGGGCATGGGCTGCTCCGCCTGCCACATCCCCTACGGCAACGAAGGCCTCTACGAAGGGGCCGACAAGACCCTACCGCGCAACCAGCGTGGGCGCATGCTGGTGCACACCATCCAGTCGAGCCGCAACTCCCGGGTGACCATCAACGGCAAGCGCTACACCGGGATCCCGGTGGAGACCTGCACCACCTGCCACGATCGTGGCAAGCGCATCGGCGTCTCCTTCCAGGGGCTCATGGAGAGCGCCTTCACGTCCCCCTGGACCGCGGACGGCAAGGGGCAACTCAAGCTACACACCAAGCGGTATCTGGCCATGCACGAGGACATCCACTCTACCCGCGGCATGCTCTGCATGGACTGTCACACCTCCAAGGACGTGCACGGCGACGGGTTCCTGTCGGGCACCACCCTGGGCCAGGTGGAGATCGAGTGCTCCGACTGCCACGGCACCCCCACGAAAAATCCGTGGGACCTGCCGTTGGGCACGGGCGAGGAGTTCGCCGGCGCGAACCGACACAAGGACGCCCGGGGAGTTACCACCTCGCTCACCGGGCGTATCAAGCAGGGGACCACCTATCCCCCCGAGGACGGCTACCTGCTCACTGCCCGGGGCAACCCCTATGGCAACGTGGTGCGCCGGGGCAACAGCGTGGTGGTACACACCGCGGCGGGGAAGACGCTGGTCATCCAGACCCTCAAGACGCTCACCCAGGCGCGCAAGCTCAACCTGGCCGGGCGGGTGGCCATGTCCCAGGTGGCCAGCCACATGTCGAAGGTGGAGTGCTACACCTGCCACGGGACGTGGACACCGCAGTGCTACGGCTGTCACGTGAAGATCGACTACTCGAAGCAGCAGCGGACCTTCGACTGGGTCGCCGCTGGACGGCGCCACAGCCAGGACGAGTTCCGCGGGGATCGCTCAGAGAAGGGCTACCCCACCATGGTGGCCGGGCGCGTCACCGAGCAACGCTCCTACATGCGCTGGGCCAACCCCATGCTGGTCATCAACGGCGAGGGGCGGGTCTCACCGGCCGCACCGGGCTGCCAGGTGAGCGCGACGGTCATCGGGCCCGACGGCAAGATGATCCTCCAGAACCACATCTTCCGCACCACGCCGGGCACCGAGGGATCGGGCAAGGAGGGACAACTGTCCATCGACATGAGCCCCACCCAGCCGCACACCACCGGAAAGGCGCGCACCTGCGAGTCCTGCCACACGAGTCCCAAGGCCCTGGGATACGGCATCTCCGGTGGCCGCAACAACCGCGCGTGGAACAAGCGCCAGGTGGTGGATCTGATGACCGCGGATCGCCGGATCCTGCCCAAGTCCGCCCGGACGCAGATCGAGCCCATCGCGGGGCTCGCCAACGACTGGGCGCGCATCGTCACCGAGAAGGGCAAGCAGTTGCAGACCGTGGGCCATCACTGGAAGCTCTCCCGCCCCCTGAACAACACCGAGCGGGCTCACATGAGTCGCACGGGGGTCTGCCTGTCCTGCCACCGGGAGCTCCCCACGGCGTCCCTGGCAGTGAGCCTGCTGCACCACGTGGCCAAGGCCACGGGCAAGCTGCCCAAAACCTCAAAACAGCACGACCTGCTGGTGAACAAAATCATGGTCACCTCGGCCTGGAGCCAGGTGGTCGGCGTCCTCTTCGGCGCGCTGATCTTCCTCGGCGTGGCCGGGTTCACCACCTGGAAGCTACTACAACGCCGCCGACGCCGACAGCGCGCCCCAGAGGGGACCAAGACCCGCGCAAAAAACAACGCCGTCAAATCCGAGCCACCGCCAGACAGCCCGCCAGAAGATGCGCCACCAGCCACTCCACCTGCAGAAAAAACACCGTCCGAGAAGTAGAAGCCTGCATTATTCCTGAGAGTGCCAGGTGTCCGAGCCGGAGCGTTACAGCTCGTCGGCGAAGGTCACGCCGTCCATGTCGCGGGCGAGGAAAGGCAGGTTGAGCCGGGGCCGCCGGACGGGGGCCACGCGGTAGACACCGCCGCGCTCGGGGAAACGCGTGGGGTAGTAGTTCATCTCGGCGATGAGGTAGGCGGCCCTACAGCGCAAAGGTGAGATGGCCGATAGGCGGTGTCGCACCTCGGCGGTGCGGCAGGCCGCGATGATGGCGTCCACCCGTGACTCGTCGTAGTCCGCCGCCACGGGGTGCTCTTCGGGCGGAGAATCGGGCACCGGTGTGGGCCAGCCTTCGCGCCATAGGGAGACGTCGTCACCACGGGCGAAGGGATCCACCGCCCGACCATCGAACCAGACGTTGAAGTGAATGTGGGGCACGCCCCAGGGGAAGGTCGTGAATCCATCGAGGCCGCTGTAGCCGGTGATGGCGTAGGGCTGGCCCGTCACGAGCACGTCGCCCTCGGACACCAGAGCGCGCGCCAGATGCGCCGAGCTGGTGATCAGGCCGTCCCCGTGGTCGATGACCACCTTGAGCCCGCCGCGGTTGAACTCCGCGAAGACCCGGGCCACCACCCCCGCCGCCGGCGCCACCGCCAGGGTGCCTCGCGGGACTGACAGGTCGGTGCCGTTGTGGCTGTCGTAGGTGAGCTCCCGGCCCCGAAAGTCCTCCATCTGGGTGCGACGCACGGACCAGCCCTGGTCGATGGGGGTCTGGCGGTGGTTGAAAAGACACGTCAGCAGCACCGTCCGCTCACGATAGAAACGTCCCCACCAAAGGGGGATGGCCATGCGCGGACGCAGGTTGGCCAGGCTCGTCACGTCGAAGCGACTGGGCGGTACGTCTTCGGCGCCACGGAGCACCACCAGGGTTTGCCGAAGCCGCTCGCCGATGGGCATAAGCCCCATGGCCTCGATGAGTGAAGGGTACGACGTGTCCATGTTCAAACCCTCGCCAACTACGCCGACGTTGTCAATCAGAGCCGGTGCCGTACCAAGACGGCGTCAAATTCGAGCCACCGCCAGACAGACCGCGTGGAAGCTCGCCACCAGCACAAAAAACACCGCGCGGGAAGTAGCCGGGGACAGGGAGCCGAAGCGGTAGCCCATGGCGTCGTGCTTGCAAACGCCGACGCAGTCGCCGCACAGGGTGCAGGAAGCGCCCGGGCGATGGCGGGCGATGTCCTCGGACGAGAGTGCGTCGTAGCGGCAGGCCCGGCTGCAGAGGCCACAGGCCGTGCAGTTGTCGTTCAGGCGGATCCGGTGGGGTGAGAGCTTTCCGAGCCCCGTGGCCAGCAAACCGATGGGGCAGTACCAGGTGCAGTGAGCCATGGTGCCCGTGCGCCGAGACCACAGCACCATGATCACCACGCCTACGATGCCGAAACCGCCCCCGAGGACCGCCGCGAGCCAGGTGGGCGCGCCCAGCAGCCGCAGGGCCAGGGCGAGGGCGACGACGGCCACGAGGGTGATCCACCGCAGCCGGCGGTGCCAGGGACCGGAGGTGTTGGTGGGATGGCGGGCCCCCGAGAGTTGGTTGTCCCAGGCGCCGATGTAGCAGAAGTAGCTGCACCAGGCGGGCCCCATTAGCAGCACCGTCACGCCGAAGAGGATCGGCATGAACAGGCCGCCGCCGCGGTACAGGGGGCCGCCCACGATCATGGCGGGTACGGGCAGATGAAGGTCGCCGCTCATGAGCATCTGCTCTATGCCCGACAGGCCGAGCAGAAGCTGCGCGAAGAAAAACATGGAGAAGACCAGCCAGATGCGGCTCCGGATCTTCGCCTGGCGCGCCGGATCCAACAGCAACTCGTTGATCCAGGCGGCGTACACCGACAGCCCCAGGATCGTGGGCCAACCGCCGCCCACCCAGAAACGCTCCGCCAGGATCATGGGACGCGCCACCTTCACCTGGACAAAGACCAGCACCACGGCGGTGAGCAAAAATGCGACCACTGACGCGGTGGTGGACTGCCCGCCGCGGCGGTACCGCTCGCGCAGGGACCGGCTCTCCAGAGACAGGGCCGCAGCCGCCGTACCCAGGGCCACCACCACCAGGATGGCCGCTAGTCGGCCCCAGCCCATGCCCATCTCCTGGCGCACAGACGCCAGGCGCGCCAACGAGACGAGCCAGAAGACCGCGGATCCCACCAGCAGCGCCTGGACCGCCCGCGCCGCCCAGCGACGACGGATGAGCAGGATGAGCGGTGCGCAGGCCGCCGCCACCAGCCCCCCATCGATGCCCATGCGTAGAAAGTGAGCGCCGAGCAATCCGAAAGCAAGGAGCACCGGCAGTAGTCTCAGGAGGCTCAAAGATGGCAGCTCCGGCGCCGAAGGGCGCCTGTGGTTCGGGTCCTTATGCCGCCTGATACTCACCGCGGATGGACACCCGGGTCAAGGAAGGCTGGAGATCCTTTCCGCTGGCCTCGATGGCCGATTCCACCAGGCGCACCAGACCGTTGCAGCAGGGGACCTCCATGAAGGCCACCTCTACGCTCACGATCTCGTTGAACTGGAAGATGGCCGTGAGCTTGTCGAGGTAGGCCGAGGTGTCATCCAGCTTGGGGCATCCAATCAGCAGGGTCCGCCCGGCCAGCATCCCCTGATGGAAATCCGGGAGGGAGAAGGCCACGCAATCGGCGGCGATGAGCAGCTTGGCCTGGTGGAAAAACGGCGCCTGCACCGGCGCCAGGTGGAGCTGCACCGGCCAGTTGGTCAAGGCCGAGAGCGTAGCGCCCGCCACCGGCGCACCAGGGGAGGAGCCGGGACCGGCCGTGGGCGCCATTTGGCCCAGGGGCTTGATCTGCTGCATGGCCGACCCGGGGCAGCCGCCGGCGTGGGCGGGAGCGGGAGCGGCAGCCAGTCCGGGGCCGGGGCCGGGGGCTGAACCGGGGCCGGTGGGCGCCATGCCCAGGGACGTCTTCTTCAGATTGCGCAGATCCTCCAAATGGGTCGCCACGGCCATTTCGTCAAAGGCCGCCACATCGCGCTCCTCTATGGTGATGGCACCCTGGGGGCATTCGCCCAGACAGTCGCCCAAGCCGTCGCAGTAGCTATCACTCACCAGCTTGGCCACACCGTCGACGAGCTGGATGGCGCCCTCGTGGCAGGCGTCCACGCAAAGAGCACAGCCGTCGCACTTCTCTTCGTCGATGATGATGATCTTCCGTACGGGCATGTCCACTCTCCTGAGCTCTTTGGCTCTTGGCTTGTTAGCTCTTGGCTCGTTGCTAATCTATCGACTGTAAAGTACAGTCGACCAGTAGTATTAGCAAAGCGCGTGCCAGAAAAAAAGCGCCGGTTTCTTGGGGGTTATGGCGCCTGACATTGGATGCACAACCATATTTGGGTAGCAAATGCACCGAAATATGGGTATATACCCAAATATGGTTATTCACTGCACAGGTCTTCGAGACCGCGAAAGCCTCATTGAAGAGGCCGTGGAGAAGCTGCTCACCACCCTCGATCTCCCCGAGATCCTCGAGCGCACGGCGCGGTTGCTACGCAAGCACTTCGGGGGTACCCGCGTGGGAATCAACCGCTGGCGCGCCGAGGACCCCGACGTGGCCGAGGTGCTGCTGGTGGACGACAGCCGCCAACCTACGCCTTCGCCGGGGACCGTGTTCTCCCTCGAAGGCACCGCCACGGGCGCCGCCATCCGCACCCGGGCTCCGGTGACCCTCGACCACATGGGCCTCACCGACCTCGGAGGCGGTCTCGGAGCCGGTCGCTATCGCGAGGAGGAGGACCTCGCCCGCTTAGGCTATGGCGCCCTGGCCTGCTTCCCGCTCATCGCCGAGGGCCAGGTACTGGGCACCTTCGAGATCGCCCACCTCCCCAAGGAGGAGATGCTCTGCCGCTGCTTTCAGCCCGCGGACCGCATCTCCAAGCTCATCGCCATCGCCCTGCACAACAGCCTCATGGTCAGCGAAATCCGCCGCCTCAATCAGCTCCTGGATCGAGAAAACACGCGCCTCAAACACCAGATCCGGGAGACCAGTGGCCAACTGAAGTACGTGGCCGACGGACCCGCCATGCGGGCGGTCCTGGAGAAAGTTCACATGGTGGCACCCTCGGAGACCACCGTGCTGATCCGCGGTGAGACCGGCACGGGCAAGGAGGGCATCGCCCGCCTGGTACACCAGCACAGCGACCGCGCCTCCGGCCCCTTCGTGGCCGTGAACCTGGCAGCCATCCCCGAGTCGCTCATCGAGAGCGAGCTGTTTGGCCACGAGAAGGGCGCCTTCACCGGCGCCACCAAGCGCAAGATCGGCCGATTCGAGCAGGCCTCGGGAGGTACCCTCTTTCTCGATGAGGTGGGAGACGCGCCCGCGTCCGTGCAGATCAAGCTTCTGCGCGCGCTCCAGGAGCGAGAGATCCAGCGGGTGGGCGGGGAGCGGGCGGTCCCCGTGGACATCCGTCTCGTGGCCGCCACCAACCGCCAGCTCGAGCAGATGGCCGACGACGGCGCCTTCCGGGCGGACCTGTACTACCGTCTCAACATCTTCCCGGTGGTGCTGCCGCCCCTGCGGGACCGACCCCAGGACCTGCGTCCCCTGACCGAGCACCTCCTCGAACGCCACGCCTTACGCATGCACCGGCAGCCCCCCACCATAGGCGAAGACACCTGGCGCGCCCTGGAGGCCTACCACTGGCCCGGCAACGTTCGGGAGCTGGAGAACACCCTGGAGCGGGCGCTCATCCTCAGCCCGGGCTCCGAGCTGGTGGTGATGGATCTCGGATTAGAGCGTAAGACCCCGACGCCGACGCCCACGATAGCCCCGAGAATCCAGCCCTTCGACAACGCAGTACAGTCGCTGCTACGTCGCGCCCTGGACGAGACCGGCGGGCGCGTCTACGGCCCAGAAGGCGCCGCCGCCCTGCTCGGGCTCAAGCCAACAACCCTACAAGGCAAGCTCCGCAAACACGGACTTCGATGACCACCCCCTCGACCCCGGCCCTCCCCCTCCGCCCCTCCTTGACGCTGGCCACTCACCTTGATATTTGATGCAATGACAAAATCTCAACGTCGATCACGCTACCATAACCAGGAGCGATTCATGATGAGTGTCGGGAGTCGGATCGGTTTCAGTTTTCGCCATCTCGTGTGCACGCTGGCAGTGAGTGGGCTTGTTGCGGGCGCGCTGCTTGTGTTCGTGGCCTGCGACGACGACAAGGAAAACAAACCTCCGAGCTTCCCCATGGGTACGGTGGTCAACTGGGTGGACAACGGTCTGCTCGCTGAGGTGGAGGCTCCCCAAGGGACGCTGAAGGTCCTACGGGTACAAGGGTCCTACTATGAGATGGGCTACCAGTACGGCTATCTGCTGGCCGAAGACGTCACCCGCATGTGGGAGGACGTGATGATGCCCTACTTCGGCGAGGAGTTCGAGCTGGACCCCGAGACCGCGACCACCATCTTCACCGGTTTCCTGGACCTGGGGTGGCCTCACATGGAGACCAACATGCCCCCCAAGTTCCTGGACGAGCTCGAAGGTGTTCTCGATGGCGCCGCGGCGGCGAATCACCCAGACCCCCAGCGGGTCCAGGACATCGTCCGCTGGATTCTCGAGCTCGGTGAGGTGGCGGGCGCCATCGGTGATGACCTGGGCGCCATGTACGATTTCTTCAGCACGGGCTACACGAACCCGTTGCTCGAATATTACGGCCAGGCCGAGGCGCAACTCGGTCCACAAGAGATGGAACGCCGCACGGCCATGGAGGGACGGTTCGTCCCGGCCATTTTCATGGACGAGTTCGCACAGGCGATCCCTCCCTTCGCGTGCGCGTTCTTCGCCGCCTGGGGCGACCGCACCGACGGCGGCATGATCGCCACCCGCACCATGGACTGGTCCGCCGACATCGGGTTGAAGAATGCCAGCCTGGTCACGATTGTCGTCCCCGACGATGGAGCGGCGTACATGACGGTCGGGTACGTGGGGTTCATCGGCGCGCTGGCCGGCATGAGTGAGAGCGGGCTCGCCATCAGCATGGTGGAAGCCTCAAGCTCCATGATGCGTCTCCACGCCTCGCCGGAGCTGCTCCGAGTTCGAGAAATCATGGCGTACGCCGATGGCTTGGACGACGCGCTGCCGTACTTCACCGACGGCATCGACGACGGCATCAAACGACCTACGACCATCGGCGCCAACGCGATGCTCGCCTTCGGCGATCCCGCCGGGGCGGGCGCGGGGAGTGAGGCGGTGACCATTGAGCTGTCCGGGGTTCACGCGGGACTGTTCCGGAACGGCCCCGCCCCGAGCTGTGATCCCCAGGCGACCCTCTACGAGTTCACCTTCGACGGGAGCGTCGCCAACGTCTGGAACGCCGTGGACGATCCGGATATGGTCAACCTCGAGAGCGCCGCCTACGAGGTGGACGCCACGGGGATCGTGCGGACCTTCGAGGTGGACGGAAACGGCGACTTCGTCTACGACGCCACGGGACTCCTGGTGCCCGACGCGAGCGGAGAACCCTACCCCAACGGTGTTCCCCTGCCCTGCGCGATCTACCGCGCCGATACGGCCTTGGCCAAGCATGTGCGACGTTGGCAGTTCGCCTCCAACGGACCGCAGCGCGACCGCGACAATCAGTACGCCCACCTAGCCGGAGCGTACAGAAACCGCTACCGACCACACTACGACCTGCTGACGGCGTACTACGAAGGGACGTCCTTCGAGTGGCAGTCAGAGACGGTAGTTCCTGACAACGGCGGCAGTAAAACGCTCATTGGAGTCCCCGAAGCGATGACCATCAACCAGGTCGTGGGCGACGACGACTCCAACATCTTCTCCGTGGTCTACGACCTCACCAACCTCGTCATGTACGTGGCCTATGAGAGCGGCACCGGAGACACCTGGGTGAAAGCGTCGGACAACGAGTACATCGAGTTCCGATTCGCCGACCTGATACCTCAACGCTAAGGCGATTGGTGACTGGCTAAGGACCTCCTCGCTTCGTTGATGCCCTCTGCCCAGCCGATCTGTTGGGCCAGCTCGAGGGCCTGCCCGGCGAGCACGGGTTGACCGTCGGGGTGGCGGGAGGCGCGAAGCAGGAGGCACTCGGCCACGCTCCGTCGGTCACCCAACCGCTTGAAGGCGGCCATGGCCGCGGCGCAGTGGTCGTCGAAAGGGTCGGAGTCGGAGTCGGAGTCGGAGTCGGGCGTGGCATCGTCGCCGAAGCGGGCCAGCAGCAGGTTGCATTGGGCCTGACCCAAAAGGCTCCGCTCCCGCTGGGCGTGGTCCAGGGCCAACGACGCCAACTCCGTCGACCGGGATCCATCTCCCAGCGCGTCGTGCACCTCGGCGGCGTGGGACAGGAGCTTCCAGAATCCAGGGGGAGGGACGGAGGTGTGCTCGCCGTCGCCACCGGTCACCAGGAAGATGCCCTCGTCAATCTCCTCGGCCGCCAGGTCGATGTGGCCGAGCTTGTGCAGCAGATCGCTCAGGCCCACGTACAACTCCGACACCAGCTCGGGGCTGTCGGCGGCGTGGGCCTGGGTCAAGGCCTGGCGCATGGCCCCGAGCCCCTCGTCCCAGAGGCCGCGTTCCAGGAGCAGCTTGGCCATTCCGCCCTGGAGTCGGGCTCGCAGAACGGGATAGCGGGCGCAGGAGGTCAAGGCCTCTTTGTAGGTGATCTCGGCAGCCAGGAAGTGGCCCGAACGGCGTAGGGAGTCGCCCAGCTTCAAGGAGATGAGAGGCAGTCGCTCGTCCTCCTCTCCCATGAACAACTCCCACCGGGCGATGTCCAGGGCGCGCCGGTAGTGCGCCGCCGCGCCATCGTCGTCGAGCCAGAAGCTGGTGAGGTCTCCGGCCTCGGTGACCAACTCCAGCCCCTCCTCTCCGAGCTGCGCCCCCACGGCGTGATGTCCACGCTCGAGGATCCCGGCGCCGTGGGCGCGGAGCCGCTCGTGTAGCTCGCGATGGATGACCTGCTTGGTGCGGTGCTCGGTCAGCTCGCGCACTATGGACGCCTGGGTCGGACTGCGCATCTCCAGCCGGCCACCGTCTTTGCTCACATAATCCGCCGCCATGAGCTCCCCGATGGCTTGGGCAAACTCCACCGCGTCGGGAAACAGCTTCATGAGCAGGCGGGTCTCGGCAGCATCGCCCGAGATACACAGGGTCTGCAACAGCCGTAGGCCAGGCTCCGACAGGAGATTGAGGCGCGCCCGTACGATGCCTGGGAGATCGTCATCAAGGAGGCCTCCGCCCTCGGCGAGCAACAGTAGTGCCTGTTGGGCGTGGAGCGGATTGCCGCCTGAACGCGACTCCAGGGCCCGGGCCAAGCTGGCGGGATCCCGGTGATCCGGTGCCGCCCAAAGGACCATCTGTTCGAGGGACTCAATGCCGAGGGGGCCCAGGTAGATGCTCGCGTGGGCGCCGTCCCCCGGCAGCACCGGCCGGCAGGTGGTGATCACGACCTTCACCGCCCCGGGGACCACACCCTCGGCCAGGAACTGTACGAGGCGCAGGGATGCCCCATCGAACTGATCCACGTCGTCGAAGATCAGGCAGTACCCTTGTCGCGCTGTCTCGGAAAAGAGCAGCGCGCGCTGGGCGGCCACTCGGATCTCACGCAGTCGAACTTTGGACGAGGCCACCTCGACCGTGCGAGCCATGCCGAACAGGTCCATCAGCCCCGGTACGTCCTCGGTCGCCAGCCCCGCCCCAATGACGTGCTGCCGTAAGACATCGATATTGGGACTCTCGCTCGGGAGATCCAGCACCTGAGCCACCGCCTGCCGGATGGGGTACCAAGGGGACCGCACCAGGCTCGGATCCGCCTCCACCCGAACGGACCGGCCCACCACCCTGCACACGATTTGTCCCAGCAGAGCCGACTTTCCGCTGCCCGGCTCCCCCACCACCTCCAGTACCGTGTCGCTCGCCCCCAGGAACCGGTCTACCTCCCGGAGGGACTCGTCCCGACCAAGGAAGGGATTGGCGTGGTTCGGTCCGGTGGTCTTGGAGGACTCCTCCACCGCCGACCCCGGCATCTGCACGGTAACCGCCGTGGAGGCGCCTGGGGCCCGAGCGACCTTGTGCTCCGCGTTGATCACCGGCAGGAGCGGCTCCTCAGACGGGGGCCCGGCAAAAACCTCCAGCGAGCTGTGATCGACGCCCGTGTGCGCCGTGCTCGAGCCCGAATAGGCCGGACGAAAACCGCAGCGGGTACAGTACGGCGACCAGGTGGACTCCGGACCATCCCGGCAGGCGTGGCAGGCAATATCCGCCTGTCGCATACCCTCCACGCTGCCGAAGAGGGCCTCTCGAAACTCGGACGCGCTGGCATACCGTACGGCCGAGTCCTTGGACAAGACGCGATCGACGACCTGCTCGAGCGCCACGGGGTAGTCCATCTGCGGGGCAGCAGTACGAATGGGCTCGAGCGACGCTTGTAGCTGCTGGGCGAGCACCTCGATCATGTCGTTCGTCGACCACGCCGAGCGGTTGGTCAGCATCTCGTAGAGGATCAGACCGCAGGAGTACAGGTCGCTGCGGGGCGTGGCCTTCTCGCCCCGGATCTGCTCGGGCGCCATGTAGGCGGGCGTGCCGCAGATCTCGCCACGCCGGCCATGCGGATCCGTACTCTCACTGACGTCGACCATCTGGGCGATGCCGAAGTCGAGCACCTTCACGAAGTCCTCGCCCGAGCGCAGGGGCGTAATCATGAGGTTGTCGGGCTTGATGTCCCGGTGCACCAGTCCCACCGAGTGCGCCTCCTCCACCGCCGCCAGGAGCTGGTGAAAAATATTGAGGACATGCCCAAGAGGCAAAGGCTCATCGGTGTTCAGCAGGTCGCTGAGAAGCTTCCCGCGAATGAACTCGCTCACGATGTAGTGCATGCCGCCCGGGGTAATGCCGAAGTCAGTAACGGCGATGATGTGGGGGTGGCTGAGCCGGCTGGCCAACCGGGCCTCCCGCTCGAAGCGGCTCTGACGATCGGGATCCTCGCCCGATGGCTTCATGAGCTTCACCGCCACGTCGGTCTTGAGGGTTCGGTGAATGGCGCGATACACCCAACCCATGGCGCCCTCCCCCACGGCCTCGACGAGCTGATACTTGCCCGCGATCTCCAACCCCGCGAGGTCCTCCCCTCCCCGCAACGGCACGGACTCCAGGTCCTCACCACAGCGCACACAGCCCGGCGCATCACCCGGACTGTCCGTATGGCAGGACTCACACACTTTGATACTAAAAAGGCTCAATACAACTCTAGGGGTCCTATAATCATTCACCCAAGCAACAGTATAAACAACAACCACCATTCCGGTAGTCTTAATATGCAAAAAGAAGGGGAAAAAAGAGGGAAAAAAGATGGGGACGTAGTTAACTTGTTAACTTTTGAGTCCATGTACACGCTCTGTTTTCAGAGCAATTTCACCCTGTTACGCTGCCAACAAGGAGTTCCAACCCCCTCAGGCACATGGAGCATGTTGTAATGATTGCTCTTTTGTCAGCTACGGCAGTTCCAAAAAGTTAACAAGTTAACTACGTCCCCGGTTTTTCCGTCCCCCCCAAGCTCAACGCGGCCAACCCGGACGCTGCTCTGCATCCAGCCGGCGTGTCTTTGAGTGGTGACGAGGTGCAGGTGACGGGGTGCGCAGCCAACCTTGTTGACAACCTTGGTGGGGGTATTACCCTACTGAAACGATGGCGTTTTCGTAGTTAGCAAATCCAGCGTACCGGGAGCCCCCCTACCATGAGCAACATCGCACCGAATATCACCAGCCTCATCGGCAACACTCCGCTGCTTCAGCTCGGCGGTATTGCGAGGGACGTGGACGCCGAAATCCTGTTGAAGCTGGAGTCATTCAACCCCTGTTCGAGTGTGAAGGACCGCATAGGGCTCGCCATGATCGAGGCCGCCGAGGAGACGGGTACGCTCACCAGGGAGTCGGTCATCATCGAGCCCACCAGCGGAAACACGGGCATCGCCCTGGCCTTCATCTGCGCCTCCAAGGGCTACCGGTTGATCTTGACGATGCCCGACACCATGAGCGTAGAGCGCCGCCGGCTGCTCACCATCTTCGGCGCCGAGCTGGTGCTCACCGAAGGCGCCAAGGGCATGAAGGGCGCCATCGCCAAGGCCCAGGAACTCGCCGAACAGCACGAGGGCGCGATCATCCTGCAGCAGTTCGCCAACCCGGCCAACCCGGCGGTGCATCGCCGCACCACGGCCGAGGAGATTTGGGAGGCCACCGACGGCAAGATCGACATCCTCGTGGCCGGCGTGGGAACCGGGGGGACCATCACCGGCGTGTCCCAGGTGCTCAAGGAGCGCAACCCGGACTTCAAGGCCATCGCCGTGGAGCCCGTGGGCTCTCCGGTCCTGTCGGGCGGGAGCCCCGGGCCACACAAAATCCAAGGCATCGGCGCCGGCTTCGTGCCGGACGTGTACGAGGCCGGGATCGTCGATGAGGTCGTGCTGATCACCCACGAGGAGGCCGGCGCCATGTCCCGGCGCCTGGCCAAGGAGGAAGGCGTGCTGGTGGGCATCTCCGCCGGCGGCAATGTACACGCCGCCCTGGAGGTGGCCAAGCGTCCCGAGAACGCGGGCAAGCGCATCGTCACCATCGCCTGCGACACGGGTGAACGCTACCTGTCCACGTGGCTCTTCGAGGAGCCATGATGCCTGATGGAACAGACGATAGGCCGGTCCCGGAGTCGTCGGTCCCGGAGTCGTCGGTCCCGGAGTCGTCGGTCCCGGAGTCG
>JAOZUO010000026.1 GCA_029938605.1 Deltaproteobacteria bacterium | reverse complement strand
ACAGCATCCTGCCCGAGGCCAAGATCGACGACGAGCTGCAGGCGCGCATCGACGCTGAGGAGCTGAACGACCTGGCCAGCTTTGCCGGTGACAAGTCCACCGACAGCAAGCCGATGCCGGCGGCGGCCAGCACCGACTCGGCGAGCGGCGTCATCCCGCCCGACAGCGCCGGGCGTCTCGTCGGACGCCTCAAGTCCCTGCCCCGCTCGGATGTGGACACCTTCCTCGCGCGCTTCGGCATCAGCCGAGTACGTGACCTTCAGGTCAGCGACGCGCAGGCCGCCGCCGCGCTGCTCGCCGACCTCGAGGCCAAGCAGGCTCCGGCGCCCGCCTCCGGCGACATCGACCCGTTCGCCTAGCCCCTATGGTGCCCTCCCCGCTCCACTGCTGCCGAGGTTCGTGGAGTGGGGAGGGCGTGCTGACACATGAGTGAATCTGACACCAATCACCCGTCGGCCGACGCGGGAGCTGTGCGGCTCCGGCCCTATCAGGAGCAGGCAGTTGAGCAGCTGCGGGCGCTCGTGCGTATGGGCGTGCGGCGGATCCTCATCGCGGCGGCTACCGGAAGTGGGAAAACCACCGTGGCCGGCTACCTCATATGTCGTTCGGTAAGTAGCGGCCACCGAAGCCTGTTCATCGCCCATCGTCGAGAGCTGATCAACCAGGTCTATGGTCGCCTGCTGCAGATGGGGATCCCCGAGACCGATGTGGGGGTGATCATGGCCCGGGATCCACGCCGTCGTCCTGGCGCCATGGTCCAAGTTGCGAGCATCGACACGCTCCGGCACCGGCCTAAGCCTCTGGCTGATGTCGTTTTCACTGATGAATGTCATAGGAGTTTGGCGAAGTCCTATCGAGATCTTGCGGACCACTACCCGGATGCAATCCACCTCGGGCTGACTGCCACCCCCTACCGCGCCGACGGCCGGGGCCTCGGCGACATGTACGATGAGCTGGTCCAGGTCTCCTCGCCGCGCGAGTTGATCCAGCAGGGCTACCTGGTGGAACCGCGGGTGTTCACCGTGCCCGCGGAGGCGCTGCCGGATCTCTCGTCGGTGAAGGTCCGTCGCGGCGACTACCACGAGTCCGAACTCGCGGACGCCGTGGACCGCAAGCAGCTCGTCGGCAGCATCGTCGATCACTGGCACCGTCACGCCCAAGGGCTGCGCACCGTAGTCTTTGCCGTTTCTGTGAAGCACTCCATCCACATCACCGAGCAGTTCCGACAGGCGGGAGTGCCCGCCGAGCACCTCGATGGCACCACACCAATCGATCAGCGAGACGCCATCCTCCATCGCATCGACACCGGCGAGACCCTCGTTGCGACTAACGTGGGAGTGCTCCAAGAAGGCTGGGACCAGCCCTCGGTCAAGTGCGCCATCCTGGCCCGGCCCACCAAGTCCACCGGTCTCTACCTACAGCAAGCGGGCCGCATCCTGCGCCCCTGGAACGACCAGCAGGCGGTCATTCTCGACCACGCCGGTTGTGCCATGGAGCATGGGCTGCCCCAGGACGACCGGGAGTTCTCCCTCAGTTCGCCAAAGAAGCGCCGAAAGGGCAAGGCTGCCGGCCCCCCACTCAAGACCTGTGAGGAGTGCTACGCGATCGTGCACGCTGCCACGCGTCTGTGTCCGGAATGCGGCTTCGCCTTTCAGCCGCCACGGGACGTCCCAGAAGAGGCCCATGGCGACCTGGTGGAGGTGAGCGCGGGAGGCATACGTGAGAAGCGCACGGCCTGGGAGAAGCTCCGCGCCACTGCCAATAAGAAGGGATTCAAGCCCGGCTGGGCCTACTACCGCTACCGCGATCGGTTCGGATCTCCGCCACCTGCATCGTTCATGAAGCATGTCAAATCTCCTGGCCGAAGGGGTGAGGTCTCGAGCGCGCTGAGGGAGGCAATTCAGTCACACAGTGGCAATCTTTCCTGGGACGACCTCGCCGGGATCGGAGGCGATCTGTGAGCCAGCAGCTGTAGCCTGTCCTTCTGAGCCGCTCTCCCATGACCCTTGTCGCCGTAGCACCGCGCTTCAAGATCGCCGGCTTTGACGGCCGGCGCGAGAAGGTCCCGCGCGCCTTCGAGGTGCTGCATCTCCACGACGCCCTCACGCGTACCTACACCAGCGACGCGCATCTGGTCGCCTATGTCGTCCCCGGGGCCGAACGACAGCCGCGTATCAACAAGCCCGGCCTGCCCTACTGGCCGGAGCCCACACCTGAGATCGGCGTCTTCTTCGCCGACCTGGACAACACTCCCCACGTCGAGTGGACTAACGAGAAGCGCGATGCGGCGATTGCACGCTACGAATCCTCAGACATCCTTCAAACGGCGGGCATCTACCACACGAAAAAGGGTGCTCGGGTCGTCCAGCCCATCGTCAGGCCCATCCCGGTCACCGAGGTGGAGCCATACATTGCGCGCTGGCACGCACAGCTGTGGGAAGCAGGGCTGGAGCCTGACAAAGCCTGCAAAGACTGGACCCGCCTATTCCGACTGCCGAACGTGTTTCGTGACGGCGAGCAGTTCAGGACGCCCTATCTCAACCTTGCCCGCATGCGGCCCATCGCCCTGGAGCCTCTTTGGGAGCCGGCACCTGAGCCCGCGATCAAATCTGCCCCCCGGTCTCCGGCCGCTCCGATCCGCGTCGACTGGCGCCGTGATGTGCCCGAAGATTGGCGCGACCAGATCCAGCCTATCGCCGATTCCGTCCGCTCGGTGCAATCCGAGTGGCACTCGCTCTTCATGGCCTTGTCAGGAGCGCTTCTTAGGCACCGTGTGGCGCCGAAAGTTCTCCCGGCAATGGTCGGGGCCATCTCGGCCGCTACGGGCGCTGATACGCGATCTGAGGATCGTGTGGCGGCTGCCAGGTCCACGGTCGAATCCTACCTCGCCGACCTGCCCATCACCGGCTACGGGACCCTGGCCCGCGAGTGGCCTGCGGTGGCTGAGGCCGTAGATGCGGTATTCGAATCTGAGCCTGCTCTCCAGGCATCCCCTCCCCCGCTCGTCACCTCGCAGGCCGACCTGAAGGCCGCCATCCGCGACGCACCGGACGGTCTCACCCTCATCGCAGCCGAATGCGGCCTGGGCAAAACCGCCGCCGCCCTTGAGGTCGCGACCGATCGCGCTGCCAAGGAGCACTCTTCTCAGAACGCCGAGGGCAGTCGAGCCCCGCTCGGCTCCAAGACCGCCATTTCGGTGGACAAGCACGAGCTCGCCATGCAAATCGTCGCTGACCTCGACGCCCGTGGGGTCCAGGCCCAGCGGTTCTTCGGGCCGCTGTCTCTCAAGAACCCCGACGGTACACCCGTCTGCAAGCTCCACGGCGTCGCCCAGCACCTCGTGAGTGGCGGTCAGCCCATGCAGTGGGAGCTGTGCCAGGGCCGGGACATAGACCCCTGCCCTCACCGTGACACCTGCCCTGCTCGCGATGGCGTCGAGGGCCCAGAGGACGCCCGCGTATCCGTCGGCCCGCACCAACTCATCGGTGCCCTCGACCGAGAAGCCGGCACCACAGGCCTGCTGGTCATCGACGAGCCGCCGGACCTGCTGGATCTCGTCCCCATCCGACCCAAGGAGTTGGAGCGCACCGTCGAGCACCTGCACGCCTTCGACGCGGACTTCGCCTCAGCCCTCGCCCCGGCCCTGGAGGCCCTGATTGCCTGGACCGAGCACATCGGCCCACTCGGCCAGTGCATCCCAATTCGCGAGGCCATCGAGCAAGGCGCCGACGCCATCGATCCGGCTACCATGACCTGCGCGATGCGCGCATGCCAATTCGAGGGAAGCGCCGTGGAGTACGCTGCCGCCGCCCAGCCAGACGAACGCACAGGCAAGGCCCCACCCATACGCTACATGAACCTCACGAGGGCCAGGGAGAACGAAGCCTACGCCCGCAAGCTCGGCAGCGCCTCCGGTGTGCTCCGGTCCCTGTACAACGCCATCACATCCGAAGCGCCATCCTCCGTGGTGCTCGACAAGGACAGGCGCGGTCGGTGTTTCCTCGTCGTCATCACCGTCCGCGAGCAGCTTGCCCAGTCCCTGCGCCGCGAGGGCGCTGTCGTCGCCATGGACGCCAACATCGCCGTCAACGCACCGATCTTCGCCAAGGCTGTGGGCTACGACCCGCCGTTACATGGGTTCGCTGGGGCCGACGGAGTGCCGGTCCGGCGACTTCAAATCCGACGCAAGTCCGCAGCCCGAAAGTACTGGCTCCCCCACGGCAAGCTCAAGCTCGTCACCGGACTGGTCCAGTCCGTCAAAGACATCCTTGAGTTCGCCGAAGGCACTCAGTCTCTCGGCATCATCACCATGCGCACCATCGAGTTGGCCCTGCGCGCTGCCCTGGAGCCCGACAATCCCCAGCTCGACAACCTATGGCACGACGCGCACCAAGACCCCAAGACACTGGCCGAGGCTCGCGAGAAGCTCGGCCCCATCCTCCAGGCCTACCCTGGGACCATAGCCTTCGGCCACTACGGCGCAGTCCGGGGCCTCAACCACATGAAGAACGTGGATTGCCTCGCGACCCTCGGTGACCCCTGGCCCAATCTGAACCGCGTTCGCTACGAGGTCATGTTCCTGGGGCTGGATGACTCCTGGCAATCACGCACCGTCGACCTCTGCAAAGCCGAGCTCGAGCAGGCCCATGGACGACTGCGGGCGATCCATCGCACAGGACCAACTCGAGCTGTTCACGTCGGCAGCGTGCGCCCGAGTGGATGGGGGTGGACACGGGGAGATGTAGAGGTGCAGGAGGTGAAGCGTGGGAGGCGACCGAAGCCGACCACCATGAGCACCGAGGAGTTCTCCGACATCGTGACTCAGCTTGGAGGGGTGCGCGCTGCAGCTCGTGCTATCGGTCGTGCCAAGTCCACTATCTCAGATCTCAAAACAGGCAAAAAGCGAGTCTCTTCGGCCGTTTCCGCTATCGCACGAAACCTGGTCAAGCCGCAATCATGTACCGATGGCAACGTCGCCCAGCAGTGTCCGCCTGAATGTATAGAAGAGAAGAGAGTTCTCTAAATACATTTAGGCGGACACTTGAGAACCCCCTATTTTCGACGTGTCTTCTTGCGCTGCCGCTTTCGCTGGTTTCGCTTCGAGTCGGACCATCGCATCCCGATTCTATTCCTCGCCCCACCCCCTGCCTCGATCTCCTTGCGAAACATCTCGTAGTGCCGGATCAACCGGGCGACATAGTCCTGGTCCTGTAGAACATCGGTTACATGCTCGAGCAATTGCGCAGCATGAGGAGACTGCGTATTCAGGCGCATCAAACCAGGCCCCCGTAGCTCATCCAAATCATCCTTCGTCAGGTCGAAGGAGGCCCAGTCCCGGTAGAAGTCGTCGTCCTCCCAACCGAAGCTGATGTTGGCCAGCGGTTCAGGCTCCCTCCACTTATCGGCATCTGACATCACCTGAAGAATGACCCGTCGACAGTCACAGCCGCGCTCGTTGCAGTACAGCTCCACAAGACCATAAGTCGCCTCGGGCAACTCGTCGTCGTTGAGCCTTGTTATGCTGCGCGTCTCGCGGGCAGCGAGGTCTGGGAACCGCGAGTAGAATGGTACGAATGGCATGTTGGAGCTCCTGCGTCGGAGCCCGACAAGATATCACAGCCCGGCCCATCAGCCACCTGGCCCATCGCTCCCCAAAATAAATCGAAGAAAGTCTGTCCCCGTTTTGGGGTCCGCCCCCTTTGGTGCTTCAGAGGGCACAGAATGACCCATTCACAAAACACCAGCCTCAGCACTCTTGAGTACGTCCTGCTCGTCGGCGGGATGGGATTGGCTTTCGGACTCAAGCTGGCCGCGATCTTGATCCCCGTCGTCGTCTCCCTGATGCGCTGCAACCGAGGATGCCAATGACCAAGTACACCAACAACCACCTGTCCTACAGCCGCCTGTCCAGGTACGAGCAGTGCCCGCTGTCGTTCAAGCTGCACTACATCGACAAGCAGCAGGCCGAACCTGGTCTCCCGCTGCGGTTCGGCAAAGCCATCCACTCGGTGCTCGAAAACCTCGTCCAGGAGCACATGCTCGACGAGCAGAACGGTCCTCTGTCTGAAGACCGGGCCCTGGAGCTTTGGCGCAGTGAGTGGGCCAGCCAGGGCCTCGTGGGTGTCGAGGTGTTCCAGGAGGGCATCGAGATCCTCAAGCGGTTCGTGCGTGACGAGGGCGTGCTCGACTCCCACGACGTGCTGGCTCTGGAGAAGGAGATCCGGCTCAAGGTGGGGCCGTTCACCGTGCTCGGCTACATCGACCGGGTCAACCGGGTGGACGATGAGACCATCGAGATCGTCGACTACAAAAGCAACCGGATGCTGTTTGCCCGTGACGAGGTGGACAACAGCCTGCAGCTCTCGATCTACGAGCTGGCTGTACGGCAGCTCTGGCCCTGGGCGAAGAAGGTGAAGCTGACCTTCCACATGCTCCGCCACGGGATCCGCCAGGAGACCAGCCGCACCACGGAGCAGCTCGACGCAGCTATCCAGTACGTCGAGACCGTGGGTCGTATGACCGAGGAGGCGACTGAGTATCCTGCCCGGCTGAACAGCAACTGCGTCTGGTGCGACCACCAGCAGGGATGCCCCGCGTACGCAGATGCGCTGAGGGGCAAGCGGGACTTCATCTGCCAGGACCTCGACGACCTGGACCGTGTCGCCCGCGAGAGGGAGGAGGTCGCCCAGCTGGCGAAGATCCTATACGCCCGCAAGCGCGAGCTGGAGGGCGTGCTCAAGTCCCAGCTGAAGGAGCGAGACGAGCTGGTGGTCGGAGGCGTGCGCTACGCGATGCACAACGTCGCCAAGACCACGCACCCACTGGACCAGACCATCGAGTTGCTTGGTCAGGCCACCGGTCAGTCGTGGCAAAGGCTGCTGGTCGAGATCGCGGTGGTGGACAACAAAAAGCTGGAGGCGCTGCTCAAGAAGCTGGGCAAGACGCATGACAGGTCGACGGTATCTCTGCTGAAGGCTGAGCTCTCGACCGTCGCTGAGAAGAAGCACTCGCCCCGTTTCTGGGCAAAGCGCGTGGTGACAGCATGAGTCAGCCTGAAACTCTCGCGGAGCGCATCGAGCGACTCCCCGCCGACGAGCGGTCTATCATCGAGGTGCTGCTGAGCCGGCTCGAGCAGGGGCGCGACGACTACGGCCCATGGAGCGTGGACGACGACCGGAACTATGGCGAGGAGGCGTTCCTCGAGGTGCTCGACGGGCTGCACTACGTTGCCGCCGGCCTCGTGCGGATCCGCAAAGGGGGCACCCGATGAGCGGTGCCCGGTCCAGACGCAAGGGCGCGAACTATGAGCGGGCCATGGTTCACCGTTTCCGCGAGGCCATGCCCGGAGCCGAGGTGAGGCGTGGGCTCCAGTACCGCAGTGGCGACGAGGTGGCCGACGTGGACTGCCCGGTCTTCTGGCCAGAGCTGAAGCGGGGCAAGAAGCCCAACGTGCGGGCCGCACTGCGCCAAGCACGGGCCGCAGTGCCCAAGGGGCGAGTACCGGTGGCGGTGATCCGAGACGACCGACAGGAGCCATTTGTGGCGCTCCTGCTGGATGATTTCCTCGACCTGGTGGGCGAGTGGTGGGCCGGTAGGTCGAAATAACCCGATGGAGGACAGATGAGCACTGAGAGAAACAACGCATCGAAGACGACCAGAGCCAACGAGCCGTGGGACCCGAACGCGCCGGACGTGCGGATCGGGGTCGCCGCGACGCCGTTCACCTGCCTGCTCGCCGTGGTGCAGCGCGTGCTGAACACGCGGCTGCTGTTCCACACCTGGATCAGCTACCCGAACGAAATCTGGGGTGAGCGCTGGCTGGTGAACGCCGATGCGCACGGGGTCCGGGTGCTGCCACAGTCCGCCGTGCCGCTGCTGGGTAACCCACACGTCGAGTACCGGTGCAGGTTCAACATCATCGAGGCCATGAGCCGGTGCCGGGACTTCGTGGGCCGCCCTTATGACTACCTGTCGCTGCTGGTGGGCCACCCGGTCAAGCTTCTGACGTACTACCTGACTGGCGTCGAAGCCCTCAACCCGGTGCGGGACGCCAGTCGATTTACGTGCAGCGAGTTCGTGGCGACGGTGTTCAAGGCGGCCGAGCTCCCGGGCACCGAGAACATGGATCCCGAGTCGGAAACGCCGGCCTCCCTGGTCCGCTACATGGACGGCCACCCGGAGCTGTTCGAGCGGATGACGGCGGCGTGATAATCCGCCCGAGCAGCGCAATCTCCCCCCGCGCCTCCCTTTCGACAGCGCCCTCTGAGAAGTGAACGTTCACCTCCGCACGGGCGGCAATCAAGCGGCAAAAGTGATGTAATTCAGGGGCCTTGGGATGGCCGGGACTGTCAGCAAAGTGGCTATTGGTCAAGGGGTGCTCACCGGGTGCTCGAAAGGAGGTGTTTGAAAAGCTGGTCACTTACGTGGTTCCAGGGCCCTGCAGCGGCAGCCGCAGTCGCCTTGCTGATGGCCGCTTTCCTGCCCAGTGGGGGCGGGGGGCGGTCGATATTTCGGATCAATTACGTCCACTTAGCCTGTTCCTGGTGCCTCTTTGCACTGGGGCTGGGTTTGGGAATTGAACGTCGGTGAGCAGGTCACCGCAGCCAATTGAACATTGACCCCAAAACCGGCCGAAAACGGCCTGTTGTTCACTTGAGGGTGCAAGTAGGTCTGAAGCGGTTTTCGCTCGCCTCAGCACCCCATTTTCGCAAAGGAGAAACGCACGATGAGAGAGCAACCCGGACGCCCCCCGAAAAACGATGGCCCCGCCTTTCCGCATGAAGACGTGGACCACTTGCTGGTACATGGTGAGGTTGTCGAAGAGAAGGACGGGCTCAGCAGCCGGGTTCGATACCCGAGCTATCGCGAGCTGGCGGACCGCTACGAAGTAGCCCACAGTCTCATCGGCAAGTTCGCCAAAGAGCACAACTGCCAGGCCCGGCGCAAGCAGGCCCAAAAGCGCGTCCGTGAGATGGCCGACGTCAAGCTCTCCGAGATGCGCGCAGACAACATCGCTGTCTCCCGCGATGACATCATTCGGTGCATTGACCGCTACCTCGCTCAATTCGAGCAGGCCCTCGCGGAGGGCCGCGTGCGCTGCGACAACCCATCAGAGTACAACACGATGATTCGCCTCAGGGCTTTCGCCATGGGCGACGCAGACTCCCGTCACGAGGAGCTGGGCGGCATCACCCTGGAGGACATGCAGAGGGGACATGCGCGCCTGCTTGCGACTGAGGAGCGGATCCGGCAGAACCCCGCCATCACCGGGATGGTCTACTACCCGACACCGGCGGCCCTCGATGCCGATGACGATGACGACGGGGAGGACAACGGCGGCGGCAACGGCGGCGACTCGGGGCCGATGTTGCACTGATTGAGGCCTGCGGCTCACCCGAGGCTCAGCACCGCAGGTCCTGCACGGACCCGAGCAGGTCCTCCATGGACGGGTGGGTGTACATCTCGGTCGTGGTCGCCGACAGGTGCCGCGCGAAAATCTGGGTGAGCCGCAGATCCTTGTTCTGCCGATAATGATTGGTGCAGCTGCTGTGTCTCAGGCTATGAAAGCTGAATCGACGCTCGAATCCAGCCCGCTCCTGCCAGCGGGCAAACAGGGTCCGCATCTGCCGGGTGGACAGCCGGTTGCCCTTACGGCTCACGAAGAGCGGCGCCTCGGGCACCAGGCTCAGGCCTTGCCGCTCCATCCACCCCAGGTAGTGTCGCAGCTTGGCGCGCAGCGTCTCGCTGAGCACTACTTGCTGCAGCTCGGGGTGGGGGTTGGAGCGCTTGAAGACCCGAAGTCGGACCCGGCGTCGCACCCGCCCCTGCTCATCGGCGACATCGCCGATGTCCAGCGCGGCGATTTCGTGCTCGCGCAGCGCCGTGCCCAAGGCAAGGGCGATGATCATGTGGTCCCTGAAGCCGTGGCGGTGCTCTCCGGTGACCTGCAGCAGTCGGGCCTGCTCGGCCTCACTCAAGGTGCGTGGCGGTACGGGGATACGGTTTGCGTAGTAGCTCATTGTGTCCTCCTGGCCTGTACGGCGGCCTGGTCACATGCACGCTCTTGTTTGCAGAACAAGCAAGACGATAAGGCGGTAAGTCCATGACAGGTGTAGTCATCAAGCGCTCCGAGGCCGAGCTGGCGGACCGTGCTGAGAGCGAGTCGAAATTCGTCTCGTCGGTGTGTCGGCTCGACGGTGAGCCCATCGAGCTGGAGCCCTATCAGTCGGCATTCCTCAACAACCGGTCGCGGTTTCGGTGGGTCAACAAGAGCCGGCAGGTGGGCTTCTCCATGGTGATGTCCCTCGAAGCCCTGGCCCGTTGCCACTTGCGCGAGGGGCATACGTCGGTGTTCGTGTCCTTCAGCCTGGACGAGGCCAAGGAGCGGATCCTCCAAGCCCGCCAGGTCTTCGAGGAGATGCCGACGTCCTATCAAAAACGCCTGGTGGTGGATTCGAAGACCGAGCTGACGTTCGAATCCAATGGGCCGCGAAAACGGATATCCCGGATCATATCGGTGCCGTCCAAGGCCCCCCGAGGCAAGAAGGGCGACATCGCGCTCGACGAGCTGGCCCACATGATCAACGACCGCGAGGTGTACCGGGGGTCCACCGCTCTGATCCTCCGCTCCAAGGGACAGCTCACCGGATGCTCCACACCCCTGGGCCGACGGGGGATCTTTTGGGAGATCGCGTCCGAGTCGCTCCGCAGGTATCCCCACCACTCACGACAGGATGTGCCGTGGTGGCTGTCACGATTCTTTTGTCGGGACGTGCCCCGGGCCGCTGCCGAGGCGCCGGCCATGCCCACCGCGACGCGCGTCGCGGCCTTCGGCCGCCAGGTGCTCGTGGAGCAGTTCGACTCACTCCCCCTCGACGACTTCCAGCAGGAGCTCGAGGCGCTCTTCGTCGACGAGAGCTACTCGTACTACAGCTACGAATTGATCCTGCCTTGCACCAGCGACGGCCTCACGCTGCACGACGATTTCGAATCCATCCCGCGCCCAACGGGCCGCCTGGTAGCTGGCTTTGACGTAGGCCGCACCCGGGACCACTCCGAGCTCGCGCTCTTCGAGCAGCAGGGCGATCGGTTCGTCTGCCGTCTACTCCGCCGCTACGAGCAGACTCCCTTCGCCCAGCAGGAGGCCGACCTGCGTCGTCTCCTTGGTCTCGTACCGGTGGCGCGCCTATCCATCGACCGCAGCGGCATCGGAATGCACTTGGCTGAAAACCTCGCTCATGAGTTTCCACAGGTTACGCCTGAGGTCTTCACAAATGACTCGAAGGAGCGTTGGGCCACCGATTTCAAGATTTTGCTCCAGCGTCGCGATGTGACCCTCCCCCGCGACCGCGATCTGGTTGGCCAAATCCACTCCATCAAACGCCGCGTGCTGCCGTCAGGCAAGGTCGCGTTCGACGCCGAGCGCACCGGCCGAAGCGGTCACGCCGACCGGTTCTGGGCCATCGCCCTGGCCTGCCAGAAAGAGCGTGGACCGTCAGCCGGAGGGGGTACGAAGATCGGCGTGCGGGTGCTCGGGTAGGAGCATGGTGCGCCCCTCTCCTCTACCGTCGCTTGGGCAGGGAATCCATCAGCTCGATATGAGCAGATCGCTTCGCTGCTGTCCCGGAATACGAATCCAAGAAATCCGGCGGACGCCCCGTTCCGGGACCGGAACCGGTTGCCCAAGGAGCGGTGATACTATCGCACTGGGCTGATTCGAGTAGGTCAAGATGCACTCCCCATGCCAAGAGACTCACAAGATCCAGGGCTGGCACATGCTTGCGGCTACACAGCCGGTGGATCCCTCGCTCAGATGTAAGTACAGCTCCTAATTCAGCACGGGCTACCTCCACAAGCTCAACATCCACACGATTTCTTGCGACCAGCATCCCGTCCTTCATTTGCAGTGTTTTCGCCACCTTCCGAGAAACTGGATCTCCCTGTTTGGGTGAGAGGCACTGCATCTCACCTCTATCGCAGTAGGACTGAACAACCGCTCCGAGGCCACCAGACCGGTGAACCTGCATAAGTACCGCTTTGGTTACCGCAACGCATTGGGTCACGTGGGAAATCTGGCCCAGTAAATCGAGAGCCATCAATCCCTGGAGATAGGTGAACGTCATCGTGTCCACTACGACCAGGGAGATATTCTGCACGCGTGTAACCTCAGTGCGAGTTGAGCACCGACCAGGTAAAGCACCTACTCCGCTACGAAGAGTTCCACCAACTCCTCGACAGGTTCATCTGGTGCCGCCTGTAGCATCTCGAGTGCATTTCTCCTATCAAAGTCTTCGTTCGATAGCGCCTCGGCTACGAGTTTGGCCAGAAGACCTCGTCGCTCCCTTGGAACCGAAGGGCATGGGAACACATCGGAGTATGGCGACAACTCCGCTGCGAACCACTTCCTGCTCTCCGCGCCAACCGGATAGGCGCGAACGCCTGCTATGTCCTTCATATCCTCAAGAGGGATGTTCCAGGCATGGTGCACGCGTAGTCGAGCCGCCATGAAGTTGATGCCGAAATGGGCCATGACAGCACGTACTCTGTCCGCGTTGCTGGCGTCTGCTGCTAGCTCCATCATCAGCTCGCGTACACCATCGTCAGGAGCAAGCAGGTGTGCAGCAAATCCGTTTGCTCGTCGATCTGCTGCCGCCGGAGTGTGGTCCTCGTAGAGCTGAACCGGCGTAACTCTCTCATGGATCAGCTCGTCATGTAGTACATGGCAAAGCTCGTGAGCTACCGTGAATCGGCGCACCCAAGGGTTTGAATTTGCACCGCGAATATTGATGACGATGGCAGGACCGTGCCGCGGATCCGCAAGTGAAAAACCAGCTACTCTATTGTCACCGAGTTCCGCTTCGGCAATCTCAATCTGGACGCTCTCCACCAACTCCCGCATGCTGCCAATCGGCTCGCGCGAGGTAAGCCCGCGATTGTCACGGAGTTGTTCCGCGAGCTGCTTGCCGACACGCCACTCCTCATTGTTGTCGCCGAACTGGCCTTCGTGTAGAAATTGCGAACGAAGTATTTCGTATCTCGTTGAGTGACCTAGCAGCTGTTCGAGGTCGATTACGTCACGTCTAGCGGCAGCCACCTGAGCCACCTCGGCGCGAACCCGCTCGGACAGCGCCACCGCAGAAGCTTTGAGCAAGACCCGAACCGGTGCCAGCACCTCGTCCATAGGTGATTCGCAGGCAACGTCAGCCGAGGTTACACCATAGAGAAGGGCGAGTTGATCGAGCAACGCCGACTCCAGATCCAGCGTCCCAGACTCAATCGCAGATAGCTCACCGGGCTTCAGTCCCAGTCGCCGCTCAACGTATTCAGTCGACATCTCAAGGCTGTCGCGGATGTTTTTCAGCAGTTCATGAGCGCTCATCTCAGTACCTACCTTTATTACGTCATAAAACCACCGCCTCTGGCGGTGTGACCCAAAGAGCTTCGAGCGATCCGGCGTGATCTCTGCTTCGAAAAAGATAGACTCTCCGACCTGGAAGGCCCCGTGGGGCAGGAAGGAGAGCCATCATGCAAGATTGGCAAAGTTTGTCCCACGTGCGATGGGATTGCAAGTACCACGTAGTGTTCATCCCGAAGTTCCGGAAGAAGGTGATGTTTGGAAATCGCCGGAAGGCGATTGGTTTGATCATGAGACAGCTGTGCGATCAGCGAGGTGTGGAGCTGGTGGAAGGACACCTGATGTCCGACCATGTGCATATGTGCCTGAGTATTCCGCCGAAGCTCAGTGTGGCGCACACGATCGGGTTCCTGAAGGGCAAGAGCGCCGTACGTATCCACAGGGAGTTGCTGAAGGAGAGACGGATGTCGGGGTTGCATTTTTGGGCGAAAGGGTACTGCGTGAGCACCGTCGGTTTGGATGAGCAGACGGTGAGGCAGTACATCCGGAATCAGGAGAAGTTGGAGAAGCAGCAAGAAGACCTCGATCTAGACGACTAAGACAATATTGGCCCCAGCGGGGCCTTCCTTACGTGTACGCCCCCTTTGGAGGGGGCTTCCTAATACCTCGCCCTCTGGGTGAGGTCGATTATTCTGCCTTATAGTCCCAGCGCGACAGCGTAGCAAGTCATTCGCCTCCCCAATTTCCTGTGGAAACGTCAGTAGCCGGCTGTTGGAGCCCAAGAGACTGGAACCATGGGGCCGTTGCATGACTACTCAGGCTCCCTGATTTCGACGCGGTGACAAGAATCGGGAACCAAGTCCGAAAAATCCTGTCCCCGAATTGGGCTGTGGTGCCTTTGGTGTAGTTAGGCAACGCAGGAGAAGCTCCATGCAGTGTGTGGTCAGGTTGTTCGTCATCCCAGCTGACAGGGTGCCCGCTGGCCGACCTATGCCAGCCAACAAGATCGAGGTCGAAGCGGCCTGCCGAGATGGGCTCCGCAAGGCAGCTGCAACCCAGGTCACCGCTGAAGGGTACCGAATCCGCTCCATCTCTTTCGGACCTGAAGGCCTGCTCGTGTACGCCGAGGAGCAGCCGTGAACGAGTCCGCCATTGCGCAGGGTGCCGAGGCCCGGCTGCAGACCATCCTGAAGGCCGTCGTGGTGGGCGCCGAGTCGGAGGGGCCGGCGAGCCTGCCCGGCGGCGAGGAGTCTTCGGAGTTGTTCAGCAGTGCGGGTGCGCTGGAGCCTCCCTACGATCCGCTGGCCCTCTGCCTGCTAATGGAGCACTCCAACTCGCTCCGCCAGAACGTCGACGCCTATGCGGTCAACATCGATGGGTTCGGCCACCGGCTGGAGCCGGCTATCGACTTCGAGGACGAGGACGCCGACGAGCGGGTGGCTGAGTGCATCTACCTGGAGCAAGACGCAGCACGGGATCGTGGGGAGCTCGCGGATGAGAAACTCGCAGATCCGAATCCAAAGGACGTGGCGGACAGGCGGGCCGAGCTCAAGCGGTGGGCCCGTATCGAGCGGGCGCGGCTGCGGTCGTTTTTCGGCTACTGCTGCTTTGACCACTCCTTCGTCGACCTGCGCCGGCGTAGCCGGCAGGACCTCGAAACCACGGGCAACGCCTACTGGGAGATCCTGCGGGATGCGAGGGATCGGGTTGCCCGGCTCGTCTATGTCCCCTCGTACACGGTGCGGCTGATGCCCCTGGACCAGGGGGCGGTGGAGGTCGGTGACCGTGTGCAGGTGTCGCCGGTGACCTTCGAGAAGGTCTCCACGAAGCGCCGGCTGCGGCGGTACGTCCAGGTCCAGGGCACCGAGCAGGTCTATTTCAAGGCCTTCGGGGATCCACGGGTGATCTCACGCAAGACCGGCGCTGTATTCGACGATGTAGAGGCCCTGCTGAAAGCCGACTCCACTGATGGCCCGGCAAACGAGCTGATTCACTTTGCAATCCACTCCCCTCGGTCGCCCTACGGTATTCCCCGCTGGGTGGGGACGCTGTTGGCCGTGCTTGGCTCGCGGCAGATGGAGGAGGTCAACTACCTCTACTTCGAGAATAAATCCGTGCCACCGCTGGCGCTGTTGGTATCCGGCGGCAAGCTGTCCGAGCCCTCCATCCCGCGGATCGAGCGGTACATCGAAGAAAACCTCAAGGGCAAGGACAACTTCCACAAGATCTTGATCCTGGAGGCCGAGGGCGGAGGTGGATCCGGCGAGAACGCGCGGGCCAAAATCGAGCTGAAGCCACTGACCGACGCCCAGCAGCAGGATGCCCTGTTCCAGATCTATGACGAGCGCAACATCGACAAGGTGGGTGCGGCGTTCCGGGTGCCGCGACTGCTTCGTGGTGAGAGCCGCGATTTCAACCGCGCAGTTGCCGACGCTCAACTCCGGTTCGCCGAAGATCAGGTGTTCCAGCCGGAACGAGACGAGTTCGATTACCTGATCAACCGCCGGCTGCTGGCTGACATGGGGATCCGATTTTGGCGTTTCCGCTCCCAAACGCCGGTGACCCGAGACCCGGAGCGACTGTCAGGGATGGTGGAGAAGCTGGTGCGGGTGGGGGTGATTACCCCCGAGGAGGGACGGTTGCTGGCCGGGGACATCTTCAACCGGGAGTTCCGTAAGATCGGGGACGATTGGGTCAAGAGGCCCATAACACTTACGCTTGCGGGGATTCAGACGCAGCAAACCAGCGTTGGGGCTGGAGGTACGAAACCGGCCCTGCTTGATGACGCCCGAAGCCTGCTCAATCTCCGCGAAACGCTCGCCGCCGAGGAGCAGCAGCTGGCCAAGCGGCGCATGCAGCTCGCGCGACAGTACATGTCCGCCCCGGAGCGACTCGAAGTGCCCCAGGATGAGTTTGCGTCCTGGTTCGAATCCGGTGAGCACACCGATGGCGGCGACACCCCATCCAGCGAGGTATCCACATGACCACTTGCGCAACCACCGGATGCAGCAAGCATCGAGGCCGACAACAACGCTCGGCTCCCCGGCCCAGGACTATGAGCCCTGCGGCCCTGCGGCGCTGGCACCGAGAGAATCTCGAGTCGGCATCGCCAACAGCGGCGTACCACCGGCCAGCGACCAGGGGCGAGTGCAGGCAGCTGCCCCGCCCCTGCCCCTTCGTGGGATGCCGTCATCACCTGTACATCGAGGTCAAGCCCACCGGTGCTGTCACCATGAGCTGGCCGCATTTGGAGCCCTGGGAGGTCCCAGAGAGCTGCGCCCTGGACGTAGCCGATCGTGATTCTCACACCTTGGACGAGATCGGTGAGCTGCTGAACCTGAGCTGGGAACGGATCCGAAAGATCGAGAGAGGCGCACTGGAGCGGCTCCGCGCAGAACATGGCGATGAGCTGGCCAAGCTCTGGCCGACTGGGAACCAGGACCACGCACTGGAGGAGCAGGAGCAGCTCGAGCCGTCCGCGGCTGCCGCGGATATCTGCATGCCCATTGCAGAAGCAGGAGGCTGGTGATGGATTCCAATGCATTGAACCGAGTCTGGGTCCAGCAGGCCCAGCTGGACGCCCAGCGAGGCGTCATCGAGTGCCGCATGTGCCGACGCCCATCAGGGCTCGACGAGACGATCACCTTGTGGCGAAACGGGGTGCTGGTCTTCGCGCTGTGTGACCGCTGTGCCACGTCACACGACATCAATCTCCGATCAACCGACTCAGGGCTTGAGGTCCGAGGCCGGCCGCGGACGCCCCTGGTTGTTCGCGGTATGTCCGCCGGCGGAGATGTGGATGTGCGTCGCGCATAGTCCTGCCGAGCGTCTCCGGATCATCTCCAGCGCCCGAGAGACAGCGGACGAGATCTTGGAGCGCTACCTCCGCATCCGGCTGCACAAAGCGTTCGACCTGAGCAACCCGGACGGCTTCGACCAGGCAGTCGCCAGGCTGTCCTCGGTCCTGCGGGCCAAGGTATCCGATACCGACGAAGCAGCAGTGCGGGCAGCGGTCGCGGTACTCGACGTCGACTGGGGGAGCACCACCGCTTCGCAGCGCAGAACGCTCATTTCTCAGGCAATGGTGGCAGCCGGCCGCAAGACAGCAGCCGCCCCCGGCGCGGTACAGGTGGTGTTCGGTGACGCAGCGGACGAAGTAGTCGGGGCGGCTCGATCTGCTGTACGTGATACCCAACGGCTGGCCATCGGCGCCGATTTCAACGCCTTGGACCGGCGGATCATCAACCACCTGTCTACCAGCCAGGCTGCATTTGTTCGGGATGAGTACGGCCGCCGGGCCACCACCTTCAGCATCCGGGCCCGCCGGGTGGTCGCCGAGGGACTGGAGGCCGGCCTCGGGCGTACGGACATCGCCCGCGACCTGGCGCAAGCAGCGTCGTCTACCCTCGCCGGGCGCGGACGTCCCTACTGGGAGGTCGTGGCTAGCTCATTCATGTCCCAGGGCCGGTCCTTCGGTCAGCTCTCCGCCTACGCCGAAGCCGGCATCGACCGCTACCGCTTCGAGGCGGTGCTCGATGAACACACCACGGAGGTGTGCCGCTTTCTACATGGCAAGGAGTTCTCGGTGCGCCGCGGGCTGCAGCTCTTCGAGCGTCTCGAGGCAGAGCCCGACCGAGTGAAGGACATCCAGCCCTGGGTCAGAGAGACATACGACTCCGGGACTGGAATCAAATCCCTCTACGTAGACCGCGGCGAACAAAGAACCACAATCGCCGACGTCACCCGCTCCGCGTTGGGCACCAAGGACGACAGGGGTGAGTTCAGTCGGGGCCTGGGCGAGCGCGAACTCTCCGACCTTGGTGCCAGCATGCCGCCGGCTCATGCCCTTTGTAGATCGGTTGTCCTCGGTATCACCTGAGAGGCATGTCCATCGCCCCGCGGTCACGATCGTGCCCTCCGGTCCCACTCACTCCAACTATTTTCACTCGGACTGCAGAAAGTCTGTCCCCGTTTTGGGGAAATCGCCTTTGGGATACTAGGAGGCGTTGTAAACGACTTGTTGAATCCCAGCTCCGATCTATCCCACCGGGTCTCGAAGGCTCTTGTGAGAGCGCGCGAGGTCATCTCCACAGTCACTCCAACGGCGGTGCAAAAGACCATCTTCAGCTCACCGGCTGGGAAGAAGCGCCTCGCCAAGAGGCTGGTGGCCATGCTGCCGCCTCACAAGACCTACGTGGAGGCCTTCGCCGGCAGCGCCGCGGTGATGTTCGAGAAGGAGCCGTCGCCAGTGGAGGTCATCAACGACCTGGACCCGGAGATCGCCGGTGCCTATCGCCTCATCAAGAGGCTGTCAAAGAAGGACCTCGCCCGGCTGCGGCGCAAGTCCTGGGTGGGAGACGAGACTACCTTCAAACGGCTGTACGACTCCAAGCCACAGAACGACGTGGACCGACTGTATCGGTTTTTGTACGTCTCGCATTTTTCCTACGGGCGGCTCCGCAGCCGCAGCTTCAGCCCGGCAGCCAAGGGTACGACCGCCAAGACGATCCAACGGCTGGAGAAGTTCGGCCCCAGACTGCAGAAGGTCCAGGTATTCAACAGCGACTTTGAGAAGGTGATCCGCCAGTTCGACGGCCCGGACACGCTGTTCTTCCTGGACCCGCCCTACGCCGGCCACAACGTGAAGGTCGGCGAGTCGGACTTCGATGAGGAGCGCTTCTACAGCCTGCTCAAATCGCTCAAGGGCAAGTGGCTCGTCACCTACGGCGTGCGGGGCAAGCTCCCCGGGCTGCTCAAGGGTGGGGGGTACGACATCAAGCAATTTCGGACTCCGAGGACCATCCGCGCCATGCGCGGTGTGGGCGGGCCCAAGATGCTGGTCCAGATCATCGCGACCAATTTCCCGGCGGTGAAAAAGGGTCTTGGCGATGACGACAGCCTGGAGCTATCGGAGTGGATCCCCGAGCCTGGGCAGGCCGTCGCCGCGTCAGATCCGCAGCCAACGCCTGTTGAGTTGGCGCAGTTCACCAAGCAAATCCCGATCATCAAAGGAATTGATCCCGACGATGAACGCTACGTTCTGGGAATCGTGCTTGAGCCAGAGGTGGTGGACGCCCAGGGGGATATCTACTCGGTCGAGGAGATACGGCAGGCCGCGCATCGGTTCATGGAGGAGTTCGGCGGGCTGGGTCTGATGCACCGGCTCCAGGTCAACGGGCAAGTGCGGATCCTGGAGAGCTACCTGGCGCCGGTGGACCTTCAAATTGGCGATATCCAGGTCCGCCAAGGCACGTGGTTGTTCGCGGTGCGCATCCTGTCCGACGTGCTGTGGGGGCAGATCAAGGACGGAGCGCTCAGTGGCTTTTCGATCGGGGGCTCAGCCCGTCGGGCCCCTGAGTCTGCAGCTGGCACTGAGACGCCGGCCGATATCCAGGAGGCTGGCTGATGCCGAAGCCTACCAGCACCGACAAGGTTACCCGTCTGCTCGAGATGGTGGTCGAGGAGGTGTCCCTCGTAGATCGGGCGGCGAACAAGCGCCGCTTTCTCATCGTGAAAAGGAGTGACGAGATGGACGATACGAACAGCGAGTCCACGCCGACCGAGACCGATATCAACACCTCTTCGGGTAGCGAGGGCACCCATGATGGACCAGCTCCTTCGGGGGATGGTACTGCTGGCGCCCAGGCCGAAGGGAATACCCTGGCGGTGGCGGTGGCCGCGCTCGAAGGGCTGACCGAGGCTGTGGAGTTGCTGGGCGAGCAAGGCTCCGATGGGACCAGCCCGCGTCTGGTCGAGTTGGCGGCGGAGCTGGGACTGGCGGCCGATGCCCTGGCCGAGACTGTGGGGGCGCCGGCCGCCGTGAAGCCTGCCAGCGGGGCCCAGGCGACACCCGAGAGCACGCCCTCCCCCACGCCGAAGCCTGCCGACGACAAGCTGGCCACGACGATTGGCGCCATCCGGTCCACTTTGCAGCGGGTCAACGCGGCAGTGACGCCGAAGTCGACTGCACCGGCCCCGACCGCCAAGGCCGACCAGCAGGCGTCACCCAGCACCCCCGGGAGCTCGGATGGTGCTGGCGGCAAGGGCTCCGGTGATTCGGCTGGCGCCAAAAAAATTACCGAGCAGCTCGCTCAGGTGGTGACCGCCCTGCAGGCGCTCGCCAGCACAGTCAAAGAGCAGCAGCAGCGTGTGAGCCGGTTGGAGAAGCGATTCGGTCTCCCTGCCAGCCAGCCCACCGATGAGGGCAGATCGAGCTCCAGTGGCGCCGCCGCCGGCTGGCCCCTGGATCTCAACCAGCCAGTGGACCGCGACAGTGTCGATAAGTCCG
Organism: Deltaproteobacteria bacterium; assembly: GCA_029938605.1. GTDB lineage: Bacteria > Myxococcota_A > Polyangia > HGW-17 > JAJRWW01 > JAJRWW01. The sequence continues at coordinate 39,922 of JAOZUO010000026.1, read as the reverse complement.
TCTCCTTCCACGACCTGTAGGCGCCGAAGAAAGGCAAAGAATATGAGTCATATCGACAACAGAACCATCCTGGAGAAGGCCGACTTCGCGCTGGCTCACCTGGTGACCAACGGTGGTCTGCTGCACCCGCTGCAGTCCAAGAAGTTCATGCGCCTGACCACCACCGACTCGGTGCTGCTCGCTCAGGTCACCTATCGGCCCATGAACCGCGCCCGGGAGGAGATCGACCAGATCGCCTTCGGCAGCCGCGTGCTCCGGGCCGCCCAGGAGCTGACCGAGCTGGCGCCGGGCGACCGCACGGTGCCTGACATCACCAAGGTCAGCCTGGACGCCAAGGAATTCATGGGCGAGGTGGACCTGTCCGACCAGGTCCTCGAAGAAAACATCGAGCAGGGGGACCTGCGCCAGACCATCATGCAGCTGCTGGGGCCGGCGGTGGGCCGCGACCTGGAGGAGGTGGTCATCAACGGCGACCAGACCTCGGCCGATCCCTTCCTGGCCCAGTTCGATGGGCTCCTGGTGCAGGCCCAGTCCAACGTCGTCGACGCCGCGGGTGGGCCCGTGGACGACGACCTGTTCCACGACATGATGAAGGCGCTGCCGTCGCGATACCGCAAGAACAAGCGGCAGCTGCGCTTCTACACCTCCTCGGATGCCGAGGCCAACCTGCGGCGATTCCGGGCCCAGCGGGAGTCCGCGCTCGGCGATGTCTACCTGGAGACCGACAAGCCTATCCTGGCGGCCGGCGTGCCCGTGGTCCCAGTGCCGCTGTTCCCCGAGGAACTCGGGCCCCAGCAGGACCAGACCGTGGTGATCCTCACCCACCCCAAGAACATCGTCGTCGGTGTGCGCCGCAAGATCCGCATCGAGTGGGAGCGGTCCATCCGCAAACGCGCCCTGGCCATCGTGGTGACCCTGGAGGCAGACGTGAAATTCACGGAGGAGGAGGGAGCCGTCAAGGCCATCCAGATTACCGTCTAAGCGACTGGTTTTCTTCGACATGAATCCGCTCCGAATGCAGCTCGGTTTCCAGATACTTCAAGGAGTCGACATGGACAGTTTGCTTGTTCGAATCAAACCCCGCGACCCGCACCGTGGCCACGTGCTGCGCCGGTTCGTATACCGAGGCATCCGTTTCGAGACGGGTAAGGGTTGGTATCAGGTGAGAGCGGAGGTGGGCGAATACCTGCGCACCGTGCACCAGCACGCCCACGATCCGCACTCGCCCCTGGCCTTCGACGTGTGCACCGAGGCCGAAGCCAAGGCGCTCGACGAGCAGGAGGCAGAGGCGACCAAGCCCGCTCGGCCGGCGGACCGCGCGCGCCCGGCAGTGGCCCGCGAGCCGCGAGCAGAGGACGCCGGCGACAGCAGCGCCACCGCGACCAAGGGCGCAGGTAAGCGCGGCCGCAAGGGGTCGAGCTAGGGATGTACGCCACGGTAAATGACCTGCGCGCCGAGGGTGTGACCGAAGCGCAGGCCTCGGCCCACCGCCTCACCGGACTCATCGAGGAGGCCAGTGCGGCAGTGGACCAGGCCACCGGATGGTTCTTCGAGCCGCGGGTGGCCACCTACCGCCTCGACGGCCGGGGCACGCCGAGCGTCGAGCCCCCTGCCCCGCCTATCCGCGTCACCCGGCTGACCGTGGACGGCGCGAGGCTCCCAAGGGACGCCGGCCGCCTGCTGGTCGTTGGGGCGCCCGTGGAGCCTGGGTTCGATGCCCCGCGCCTCACGCTCCTTGGGGGACGCCGCTTCGGGCGGGGCACGGCCAACGTCGTAGTCCGGGGAACTTGGGGCTACACCGAGGACAACGGCACGCTCACCGGGCGCACGCCGCTGGCCATCCGCCGTGCCTGCGTCCTGCTCGTGCTGCGGTGGCTCCCGCTCATGGGGGACGCCGACGACGCTGCCGAGGCCCGCGACCGTTGGCGCATCATCGCGGAGAAGACCCGGGACCAGAGCTACACGCTGGACCGTCCCGGCGACCCTGGACCGCTCACGGGCGACCCCGAAATCGACCGCATCCTGCTGCGCCATCGCCGACCGGCTGGACTGGGAGCAGCCTGATGCGGGGACGGCTGATCTTCAAGTTCCAGGCCCAGATCTACCGGCTCGACGCCGCGCAAATCTCCCAGACCGACCCCGACGGCCCAGGGCCCTTGCACAGCGGGTACGACTCGGACTTTCGAGAGCCTGCGCTGGTGGACTCGGACGATGACGGAGTCGGTGAGCCCGTCCGGCTCGAACACCGCCCCATCCGCATACCGTGTCAGGTGGAGCCAGAGGTAGCAGACGAGCTGCGCATGCTGCCCGCTGGCAACGCGCCCAACAGAACCCTCGAGCTGGTGCTCCACTTCCGAGACCTGGAACGCCTAGGCCTGGTGGACACCGACACCGGTGTACCGCTCATCCAGGCAGGGGATCGATTGGGAGCGCTCCACGACCGCCGGGGCGAGCTGGTGCAGGCCTTCCGCGAACCGCCTGGGCTCTTCGTCACCGAGACCCAATCCACGGGCTTCGGGCTCAACCGCGCCAGGCCGCGCAGAAACCTGCTGATGGTCACCTTCGAGGACCGCCAGCAAGCCACCAGGAGACGCTGATCCATGACTGTTCAACGCACCGGTGACTGGGCGCGTGCCCGGCGCCTGCTGGCAGCGGCTCCGCTCAAGATCGAGCGCGCCATCACCACCGCCGTGAAGCAGGAAGCCCAGCTGCTCCGCACGGAGATCGTCCAGGGCATCACGAAGCAGGCCCCCGGCGGCGAGGATATCGCGCCCCCTGCCCCGCTCACCCTGGCCGCCCGCAAGCTGCGGGGCTTTGGCGGCAGCAAGGCGCTCATGGTCCGGGCAGATTTGCGCAACTCCATCTCGGCGATCGTCCGCGGCACCGAGGCCTTCGTCGGTGTGCTGCGCAAGGCCCGGGGCAAAGACGGCAAGTCCATGGTCAACGTGGCCCAGGTTCAGGAGTTTGGCTCCGACCCCATCGTGATCCCCATGTCGGATGCCATGCGGAAGTTCATGTTCGCGCTGCTCAAAACGGCCGGAGAAGAAGGCAAAGGTAATTCCTCTGGCAGGGGTGTGGTGGTCGTGAAGGTCCCCGCCCGGCCGTTCATGCGCCCGGCATTTCGGAAATTCGCCAAGGGCGCACAGAAGCGATTCCTCCAGCGAGTGGCGCGCCTGCTCAACCTCGGAGTCTAGCCATGACCGTACCCACGCTTACCAGCATCACGCCGGCAGTCGGCCCCACGGCAGGTGGCGACCTCGTGCGGATCACCGGCACCGGATTCGCCGACCGGCTCTCGGTCATGTTCGGAGACCAAGCCGCCGCGGTGCTCGTTATCTGGCCAGGCGGCGGTGGCTCCGTAGCCGACGTCCGCATTCCGGCCCATGCGCCGGCATTGGTGGACGTCACTCTGCAGAATCTGGACCTGGCGGGAGCCCCCATTCCGGGCGAGCAGGCCGTGCTGCCGGACGCCTACACGTTCAAGCGCCCCCGCCTGGCGCCGCAGTCCGACCTCACCCGGCTCGTACGGACTCTGCTGCAGATGCTCAGACTGCAGGTGCTCGGCAACGTCAGCTTCACCGCTGCGGTGGACTACCGAGACGACGAAACTGGGGACCTGGAGCTCGTGACCGTCGCGGAGCTGCCGTCACTGGTGCTCACCGGCCCGCGGGTGACAAGCAATCGCTTCTACTCCCTTAACAAAGGCAGCGAAACCGAAGCCCCGGGCCCGACCGGTCCGGAGATCGTCCAGCACGGTCCGACCTACACCGTAGACCTACGCTTCACCATCACGGCCAGCTCGCGAAGCGCGGTCGAGCTGCTCAATATCATGGCAGCCATGGGGACCTTCCTGTCCCGCAACCACTGGCTCTCCATGCCTCGGGACCCGGACCACGCAGCCGTCGGGTCGGCTCGCTGGGAGATGGATCCGGACGGTGAGTTCCGCACAAGCCTCGACGGTCCAGACGACCTCAGGGCTTTCACCTGCGGTCTGGTCGTACGTGGCTTTGACCTCGATGAGGGGCAACCGCTTTCCCGGACCAAGGCCGTGGACACCGTCGGAATTGGTGCCGAGCACCTCCAAGGAGACAGCCTGTGACTCAGCAACTTCTCTCATCCAAGGTCGTGGTCCGCGAGGAGGAACCGCGGGTGCGCGGTATCCCGTGCTGTACGAAAACTAAGCCGAGGTGATTCCAGCGTGAGAACGGTCCTCGATATAGCCTGCACCGGAACCGAGATCCAGAATTGGATCGAGGTTCGGCGGTGCGATATCGGCTCGGACCACGCGACGAGAGTGGCTGGCAACGCCGAAAGCGTTGAATTGGGCACACTGGTCCCGACGCTCGGCTACCAATTCCGAGCGACACCAACCAGATCAGGCGGCGTCGCGGTAGTAGTACTTCAGCACTCCTCCTTGTCGTTCACGGCACCGAACCGGGCCTTCATTTTCGAGCTCATCCGCTGCCGGCGCGATGAGCTCGTTGTCCAGGCCTTGATGGTTCCTCTCGGCGTGATAGTGCTCCACGAAATCCTGGACGGCAGCGCGAAGGTGTCTCTCGCCGAGGATGACCATCCGATTCAAACATTCGGATTTTATGGAGAGCACAAATCTTTCGGCGAAGGCATTCAGGTTGGGGCTCTTGCGTGGAAGCCGCACCAGCTTCACGCCGCTTTCGGCGAGCAGATGCTTGAAAGCATCGGTGAACAAAGGGTCGCGGTCGAGGATCAGGTAGCGCTTGTCACGCAGGAAACCGTCGACCTCGTCAATGAGGTTTCGAGCGACTTGCTTCATCCACGCTCCTGTCGGGTTCACCGTGATTCCGGCGATCTCGACCTTGCGGGTGGAGAGCTCGATGACGAACAGCACGTGGTAGCGGACCAAGCCGTGCAGCGTCAGCACCTCGACGGTGAAGAAGTCCGTCGCTGCGAGGGCCTCCCAGTGGGCCTTGAGGAACGTTTTCCACGGTGTCTTTCCGCCACGCTCAGGTGCCGGCACGATGCCGGCGTCGTTCAGGATGCGCTGGATGGTGGTGCGGCCGATCTCGTGACCGAGGTTTCGAAGGACGCCGCGGAGCCTTGTGTAGCCCCAGGAGGGGTTGTCGTTGGCCATCGTGATGACCAGCTGTTCGATATCCTCCGCAGTGCGAGGTCGGCCCGGTCCGCGTCTGCCAGAGCTGTCGTACTTCTGGGCGATGAGCTTTCTGTGCCAGCGCAGGATTGTGTCTGGGGTGACGATGCCTGCGAACTTGCGAAGGAGCTTGCGGCCCAGGAGCTTGCCCTTGGCCGCCAGGCGGCGGCGCTGGGTGTCTGTCAGCCGGAGGCGGCGTCCACCGCCACCGAGCTGCTGTCGGAGGACGCGGTTCTCTTCGAGCAGGTAGTCGATGACCTTCTGCTGCCGCCGGTTGGCCCAGCCTGCGAAGGTGAGCAGCAGGAACTGCAGAGCGGGTGGGATGGTGTGCATCCGTCGATTGTCGATCACGGTCTTCGGTGTTTCAAGCGCTCAGCGTCAGTGAGGGCCGTTCACGGTCATGGGGCGTGGCATGGTGCAGTGGGTGCAGCGGGTGTCGTGGGTGCCGCGGAGATTCGATGAAGGCGATCAACCGACAGGCTGCTTTCGTGCGTGCGAAGCAACCCTTCGTTGATTGGATCAACGAGGTGGAGCGCTCCATGGGGAGCTCGGACAGATCCGACCTGGAGCATGTGAACGACGACAGCCACGTCTATCTCTTCCGAGAATTCGATATGTTGGAGGATACCGACGAGTACTTCACGTCGTTCAAAGAGGAGATCTTCGAGAACGAGTTGGCCGCCTGGTTCACCGATCCGGCCCTCTGGCCCAGTCGTCGAACCATTGATGTGTTCGACGACTGGTTCGACGTAACATATCACTCGATGCTGCTCGATCTCGAAAGAAGCCGTGTGAAAAAAGGCCGGCCAGTGGCTATGAACTGGGCAGCGGGTTGTCGCATGGAAGCTTGGATCTCGGCCGGAGGCGCGTCTTCACCACCGGTGGTTCCGCCGCCGGTTCGACGGCCCGGTAGGGCCCACCTGGTTCCCTGGTTCCCCTCGAAGCGAAGCTGAGGTTGGTCTTGGTTCCCCAGGGGGGGGGCCGGGGGGGGATTGCTTCTGGGTCAGGCTGTTGAAAACGGAGCGGGGGGAGTTGGGGGGATGGTGCAGGTGGAGGCGTTAGTCGACGGCTTCTCCGATGACCTCTTTGGGCTTGCGGAAACCCTTTCCTGAGAAGCGTAGGATGGTGGCGTTGTCGATGAGGCGGTCGACGGTGGCTACCGCTTGGGCCTCGGAGGGAAAGAAACGCTTCCAGCCAGCAAAGCCGGTATTGGCGGCCAGGATGATGGAGCGAGTCTGATGGCGTGATGAGACGAGGCGAAAGAGGTACTTGGTAGCGTCGGCGTCGAAAGGGGCGTATCCAAACTCGTCGCAATAGAGCACGTCGGGTTTGTCGAAACGTTGGAAGGTGCGCTTGTAGGTGTTGTCGATGAGGGAGCCGTGGAGCTCTTCGAGCATCTCGGCGGTGATGACCTTGCGCACGGTGTAGCCCTCGAGGCAGGCGGCCTTGGCGAAGGCGTCGAGGACGCGGGTCTTCCCGCGGCCGGGTTTGCCGACGCAGATGATGTTGCGGTGCTCGGCGACCCATCGGCAGTGCAGCAGCTCTTTGACGACGCGAGCCTCGAGTTTGGGGCGCACGGAGAAGTCAAAGCCGTCGAGGCCTTCGACGACCAAGGGGAGCCCGGAGCGTTTGAGGTTTCGGGTGAGGCGGCGACTCTGGCGGGTGTTGTGCTCATGGCGCAGCAGGTCGAGGGTGAAGTCGGAGTAGGAGTCGCCATTTTCTTCGGCCTGGGCGATGAGTGTCGGGAGTTGGTCGCGCAGGGCGGTGAGGTTAAGGGCGTGGGCAAGTGCGGTGAGCTCCTCGAATGGATCGGGGCGCGTCTTGCCTGTGGTCTTTTTCTTTCGTGCCATGGTCGTCCTCATGAGCGACTGCTGTCGTCGGTGTCGGTGTCGTCGGTGTCGTCGGTGGTCACCTCGTCGGTATCGAGGTGGGCGTAATCGTCGAGAGAGCCACCGTCCACGTTGCCCAGGGCCATCAGGACGCGGGCGGCGGCGGTGAGGGGCGCTTCGGGCTCTTCGTCGGGCAGGGGATGATCACGCTCGAGGATGCGGCGCACGGTCTGAGCGTCGAAGCGGCGGTAGGCCTGGGCACGGGCGGCGACCTCGGCGAATGCCTTGTCGCCGTAGCGGTCTGCGAGGCGCCACAGGGCGCGCAGATGGACGTGGGCGAGAGATTTCATGCGTAGGCGGATACCGGCGCACAGGTCGTCGAGGCCGGGGAAGCGGGTGAGCAAGGCGTCTTCGAGGGCGGTCACCGAGCCGCCGGGCAAAGGGCCACGCCGGCGGACGGATTCGTAGTGCATGGGGTCGATGACGAGCCGCCCGCGCTCGGCGTCGGACACGTAGCGGCGGGAGAAGGCGACCTCGCCCTTGGGGTCACAGACGTCGAAGTGGTCGGAGTACAGGTGGACGTAGACGTTCTGGTGAGCGAGCTTCGCCGGGACAGTGTAGGGGGTACCGCGCACCGAGACGACGGAGTCGGGGCCGACCTTGCGGAGCTGTTCGTCGTAAGCGGGGTAGCGCGACTCGGGCAACGCGATGAGGAAGGGGCGCTCCTGCGCCCAGGCCTCGTCGGGGACCTTGCGGGTGGTGCCATGCACACGGCAATTGGCCACCTCGTCGAGCCAGAGCCGCACCTTGGCGTTGAGGTCTTCGAAGGAGTCAAACTCGGCGCCGCGGATAAAGTCTCTTTCGAGGTAGAGAAAGACCCGCTCGTCCTTACCCTTGCGATCGGGGTCGGCGACCTTGCACAGGTAGGGCTCGTAGCCGTAGTAGCCGGTGAAGTCGCGGAAGGTCGGGTGCCAAAGAGGTTTGCGGTCTTTGCCGATGGTGCCCAGGACCACGGTGCTCATCCGGTCATAGACACCGCGTCGGGTGACGCCGCCGAAGTCCTCGAAGGCGTAGACGTGAGCTTCAAGCAAGGTGGACTCGCGCTCGTCGGGATAGAAGCGCACATGGACCTTGCGCGAGAAGCCCAGGATGGCGGCGAAGGCATGGACCACCCTGAGCCTGCCGCCGATGGGGACGCGATATGGAGACCAGTCGAATTGCATCTCCTCACCCGGTGCGGTCTCGAAGCGGCGCCAGACTTTCTTCGCTGGGGGCGGCTGCACCCGCAGGGTGCGGGTGTAGTCGGCCAGGATGCTCAGGCCGCCCCGGTAACCCTGCGCTTTGATCTCGCGCAGGATGCGGGCGTTGGTGAGGTTCTTTTTCACCTTCTCCCGGATCAGGTCGACGAAGGGGTCGAGCTTGCTCGCCGGGGCGGAAGCCGAGGTCGCCGTCGCCCGAGCCGGTGGCTCGAGATGTCCGAGCCTCTGAAGCAGGTTGCGGACCACCTTGCGACCCACGCCGACCTTCAGGGCGATCTTGCGCGTGCCGAGCTTCATCTTGTGTAGCCGCACGATCTCCTTCATCTGGTGTGGGCTGAGATTGTCCTGTCGCTGACCCTCTACCTCTGTCATCGGCGCCGGCAGGACCGCAGCCATCGGCTCCGGCTCTGGTGCCTTCGGCGGCAGAGCCGCCGCCGAAGGCGTCGGTGGTGATGTCTCGTCCGTCCGGAGCGAAGTTGGGGCCAGCGACGCAAGCGTTGGGCTGGGGGTCTTGGTCAATGTGGTCATCTTGATCCTCCATTCGTAGTGGTGTGAAGCCCAGGCGCTCTGTAGCGACCGACTGGGCGGTGTGTAAGCACTGCAGCAGGGTGCCCCGCTCGTCGGCTTCGAGGCGGCGCCGCTCGGCCGGATTCAGGCCCTCGTCGGGAAGCTGGAAGTCGGCCAGGACCTGTAGCGCTTCGCGCGCCCGGGCGAGCCGGGCCTCCAAGCGTGTGGCGAGCGCTCCGACGGGCGACACGCTGCGATTCGTCGGTCGTACGACGCCTTCAGGTGCGTCGAGGAGTTGGCGCCGCTCAGTCGGGCTCTCGGCCAGTCGATAAGCGCCGAGCAGCATCTGGGCCTCGGAGGCCTTGAGCCCGTGACGTTCCACCGCCGCGGCCACAGCCTGCTGCTCCTCGGCACTGAGGCCGCACAGCGCGTGGGCCAGCGTCACGCCGAGCCCTCCCTCGTCGATCTTGCGCTGTAACGGCTCGCATAGCTGCTCGGCCAGGGTGAGCCGCATCAGGACCCAGCGAGGCTTGCGACCGCAGGCCTTGGCGATGGTCTTGGGTCCCAGCTTCTGCTCGTGTCGTAGCGCCCAGACCACCCGTGCCTCGTCCATGGGTGACAGCGTGCGGGGCGGACGATTGGCCTCGAGCAGAGCCACCATCCGCTCGGCGACCGAGCGCGGTGCCTCGACAAGCACCGGCACGCGATCGAGACCCAGCCGGCGCCAATGCGCCAACCGCTTAAAGCCGTCGATCAGCTCATAGGCCCCGTCTTCGACGGGCACCACGCGCAGCGGTAGCGGACCCAGTGACGGCTCCTGGGGGATCCGGGGACGGCGGCCGCCGCGTAGCTCGGCCAGGCTCGTGCGCAAACTTTTCACTCTGACCCACTCAAGCCGTGGACTGCCCTCGGCATCGGAGGGCGGCGGGGACGTCGGCTCACGCGTACAGCCAGCCCCGCTCATGGCTCGTCTCCAGCCAGGAGCAGGTCGAGGCGGGGCCCTCGTGGGTCCACCGCGAGCACCTGTCGAAAGCCCTCGCTCGCATGAATGGAAAACGGCTGGTAGGCCACCAGGCCGAGCGCTTCGAGTCGGCCCAGGGCCCGCCACACGACCTGCTCTTCCAACGCCAGCGCCGTGCGGATCCGATCCTGCCGGTACCAGCTCACTCCATGACGGTCAGCGACCAGGCACAAAAAGGCGTAGACGGCCAGGTCCTCGGCAGTGAGCACCTCCAGCCAGCCGTCGCGTATGAGACGTGCATCGAGCCAGCCGAAGCCGGCCGCCGCGCCAAGGGCGCGCACACGCTCGGGATGAGGCACCACGATCCGCGGCGACTTCGGCCGACGGCGGCTCATGGTGCACCCAGATCGCCGGGTGCTGCGAAACCAAAATGACAGACTCGCCGCAGAAACATGGGACACCTCCGTGCACTGCCCGGTCAGCCAGGCGGTGCTGCTCGTGAGGCACCCTATGTTTCAAATTTTGCGTCCTCGGTCACTGCAGGCCAGTGACACCCTGTCCCAAAAAGAAGGTTCTTTTCCTCTTGTTTCCAAGTGGTTACAAAATCTAGCCGGTCAGTGACATGGGGGGATTCTTGTCCCTTTTGTCCCACGAATTGGCCTCTTTCATTCAAGACTTCAAACAACTGGAGCTTGAAGTCAGCCAGTGACACAGGCTCCAGTCGCTGGGACACCGTGTTCCAGTTTTTCAGGATTACCTGCATGATTTCATCTGCTTCTGGGCCGAAGGCGGACAGTGACATCCCCTGCGCGCCTCCACTTCCCCTCTCCGGTAATGTCCCGTCCGACGACCGCTCAACGGGTGGCGACGGTCCCGCCAGACGCCGACGCCAACGGCATTCGCGTTGGCGTTCACGCTCACCAACGCGGCTGTCTTGCAAATTCTCTTCACGGCGCCGGCGCTCCATGCGTGTACGGCGCTGGCGGCGACACCCCACCCTCCCGCATGTCTTCTGGCTGTGGGCGCTTCGCGCCGATGGCCGGTACCATCGACGACACTCCGTACATCGTCTGCGCGATATCTGTTTTTTCAGCATGGCCCCGCGACTATGCGGACCACGCTGACTATCGCCACACCGTTTACCTCAAATCAGGTTCCGAGCCCTGAAGACGGGCCCGCCGGTAGTCCCCCCAAGGGGCCCACCGGCGCTGAAGGCGTTGACCTCTAGGGGCGCCCATGCCACAACCTGGGGCATGCCTCATAACCCGCATGACAAGTTGTTTAAGGCCGTGTTCAGCGAGCCTGCGCGTGCGGCTGTCCATGATGATCTGGAAGCAGGAAGAATCAGTTGAATGTGACTTGGCTCTATCGGCAATTTCTGGTCTGCCTGGGATTGCTGGCCGTTAGTTGTCAAGCCGGCGATTCCTCCGAGCCCAAGCATCAATCCGTCACGGCGCCCATCATCAATGGCAACCTGGACACCACCCACGATGCGGTGGTGGCCGTCTTATTGGGCATTGGTGCGTGCAGCGGGACCATCATTCATCGGGATGGCGCCAACGCCTGGGTACTCACCGCGGCGCACTGCGTGACGCCCAGTGCCCCCCAGTCCGTGGCCCAAGGGGACGACTACAGCAGCCCCACGGTCACCTATCCGGTGGCGGACTATGCGTACCATCCGGCCTACAGCGGACAGGGCGGGCTGTACGATATCGCGGTGGTGCGGATCACTGGAGCCACGGCGGCCACGCCGGTGATCCCGGCCATGACCCCAGCCGAGGACAACCTGGCCGTGGGAACCCAGGTGCGCCATGTGGGATACGGAATCACCTGGTATCCCAGCGGCTACACCAGCGAGCGGCACGAGACGATCAACACCATAAACTCCCTCGCCGTGTCCTACTTCGACTACCTCCAGCCCAACTCCGGCCCCTGCACCGGCGACAGCGGCGGGGCCGCCCTGACTGTGGCCGGAGCCGAGCGCGTGGTGGGGGTGATCTTCGGCGGTGAAGAGAGTTGTACCCAGTACGGCTTGAGCGGGCGCGTCTCGGCGGTGTACGACTCGTTCATCCTGCCCTTCATTAATGGCACGCCCATCACCATGACCTGCGACGAATGTTTCACCGGCGCCACTTCGGGGGCTGGTGCCTGCGCCGGGCATGTGAATTCCTGTTTCGCGGACGCTGAGTGCGACGCGTACGTGAGCTGTATCAACGCGTGTCTGACCCAGGGCTGTGTCGTGGATTGCGCCTCCGCCCACCTCTCGGGCTTTGAGCTGTATCGCAACATTCATGAGTGTGTCTGCACCACAGGATGCCCCAGTGTCTGCGCCGGCGACGACATGTGCACGCGTGAGCTGGGTGAGCCATGCGGAGCGGGATCGGATTGCGGCAGCGACGTGTGCATCGACGGCGTGTGCTGTGATGCGGCCTGCGACGGGCAGTGCGAAGCCTGTGATTCCGCCGGTTCGTTGGGCTCCTGTGTCGCCATCGAGGGCGCGCCTCATGGCGCTCGTCCTGCCTGTGTTGACGACGGATCGGTGTGCGGTGGGGAGTGTAACGGCTCCCTTCGCAGTGGCTGCACGTACCCCGGCGAGGACAGCCCCTGCCGGGCCCTGGGGTGCGAGGCGGGCATGGCCACCCTGGTCACGGCGTGCGATGGCGCCGGCACGTGCCCGCCCAGCGAGACGATCTCCTGCGCGCCCTACCTGTGCAACGGGGACATATGCGCCACCTCGTGCATCTCCGGTACTGACTGCGTGGCGGGCCATGAGTGCGATGGCGGGAGCTGCGTGGGCACCGACTGCACGGTCGACACTGACTGCCCCGCCCCGCTGATCTGTCGCAGCAACCGCTGCGAGACACCGCCGAGCGTTTCTCCGGGCGGTTGCAGTTGCACATCCACCGGGGGAGACCCCGCGGCACCCCTGGTGTTTTTTGTGCTGGGCCTGGTCTGGATGCTGGTGAGGCGGCGCTATCAGTGCGGATAAAGGGGACGAAAAGGGGAAAAAAGGGCTTGTGCTGGCTACCTTGCACGTCGGCGCAAAGGAAGCGCGTCATTGAGGATTCGAATCAGCGCTTTTTGACAGCCGGAGGCGAAAACCAGGTGACTTGATGAGTTCGAGAGGCGACAAACCAGAACTGCGGTGGTTGAGAATCAGCGGATCCATGTGCGGAACGCGCACCTGGCCCTCGCCGCCGATGAGCAGCAACCGGACGTCTAGCGTCACCGACGCGGGCTACGCCGCGAGCCGGTGGTAATGGTGAGCCCGGCGTGCGGGCGTACAGGACGCGTCCAGCGGCGAACAGCGCGCAGCAAGGACTGGCAGTGGGCTCGTCCCCGGTCTGGGAAGTCGAACGCCGCAGACAGCACGTCTGTGAGGCTCAGCGCCGGTATCGGCGGCAGCAGGTGGGATTGAAGAACTCGAAGCATGGCGTGCGTCTTCTACCACAGCTTGACCGGTGGATCGGGCCATGCGACAAATCGGTTATGGGCAGCCACGACAAACTCTTCAAGGCCGTGTTCTCGGAGCCGGCGAATGCCATTGCGCACTTCGAGAGGTTCTTGCCAGCGGAGCTCACAACGACGCTGGACATGGGCCGAGCGCGGCTTGTCCCGGGCAGCTTCGTGGACGAGGCATTCTCCGAGCGCCACACGGACCTGCTGTACAGCGTTCCATGGCAGCATCAGGCTGGTGACGATGTCCGGAGGGTGCTGGTATACGTCCTGTTCGAGCACCAGTCTAGCGTCGACTGGAAGATGACCTTCCGAATGGCAGCCTACTCGGTTCGGATTTGGGATCGTTGGATGCGGAAGCATCCAGACCGAAGGCTTCTGCCGCCCATCCTGCCCCTGGTGCTGTACCACGGCGAGCAGGGCTGGACCGCCGCAACCGAGTTGCAGGAGTTGCTCGACCTGGAGGGAGTTGAGCCCTCGGCTGTGGACGCTCTGCGGCCGTATCTGCCCAATCTGCGGATCCTGGTAAACGAGCTCGGGAAGGTGCCCGATGAGATGCTCCCCAGGGTGCCGGTGGTGCAGCAGACGTTGCTGTTGTTCAAATGGGGACGCCACCCGGACATGCTCGAGTATCTGCGAGCCTGGCAGGACGGTCTCCGGGCGGTCGCGGATCAGGACATGCCTGGGTTGCGTATCCTGAGGTTGTTCGTACAATACATGTTACAGGTGAACGATCACGTCACCGAGGCCGCGCTGATGGATTTTCTGGCGCCCCTGGGTGAGGACGTCAAGGAGCTACCGATGTCGATTGGGCAACAGTTGCGAGAAGAAGGCCTCAAGGAAGGTCTGCAGAAGGGCCTGCAGGAAGGGCGTGAAGCCTTGTTGCAGACAGCCCGCCGACTCCTTGCGCGTGGAATGGCCCCTGCTGAAGTTGCTGAGGCCACCGCGCTGCCGTTGGAAGAGGTCCAGGCGCTCACGCACTGAGTTGTGTAAACCAGCGATGGTCAGCATTTTCGTATGGGGTGCCATATCGCACCTACTCAAATGCTCGGTTTTCTATCTATAGAAGAATAAACACTCTTTCTGAGAAAGATCGTTTGAGAATCTGACGAATCTCCAGAAAGATAGTTGGTGTAACTGCTCCTTTGGGGAGCAAATCAAGAACCCTGCCCAACGGCGGGGTTTTTGGTTTACGGCGTCCCTGCGCACCCTGCCTAAATTCTTGATGATCTAAGGCGCTCATCAGCCGTCGCTAATTCGCTCCTTCCTGAAACCCAATCCCTGCGGCGAAGAATTCCAGCAACCGGTTGCCATATCCGCCGATAACTATGGGTAGGAGCATAGTTATGGGTGGGCACGATAAACTGTTCAAAGCTGTCTTTTCGGAGCCGGCGAATGCAGTCACTCACTTCGAGAGTTTTCTGCCGGCGGAAATCATTGTGGCGCTGGATCTATCGAGAGCGAGTCACGTGCCAGGTAGCTTTGTGGATGAGGCGCTCTCCGAGCGCCACACGGACCTACTGTACCGGATCCCATGGCGCCAAGAATCCGAAAGGAAAGGCCGAGAGCTCCTTCTTTACGTGCTCTGGGAGCATCAAAGTACCGACGATTCCATGATGGCCTACCGCATGGCCGTATATGCCTTTCGGGTGTGGGATCAGTGGTTGATTGAGCATCCTGGGCAGAAGTCGCTGCCGCCGATTCTGCCGTTGGTTCTGTACCACGGTGAGCAGGATTGGACGGCGGCCACCGAGCTGCGGGAGCTGTTCGACATGGAGGGGGTGGACCCCGCGGCAGTAGACGCACTGAGGCCCTTCCTTCCCAAGCTCCAGTTCATGCTGAACGAGGTAGCACACCTCCCCGACGAAAAGATCATCGGACAAGGGATCGCCAGTCTGACATTGCTGCTGTTCAAGTACGGCCGGCTTCGGGAGCTGCTCGACCTGCTGCCAGACTGGGTGGATGATTTCCAAGCCGAGTTCTCCCTCGGAGATCCTGGTTTGCACAACGTCAAGCTCTTGGTAAGATACATGATGACGGTGAACGATGAAGTCTCCGTCAATGCGCTGGAAGAGTTCTTTGCGCCCTTTGGAGACGAGGCCAAGGAGATTCCGATGACCGTTGGAGAGCAGCTGATAGAAAAGGGACGCCGCGAGGGCGAACAGAAGGGACGCCGCGAGGGCGAACAGAAGGGACGCCATGATGCCCTACTGCAAACTGCCCGCAAGCTGTTGGCACGCGGAATGAGTCCCGTCGACGTGGCCGAAGCCACTGACCTCCCCCTAAAGGAGGTCCAAGTGCTCACGCACTGAGTTGTGTTAACCAGCGAGCGGCTGGATTTGATCTTGGCACGCCGAGACCTCCCCCACCCCGGTCACTTGGCCCCCTCGGGACCCCCAGAGCCCCTCACAGCCCTTCAGGCTGCCGTTCCTCACCACTTGACCCCCAACTCCCACCCCCTCATAGTTAAGCAAATGCCCAAAGTATGCACAAAGTCCCTTATCGTCTCAGACGCGAAGACAGGTGAACACCATGAGAGGTATCCAGGGTAACTCACGGAGCGAGCGGTCGGTCCCGGTCCTTGCAGCGGCAGTGTTATGCGCAGTCCTGTGGAGCCCCGGCGGCGCTGCTCTGGCGGCACCGACGAGCGTGCGGCTGTCCTACACGGGGGACACCAGCACCTCCATGACGGTCGCGTGGAACACGCCGGCGGGGAGCCCGACTACCGAGGTGCAGTGCGGCACTTCCTCGGGGCTGTACACGATCACTGTCACCGGCGTGTCCGCGCCGGCCGCGGGCGCCCTGGGCTTTGTCCATGAGGTGGAGCTCACCGGGTTGACGCCGGACACGACCTACTACTACATCGCCGGTGACCTCACCGACGGCTACTCCCAGGAGAAGTCCTTCACCACGGGGCCGGTGCAGAACCCGCTGTGTGGCGTCTTCAGCTTCGTGTTCGTGGGTGACAACCGGCCGGACCCGACCTTCGGTGGGGGTGAGAACTGGCCGCAGATCCTGGCCGAATCGGCGCAGCATGGACCGGGCTTCGTGATCAACGGGGGGGACCTGGTGATCGAGGGCGACGACATCGGTCAGTGGGTGGACTTCCTGGGCTGGACCTCGCCCGT
Organism: Deltaproteobacteria bacterium; assembly: GCA_029938605.1. Classification (GTDB taxonomy): domain Bacteria; phylum Myxococcota_A; class Polyangia; order HGW-17; family JAJRWW01; genus JAJRWW01. The sequence continues at coordinate 23,654 of JAOZUO010000026.1, read as the reverse complement.
GGCCGCGGGCATCCCGTTCATGCCCTGCATCGGCAACCACGACAACGGCCCGGGCGAAGGGGACACGGCCAACTACAACCAGATCTTTGCCCTGCCACGCTCCGGGGGCACCTACGGCAGTGGGACCGAGGACTACTACTACTTCACCTACGGCAACGCCATCTTCATCTCCCTGTCTACCCAGGGGTTCAGCGGGGGGGCGATCCCGTTTCAGGACCAGGCGGACTGGATGGACGACGTGCTCACCCAGAACCCGCGCAAGTGGAAGTTCGTCTACTATCACAAGCCCACCTACACCCACGAGGTGTTCTTCTCCATCAGCCACGAGCCCAACGAAGAGGACCAGAACGCCGCGTTCGTTCCGGTCATCGACGCCCACCACGTGGACGCGGTCTTCACCAGTCACAACCACTGGTACGAGCGCTGGGAGCCTTCGAACTGCTCCGCGCAAGGCAATCCCGGATCCAACGACCCCTGCCCCACGAACGACTTCTCCACCGGCACGGTGTACTACGTGTCCGGCGGCGCCGGGGCCTTCACCATTCCCGGCGTTCTGTGTGGCACCCCCGACGGGCGCGCCGAGTGCTCGGGCGATCACCACTACATCCTCGTGTCCATCGATGACGAGACCGCGACCTTAGAGACCTGGGCGGCGTACCCGCAGACCAACCAGATCATCGACTCCATCGTGATCACCAAGACCGCGGACAACTGCAGCACCCAGCCTCAGCCGGACGCCGGAGTCCCGGAACCGGACAGCGGCACCCAACCTCAGCTCGACGCCGCGGTACCCGGACCGGACAGCGCGACCCAACCTCAGCCCGACGGCGCCACGGCGCAACCCGACGCGGGGGGCACCGATCCCGGCGCCGCGGATTCGGGGTGCAGCTGTCGCACCACCGGCGCGGGCGGGGCGCCGCTGTGGATGGGGCTGCTGCTGGTCTTGCTGTTGGGGCGCCGTCGCCTTCGTCGTCGCCGCGCGTCCTGAGTCGCCACGCCTCGCAGCGCGCACCAGCTTCTACCAGATCGACAGAGAGCAGCGGGCAAAGGCCCGACACCCCTTTCGACCATAGCAATCCTTCATGTTCGCCAGGTACTTGCGGTCCCCGCGGCGGCTCATTCGACGGTAGCGCTCGCAGAGCTTCGTCGCCTTCCGGGTGCGGAAATTCTTCAGCAGACGGTACTCGAACATCTTGTACTGCAGCTTCGCGTCAGGGGCCTTGGCCGCGGCGCTAGACTCCATGCGCTGCTTCACGGCTGCGAGCAACTGCTTTTTGCACTGCTGGGTCCGTAGCTCGAACCGCTCGCAGGTGAACGGCTTCTTTAGCGGCTTTTTTTTTGTGCTCGCATTTTTAGAGCACCCTGGAGCGCCTCCGCTCGCTACCGTGAGCAGCCCCAGCCCGATTATCCATCGCGCAGTCATGCCTGGTAACCTCCGCAGGGGTTCTGTGCACCCGCTGGACTCATAGATACCACAACTTCTCGCCGGCCTGTCCCGGCTACCTTGGTCATCGGCATTGAGGAGGCGCGTCATTGTCGAGTGCGTTTGACCAGCCTTTCGGCTCATGCGACAAATGGAGTTGCCCACCAATAGTGAATCCGCGACATCGAACAAGAGGAGCAACGGCATGAGGAATCGACTGATCAGGCAGGATTTGGGGCGGGCGGGAGCGATCGTTTTGGTACTGGCTATGGCTCTGGGGGTGGGGGTGGTTGGCGACGCGGAGGCGCGGCGCCGGGGGAACCCTAAGAAGACCCTCAAGAAGATGGGGGCGTACATCTATGGGCTCAATATCCTGTCTAAGAATGTGAGGCACTCCTACCGGTTCTACACGACGAACATGCGGGACAAGAAGGCCGGGCCCACGTGTCGAGAGCGGGGCATCTCCCTGGGGCACGTCAGGGCCAAGCCCGCCTGCAAGAGCATTAAGCGGGCGAGCCGGAAGCGCCCGCGACTGCGGGTCCTGGAGAAGGCCGGAAAACGCTACTGTCGGGCGGCGTTCATCCTGAAGAAGCTCACGGGGAAGCTGAGCAGCTACTACACCACCCGACGGTACAAGCTCGACCACTGCAAGAAAGGGCGACGCTACCACGCCAGGCTCATGAAGGCCTTCACCGCATTTTTCAAGGCGGACGCCGTGATTCGCAGCGAGGTGGACCGCATCCAGAAAGATGTGGATGTCGCCATGCGCAAGCAGATCCGGCGCCGTTATGGCCTGAACATGCGCTACTACCACCATGTGGGTCCCCGGGAGGCACGACGGACCCTGCGCCTCGTCCGGGCTGAGCTGGGCACGCGGTCGCCAAACGTGAAGCGGGTGCTCAAGGCGGCCCTGGGCTTCGAGAGGCTGCTCATCAAGATGGATAAGGTGGCGAAGAAGCACAAGCGCAACGCCTCGGTGTCCGGCTTCCGCAGCTATGTCACGTACCTCAAGCTCTACAGCCGCGAGGTCCTCCGGGTCGCGAAGAAGCTCGGACGAGGAAACCCCAAGTCAGTGCAATATTTCTGGAAAAAGGTCATCGCCAAGTTCAATCGAATGATCGCCCACTCAAACCGCGTCCACTTCAAAAAACGGATGCGCTGAAGACCGGCGCCTGTCTCGCGGTCATCAAGCCGCAGACGAAACTCCTGGAAAATGGTACTATTTCATCTCGTGGCCCTGGAGGGGAGTACCATGCGATCTTCGGCTGCGCCGGCCATACCATGAAGGATGAGCAGAAAACCAGGGCCGAGCTGATCGCCGAGCTGGTCGCCGAGCAGCGCGATGCGAGGGGACAGATTCGGGCGTTGGAATCCGCACAGTTGAAAGATCCGTTCCGCGAAGAGAAGTACAAAGATCTGTTCGACAACATGAGCGAAGGCGTCGCCATCTACGAGGCCGTGGACGATGGCGATGATTTTGTCTTCTTGGACTACAACCGGGCCGGGGAAGCCATGGATGGCGTCCCCCGGGAAGATGCCCTTGGAAAGCGGGTCACCGAGGTGTATCCGGGGATGAGGAATTTCGGGCTCCTCGAGGTCTTCCGACGGGTATGGCGGACGGGGAAGCCGGAACGACATCCGGTCAGTTTCTACCAGGACGACAAACTGGGCTTCTATCGAAATAACTACGTCTACAAGCTCCACACCGGTGAGTTGGTCACTGTCTACAGCGACGAGACCGAGCGCTTGGTTGCCTCCCAGGCGCTGAGCGAGAGCCAACGGCTACTGTCCGAATCGCAGAAGATCGCTCATGTGGGCAGTTGGAGCCTCGACGTGACCACCCACCAGCTCACCTGGTCCGACGAGGTCTTCCGCATCTTCGGGCTGACTCGACAGGTTTTTCAGCCCACCTACGAGTCTTTTATGGACCGCGTTCACCCGGAAGATCGCGTCGCGGTGGACAGCGCCTATTCCACCTCCTTGAAAGAGGAGAGAGATGATTACGAGATCGTGCACCGGGTGATTCGCAAGACCACCGGCGAAGTACGCCACGTCCACGAGAAGTGTATCCACTACCGGGATGCTACAGGGGCGATCGTTCAGTCGGTGGGCATGGTGCAGGACATCACCGAACGCGTTCGCCTCGAGGAGGAGAGGGACCGGCTCGAGGAGCAGTTCCGGCAGGCCCAGAAGATGGAAGCCGTAGGGAGGCTCGCCGGCGGTGTGGCCCACGACTTCAACAACCTGCTCACGGTGATCAACAGCTACGCCCAGTTTGCCGTGGATGACCTGCCCGTCGATCACCCAACGAGGGCCGACATCGAGCAGATCCTGGTGGCCGGCCAACGGGCCACCGCCCTGACCCGCCAGCTCCTCGCGTTTGGTCGCAAGCAGCTTCTGGAGCCCAGGATCCTGGACCTGAATGAGGTGGTCGGCGGCTTGGAGAAAATGCTCGTGCGCCTCATCGGTGAGGACATCGAGTTTTCCATTTCCCCCGGAGATGGACTCCATCGGATCACCGCCGATCCCGGCCAGATTGAGCAGGTGATCATGAACCTGGTGGTGAACGCCCGGGACGCCATGCCCACCGGCGGCACACTCACCCTGAAGACCGCCAACGTCGATTTGGATGTGCAGTACGCGAGCAGGCACGCAGACGCCGTCGCCGGCCGGTACGTGATGCTGGCCGTCGTCGACGACGGCGCCGGAATGACCTCCGAGGTCAAGGAGCAGATCTTCGAGCCCTTCTTCACGACCAAGGAGAAGGGCGCTGGGACGGGGCTGGGGCTCGCCACGGTGTACGGCATCATCCGGCAGAGCGGAGGCCACATCCAGGTCCAGAGCGCCCCCGACCAGGGTACGACCTTCCAGGTGTTTCTGCCTTGGGTTGATGCCGAGAAGACGGCACGGCGATCCGTTGCCGACAACACGAATCTACAGGGAAGCGAGACGATTCTGGTCGTCGAGGATGAGGAGGGCGTACGCAAGCTGGCTCACCGCATTCTCGAGTCCTCCGGCTACCATGTGATTACCGCCGCCAATGGCGGCGAAGCGCTGCTCGAATGTGAGGCTCACGGGGACGATATCCAGCTCGTGCTCACCGATGTCGTGATGCCCAAGATGAGCGGCAGGAACCTCGCCGACCGCCTGGCCGAGACCTACCCAGACATGAAGGTGGTCTTCATGTCTGGCTATACCGACGACGCCCTCGGGCAGCACAACGTGCTGGATGACAGCGTCCATTTCATCGCCAAGCCCTTCACCCTGCCCGGCCTGCGCCAAAAGATCCGTCAGGTGCTGGACGGCGACTGAGTCCCCGGTGCCGAAGCCACGCCCGATGCTACTTCTCCGAGTCGTCGTCGACGTTATCGTCGACGTTGTCGTCAAAGCATTTTAGGACGCGATCGACCATGGCGTCCGCTGCCGCGGCTTCCGCGGCGACCACATAGGTGGCACCGGCATCCACCAGGCGATTCATGTCGGTGTAAAAGGCGGTGCGCACCGTGATCCGAAGATCCGGCGCTACGAGTCGGGCTGCCCGGGTCGTACGAGCCGTCGCGTCCGGATCGTTGATGGCAATAACGAGGTGCTTCGCCTCGGCGATCTCAAGATGCTCGAGCACCTCAGCGCTTGTCACGTCGCCGAAGAAGGCCGGCTCCCCCTGCCCCGCCGCCTCACGAACATTCTCGGTGTTGAGGTCTACGATGATGTATCGAGCGCCGATCTGCTTGAGCGAGCGGACCAGGTTTCGACCGGTCAGGCCGTACCCGGCGATGATGACGTGATTTTTCAGCGGCTCGGTGTCGGTGTCTGGCCTCTCCGCCGTGGTCTTCACCTGGAGAAGACGGATCAGGGGGTTGAGCTTCGACAATCCAGCCGCCAGCTGCGGTCCCAGGGCGAGCCCAAAGGGCGTGGCCAACATGGAGAGGATGATCGCCACGGTGAGATTGCTTCGAAGGGGCTCTTCCAGCAGGCCTGTCCCTGTAGCGGCGATCAGAAGGACAAAGGAGAACTCCCCCACCTGGGACAAAGAAGCCGCGGTCAGGATCCCCACGCGCACCGGCAGCCTCATGATGGTAGAGGCGACAAAGATGATGATGAACTTGCCCAGTATGATGGCGGCGAAGAGACCCAGAATGGGGAGCAGATGGTCCAGCACACTCCGGAGATCCAGCAGCATGCCGATGGAGACGAAGAACACGCTGGCGAGAATGTCGCGCAGGGGGACGAGATCGGAGATGGCCTGCTCGCGGTACCGGCTCCCGGACACCACCAGGCCGGCGAGGAACGCGCCGAGGGCGAGGGAGACGCCCACCTTGGACACTGCCCAGGCGGTTCCGAGGCAGATCAGAAAGACGGCGAGGATGAAGAGATCGCGCTTCCGGGTTCGGGCGATGGCCTCGAGAAAACGCGGCACCACCAGCCGCGCCGCCACCAGCACACCGGTAATCACGGCCGCGGCCGTCAGGAGCTGAACCAACACGCTCTTACCGCTGCCGGCGTTGTTCCCCAGAGCCGGGACCACCAGGACCATGGGCACGACACACAGATCCTGGAAGATCAGAATCCCCAGGGCCAGTCGACCATGGGGCGTCTCGAGCTCTCCCCGGCTGGACAGGCCCCCAAGGACAATGGCGGTGCTCGACACCGCGAAGATGAAGCCGAGGAGCAGCCCCGACGGCAGACCCCTTCCGCAGGCCATGCTGATACCAACGACCACCAGGATGGTGACGCCCACCTGGGTGGCGCCTCCCAGGACGATGGGCCGCCAGAGTCGACGCACCCGGCTCAGGGAGAGCTCGAGCCCGATGCCGAACAGGAGGAGCACAACGCCGATCTCCGCGAGGACCTCCACCTGGTGAAGGTCCTTGACGAGTCCCAGAGCGTTGGGGCCGACCACCGTCCCCGCCACGATGAACCCGGCGATGGACGGCACTTGCAGAGCTCGCAAAAACGCGACCACCGCCACGGCCGCCGCCAGGATGATGACCATGTCCTGGAGAAAGACCAGCTCTGTCATCGCGTGTACCGTATCCACATATGTCCCAGTATCTACCAGCGCTGACTCGCCAGGTCCAGCCGTAGGCTTTGGGCTCGACCGGATCAGGAAGATGCGACGGGGACTGGACGTCGCCTGATCTAAGCCCCAGAATGTCCGGATGGATACGCTCACTCAGATTGCGCTCGGGGCCACGGTGGCGGAGGCTGGGTTCCGACACCGGCTGGGGGGCAAGGCCGTGGTGTTCGGGGCGGCCTGTGGGCTGCTGCCGGATCTGGATATGGTGACGCGGTTGGGAGGCGAGTTCGCCAGCCTGGTGCATCATCGGGGGATCACGCACTCGCTGCTGACGCTGGCGGTGGTGTCGCCCCTGGTGGGGTATGCGGGGTACCGTTGGGCCGGAGCGGGGGCCGGAGCGGGGGCCGGAGCGGGGGCCGGAGCGGGGGCCGGAGCCCCAAAACGCCGGGAATGGCTGGTCTGGACGCACCTGGCCTTCTGGGCCCTGTTGACCCACCCGCTGCTGGATCTGTTCACGACCTACGGCACGCAGCTCTTCGCCCCCCTTTCGAATCACCGGTTTGCCCTGGACGCGGTATCCATCGTGGATCTCGCCTGCTCGTTGCCCATGTGGGGCGTGGCACTCTGGTGCCTGATCCGCATGCGTCGGGAACCGGGGCCACGTCGACGGTGGGTGGCCGTGGGCGCGCTGGCGTGGACGACCTGCTACCTGTTGGTGGCCCTTGGGCTGTCCCAGGCCGTGTCGACACGTGCAGAGAAACAGCTCAAGGCAGACGGGTTCGCGGCCGTGGAGGTCCGGGCCCTGCCCACCATGCTCGTCATAGGAGCCTGGCGGGTGGCGGCGCGCAACAAGCGCGGAGATCTCCGGCTCGGCCTGGCCTCTTCCTGGGCCGGGCGACGCATCACGTTCCAGTCATACGACCGCCCCACGGGTTCCCTGGTGGCAAAGACCCTGGTGGCAAAGGCTTTGGCCAGCGAACGCGGCAGGATGTTTCAATGGTTCACCGGCGGCATGACTCGCGTTCAGGTGGACAAGACCCCAGGCGGCCACCGGGTGAACCTGGCGGACGCCCGCTTCGGGCTCCTGTCGAACCTATCGACGGCAGTGTTTCGGGTGCAGTTCGATTTCGATCATGCCGGCCGCCTCCGTGGCGTGAGGCGACTTGGGCGGCAGATGGATTTCAAAGCCGGCCACGAGCTGAGTGTCTGGTGGCGAGCCTTCACCACCGGCCGGGCCCAATAGATTGTTCTCGCCTCTGGGATGATCACTGCGTGCACTTGGGAGCGCCGGAACCGGTGTACTCGCACTTTTCGAGGAGGTTGCCCTCCTTGTCGTAGGAGGACCAGGAGCCGGTCTTGCGCCCGTCCATGAAGGAGCCGGTCTCCCGCTGGCGGCCGCTCTTGTAGTACCAGGTCCAGGCGCCCATCTTCTCGCCGGCCTTGTACAGCCCCTCGGAACGCTTGGCGCCCGAATCGTACCACGTCTTCCAGGCGCCCTCCCGACGGCCGCCCTTGTAGAGGGCCTCGCCGCTGACCTTGCCATTGGTGTACAGGGAGGTTTGCTTCCCTTCGAGGCGTCCGTCAACGTAGAGATAGGCTGCGGACTTCTGACCGTTTTCGTACCACTGGGTCCAGGCGCCATGACGCCCACCGTTTTTGTAGGCGCCTTCCTTGTGGCGGCTGCCGTCTTTGTACCACCGCTTGTAGGGCCCCATCTTGCGGCCCAGCACCAGGGTGACCTCCGATCGCCGCTTGCCGTTCTCGAAGAAGGTGACCCAGCTTCCGTGGCGTCGGCCTTTGTAGAAGCTCCCCCGGACCATGAGCTTACCGCTGGGGTAACGCCGCTCGGCGGCTCCGTGACGAATGCCGCCGTAGTAGGTGGCTGTCTCGTAGCGCTTGCTCCGGCTCCAATGGGTGACGATCTTGTCGCCCGCGAGCTTGGTCGCCATGCGTCGGAGGGCGGCCTGCAGATCCTTGCACTTGCGCCGGTTGATCAGGTGCTCCCACTTCTTTGCGTCCTCGTACCGGCACAGTTGGGCCACGTCCACGCCCAGCACATCCGTCTTGCGGCGCAGCCCGGTGGCCGGATCCGCGCACTTGAGCTGCTGCGCCACCACCAGGCCGCAGAGGGTCGGGTTCCGCAACGTCGTGGGCTTCGACTGGAGCTTCTGGACGGCCCAGCGCCCAGCCGCGCGTACTACGGGCTCCACCTTGTAGCCCATCTTGCGGGCAGACTTCAGGCCCCGCTTGTCCCCCAGCCGCCCCAGGGCCAGGGCCACCGCCGCCCGTTGGGAGGGGTTGCGCTTCTTTTCGGCAAGCTTCACGGCGGTAAAGCCCTTCTTGTCTCCGATGAGGCCCAGCGCGGTGATGGCGTTCACGCGCACCGTCAAATCCTTGTGGGAGGCCAGACTGCTGAGCCGCTTCACCGCCCCTTTGGCGCGCAGGGCGCCCGCGGCCAGAGCCACGGCCCTGAGCACCGCGGGGGAGCCATCCTTGAGGGCAGCCGCCACCTCCGCGCCGAGGGCGGGCTTGAGGCGAGCGATGACTTGCGCGGCCACGAGTCGCACCTGGGCCTTTTTGTCCTTGAGCGCCGCCGCGAGGGTCTGGGCCGACGGCTTCAGCTCCACCAGCGCTTCCCGATAGGGCGCCCAGCGGGAGGCCTTTGCCTTGTTCACCCGTCCGGTGTCCTTGCGGAGAGCGTCGAGGATGGGCTTGACGGCCCGCTTGTGACCAGTGGCTCCAAGGGCCCGCAACGCCGCCGCCCGCACCACTCGCTTCTTCTCTTTCCCCAGCAGGGCCGCCAGGGGGGCGATGGCCTTGGCGCTCCGGATGCGACGCAGGAGCGCAGCGGCCACCAGCCGGCGGTCCGCATGCGGGTCCTTGAGCAGCGGAGTCAACGCCCCCACGGACTGAGCTCCCATGCGCACCAGTACCCGCCCAGCGAGCCGGCCCACCTGGGCCGAGTGCTTCTTGCGCCAGTCCAACAGCGCCACCAGCTCGGGCGCCGCGTCCTTGCCGATACGCGCCAGGGGCGCCAGGGAGGCCCGGGCCCGGGTCTCGCTATCCGAAGCGTACCGGATGGACTGCAGCAGCGTCTTCATGGCCGGCCGGCCTGCGTGCAGCAGCACCTTCTCCAGGCGCGCCATCCAGGCACCGCGACTCCCCGGCCTGGCCGCTGCCAGGGCGTCGAGCACCGCGTCCGCCGCCAACCCGCCGATCTTCGCGAGGACCGCCCCCGCATCCCTGGTGGCTTGCGCGCGCTCCGCCTTCACCATGATCACCAACCGCTTAACGGCGTCCATGCGGTCGGGCGCTTTGGACTGCCGAAGCTGCTTGGCCAGACAGTCCACCACGGCCTGCCGCTCCTGGGTACTGCCCATGCCCAATCGATGCAGCACCATGGACACAGCCTGGGCACCGCCCAGCTTCTGCAGAGCCGCCACCGCGCCCAGACGTACCTTCTCGCTGGGGTCTTTCACCGCCGTGGCCAGGGCGCCCAGCACGCTCAGGTCCGCGCGCTGAGCCAGGGACTGCACCGCGGCCAACCGCACCCGGGCGTCCTCGTCCTTGAGGGCCACGGTCAACAGGGCGAGGCTGCGGTTGTCCCGCATCTCGGCGAGCACCAGGACCGCATCAATGCGCGCCTGGGGATCCGCATTGTAGATCCCCTTGCCGGTTTTGGAGTATCGCGTTTTTCGCGGCCCGGTGGTGTTGCTCACCGCCGGACCACAGGTCACAACCACGAAGGCCACAGCCCCGAGGACTACAAAAATGCCGGCATTTCGCCACTTAGTCATCGTCTCTTGCCTCCAGTTGAGGACGAAACCATATCACGGTGGCCCCGAAGGCGGGAGACCTCAAACTCGCCGGAGAAAGACCTCAGCTTCTCCGAAGGAAGGCCAGAACCTCCTTGCAATCTGTCCGTCGTTACCATTACATTATTTACGCAACATATAGTCCCGTTCAACGAAGCAGACTTCGTTGGAGCTCTACCCCTGGAAGGTCACACGGCAATGGTCCCATCCGGTCCCACAACCCCAAATAGCGGAGCGCCAGGCGGCATCAACTGGGCGGAGCGGCGTAGAGTCGCCCCCTCCACCATCGAGCTGTGGAAGTCAAACGTCACCGCGCTCCAGGAGTGTGGCGTCAACTCCTGCCAGATGCGGTACGCGCTCATCGACGGAACGCAGTCCTTCGTCTTCACCTTCAACCAGGCGGTGCCCATGGGTCGCATCGGGCTCACCTTCCCGGCCACCTACCCGGAGAACTACGTAAGCGAGGGCTGGACCAAGCTCATCATGACCCTGGACGCCTCGGTGGAGAAGGAGATGCTGGTCCACATCCGCGGCCACTACGAGCGAGACAATGTACCCCTGGACGTGGACGTGGAATTTCTACGAACCATCCGGGGTGGACGCGGCGTGGGGAAAGATACCGTCACCACCACCGACACCCGCAGCCAGGATCCCGAGCACACCAGCCTCGATGCCCTCATTCAGGAAAAGAACGTGGACGGCAACCGTAAGTACTGTCGAAAAGACGACAACCTGCGGGACATGTCCGTGGAGGGTTTCGTGGCCATCATCACCCGGCACCTCAAGGACGTGTCGATCCGCCGCCGGGCCAGGTAGGCCCGGTAGACCAGGCAGACTACAGCCCCAGGGACTCAGCGATCTTCTTGACCAGCGCCGTCTCGGCGGAGGTGAGCTGGCCATCGGCCAGGGCCGCCCCCACGAGATCATCGAGCACGACCTGGCGGTCGGCTTCGGGCAGCGCGCGCATGGTGGCCTCGGCCCCCTCGGCGTCCTCGAAGTGCAGCACCCGGTCTCGCTCCTCTTCGGTGAGGTCCAGCCGGTCCATGGTCCGATCCAGGAAAGCCCGCTCCTCATCGGTCATGATCATGTCGGAGGCCAACAACTTCGCGAGTAGATGGCAGTGGGCGACGCGCTTTTCCATGGGTTCTCTCCGTCTATTGATTGCTCGGATCGAGGATCTCGTGCCCGGTTCGCTGAGCGCCGCACCAGTCCGTCAGCAGCTCTTCATACCGTCGAGCCCAACCCTCCAGCCGCTCCGCGGGCTCATCGAAGGGCGCATATAGCACCGCCACCAGGCGGCGGGTTTCGGGTTGGATCTTGGTGGCCATGCTGTCTTTGACCGGGTTGCCACAGGGCGCGCAGTCCTTTGCCGCGGCTCCGTCTCCGGCACCGTCTCCGTCTCCGGCACCGTCTCCGGCACCATCCCGGGCCACGAGCAGCAGATCCGTCAGGTCGATCTCCTGCCCCGTGGGGTTGAAGACATACCGTTCATCGGGCCGCCCCCGGCGCAGCACCAGCGCCTCACCGGAAAGGGCCGTATCGAAGATGGACCCCGGCAGACCGGACTCCAGGCTGACCGCGTTGTTGGCGTCCACCGGTGGGTTGATGGCTGGGAAGTCACCACGACCGGCCGCCCCGAGCAGAAACTCGCTCGCGGGCTTGCCGCGTCCATTGGGTTTGTACTTCCCGTGTCGCAACATCCGCCGAACGCGGGCCTTAACGTCGGGCGCCCAGAAATTCTCACCTGCATCCGCCGCATCCGCCGCGCGCCGCACCAGGTCCGCCAGGCGCGGCCGAAGCGCGTCCCTGGGAGCCGGCTCATCGATGTCCTCCGCCCAGATCAGCGCCGGCCGACAGGGACAGGGATCCAGCGAGGCGTCGATACGAAGGGTGGGGGTCATGCGGGTCATGCGGGTCCCAAACGCCCCAACAGCCACGCCATGTTCTCACCGAGGGTCCGCATCACCTGCATCCCCTCCTCGTCCTTGGCCACATCGCCCTTGTCCGCACCATAGCCCAGGTTCCAGTAGCTGGACCCCACGACGATCATCTGGCCAATGAGAAAGAAGTGATTCAGGGAGTCGAAGGAATGGATGGCCCCTGCCCGGCGCGCCACGGCGATGGCCGCTCCCACCTTGCGTTTGAGCATGTCTCCGTTCATGCGCGAGACCATGCCCGCTCGATCCACCAGCGCCTTGATCTCCGAGGTGACGTCGGCAAAGTACGTGGGCGACGCCAACAGGAGTCCGTCCGCGGCGACCATCTTGGCGATGCAATCGTTGACGATGTCGTCGTTCATGGAGCAGCGCTGGTCCTTGCTGTCCTTGCACTTGTAGCAGGCACGACAGCCACGGATCCTCTCACCGGCGAGCTGCACCAACTCGGTCTGGACACCACCCTTCTCCAGGGTGGAGAACGCCTCCTTCACCATAATCGCGGTGTTGCCGTCCTTGCGTGCGCTACCGCTGAATGCCACAACTCTCATGAACACCTCCTTGTTCGGGCGGTAAATTACCACGGATACTGTTGGATACACAGCGGTACGAAAAGACCACAGCGCCGGTGAGTTCACAGGCTTCATGATGGATCGTGATGTTGTATGATAGTGCCATGACTGAGCCCCTGCCCCCCTCCGCCCGTGTGCTCCTCGTGGAGGACGACGCCAAGCTCGCCGCGTTGGTGCGGGAGTTTCTGGAGGCGAGCGGCTTCGAGGTAACCGTGGAGTCCCGTGGCGACCGCGCCCCGGCCCGGATCCTGGGTGAGCGGCCGGATCTGGTGATCCTGGATCTCATGCTGCCCGGGCTCGACGGGCTGACCATCTGCCGACAGGTCAGGCCCCAATTCGACGGCGCCATCCTTATGCTCACCGCCCGCGGCGAGGAGACGGACGAGATCGTGGGGCTGGAGCTGGGCGCGGACGACTACCTGGCCAAGCCCGTGCGCCCACGGCGGCTGCTGGCCCGCGTCAACACCTTGCTCCGGCGGATGGAGCGCAGCGCCGACTCACCCTCCGGCTCCGGCTCGGGTTCCTCTTCCGACGCCCACTCCACATCAGATGACTCCAACCTACGCCGCCTCACCGTGGGACGACTGGTGGTGGACGCGGGCAACCGCCAGGCCACCATGGATGGAGAGATCGTGATCCTGACCACGGCGGAGTTCGATCTGCTGTGGCTCCTGGCCTCCCACGCCGGCGAAGTCCTGAGCCGGGACCACATCTACCAGGCGTTGCGCGGCATGGAGTACGACGGCTTGGACCGCTCCATGGACCTGCGGGTGGCCCGCCTCCGGCGCAAGCTCGGCGACGACGGCAAACAGCCCCGGCTGATCAAGTCGGTGCGCGGCTCCGGCTACCTGCTCGTGGTGGGCGCACCGTGAGCCGCCTCGTCCTCCGAATCACCCTGGGCATGGTCCTGGTGCTCGTGGCCTCCTTCTTCATTGTGCGCTGGGGAGCCATTGCGGCCACACGGGGCACGTTGCGCGACCATTTCAGGTCCCACGTCAACACCGTAGCCCAGGCGCACTACCGGCTGGACAAGGCCCCGCCCGAGAGGCTGGAGGCCGAGCTCGCCGCTCTCCGGAAGGAGTCGAAGCACTCCATCCGTTTGCTGGACCCTACCCGGGACAAGATCCCCGATGAAGTGCGTCGAGCCTGGCTCAGGAACGAGCCCCGGGTGATCTGGCGCAAGCACCACGGCGCCACGGTGTGGATGCCCGTGCGGAAGAATACCCGGCTCCTGGCCGTGGGGCGCCGTCCCATGAGCTGGGATCACGCCCCACTCGCCAAAGTGGTGGTGGCGCTGTTCGCGGTGGTGGCGCTCACCGGCTTTGGACTGTCGTGGCCCCTGGTGCGCCGACTGCGAAAGCTGGCGCGCGTCGCCGACCGCATCAGCGTCGGTGAGCTGGATGCCCGGGCTGACGGCTCCTCCAAGGACGCCGTGGGGAGGCTGGCCCGTCGATTCAACGCCATGGCGGACCAGATCCAGCTCCTGCTGGAGAAGCAGCAGCAGTTGATTCAGGGGGTGTCCCACGAGCTCCGCACGCCCGCGGCGCGGATCCGCTTCGGCCTCGAGATGCTCCAGCGCGCCGAAACCGAAAAGCAGCGAGTCCAACGTATCGACGCCATCGATGAGGATCTCGATGAGCTGGACCAATTGGTGGGCGAGCTGCTCCTGTACATCAAGAGCGGGGACCGCGCCCTGGAGCTGAATCCGCAAGAGGTGAAGGCGTCTGGAGAGGTGCAGGATCTATTGAAGCGGCAGGGCGAGCTGCGGCCCGACATCGAAAGTGTCTTGCGGACCGACAACGACGACGTCAACGACGTCAGCGACGACGACGACGACGACGACGTCAACGACGATATTATCGTCAACGCCGACCTCCCGCACTTTCGCCGGGCCCTACGGAACCTACTGGACAACGCTCTACGCCACGCCAAATCCCGGGTGGTGGTCGATGTGCGGCGCGAAGAGGACGGGGTACTGGTGGCGGTGTCGGACGACGGCCCCGGCGTGGCCCCCGAGGACCGGGAGCGCATCTTCGAGCCCTTCTCACGGGTGGACGCCAGCCGGAGCCGGGAGTCCGGAGGGACGGGCCTGGGACTGGCCATCGTACAGCGCATCCTGGAGGCCCACGGCGGCACGGTCACGGTGAAAGCAGTCGCCGACGGTGGATCCCGGTTCGAGACCCACTGGCCCGGGGATACGGGGTCTGGGGATACGGGGTCGGGGGATACGCCCGGATACAAAGCGAGACCCAAACGCGACTGAAGCGGAGGCCTGTGATGCCCCACAATGATTCATGGAACGTCCGTACAACCGCCGCCTCCGGCACCTGAAGAGAGGCACGAAAGGATTGGCCATGAAGTACCAATTGATGAGTCTGGCGATACTGGCCGCAGGCGGGCTGGCCGCGGGTGGGCTGACGCTGGGATGCAATCAGGCCGGCGACACGAGCATAGTGGCCGCCACCAAGGAGGCCAAGGCCCGGTACAGCGGCCCGGAGGAGCACCTGGTGGAGGCGCTCTACAGCCTGGAGCTGCGCCCAGACCAGCGCCCAAAACTGGATACGCTGGTGGCCGACACCCAGGCCCGGTTGGTGGACGCGAAGCGGGCCGTGGCCGACCTCATGCGGGAGGCCGCTCGGGGGATCCGCAAGGGGGAGGTCAACGAGGAACGCCTCCGAATCCTGGCGGAGAACCTCAAGGGCGAGTTCTTTAAATCTCGTCCCGTTGTCATCGCCGCCCTGAACTCCTTACACAAGACCCTCGACAGGGCCCAACGGGAGCAACTCCTGACCACCCTTCGCGCCAAGCACAAGGAGCGCATGGCACTGAACGCCGGTGGCGACATGGGCAGCCCTGGGTTTCATGGCCATGGCCATGGCCATCGCCACGGACGGATGGGTGGCGGTCATCATCGGCTGCGCCGCATCGCTGAGAAGCTGGGCCTATCCAAGAGCCAACGAGGGCGCATCAAGGACGCCATCAACCAGGGCATCGCGGCCATGCACCTGGCCAACGACCCACCCCCCTCCGAGGACCGTTGGAAGATGCGCCGCGAGAAGATGCGCGCCGCGGCAAAATCCTTTCTGGGCGATGAGTTCGACGCTGCCGCCCTGCCCTTCTTGGACAAGCCCCACGCCCCCGGCCTCAAGAAGCTGGGTAAGATCCTGAAGATGGGCAAGAGCATCCTCCCGATCTTCAGCCAGGACCAGCGGGATCAAATCGCCGAAGAACTGGAGTTCCGCGCCGACATCATCGCGCCGCCCACTGCAGCCCCGTGACGTTCGAAATGGAACAGGACACCCGAAGCTTGGCATCACCATCCGCTGCGGGTAGGGTCTGGCCATTCGCGCGGGAGGCACCTGATGGGATTCTTCGAGCTGTTCTCAAAACCCGAGACGTACGTGATGCTGGCGACCCTGGCCGGGCTGGAGATCGTGCTGGGCATCGACAACATCGTGTTCATTACGATCCTCTGCGGGCGACTGCCGCCGGAGAAACAGCCCATGGCGCGGCGGCTCGGCCTCGGTTTGGCCCTCGTGTCCCGGTTGGGGTTGCTCTTCACCCTGGGCTGGATCATGGGGCTCAAGGCAGAGCTCTTCTCCATCTTCGGGCAGAGTATCTCCGGCCGGGATCTCATCCTGATCCTGGGCGGGCTCTTCTTGCTGGCCAAGGCGAGCCACGAGGTCTACCACGAGGTGGAATCCCCCGGCGAACACGGCGAAGAAGATGAACACGGCGAAAATTCGGGCTCCCATAAAGGTGAGGCCACCAACGGCAAGGTCGCCAGAAACACCTTCGGCATGGTCCTGGTGCAGATCATGTTCTTGGACATTGTCTTCTCCCTGGACTCGGTCATCACCGCCGTGGGCATGGTGCCCCACGTCTCCATCATGGCCATCGCCATGATCATCGCGGTCATCATCATGATTCTCGGCGCCGGCCCCGTGGGGGACTTCGTCCAGCAGCACGCCAGCGTGCGGGTCCTCGCCCTGGCGTTCCTGCTGCTCATCGGCACCCTGCTCATGGCCGAAGGCTTCGGCCAGCACGTCCCCCGGGGGTACGTGTATTTCGCCATGGGATTTGCCCTGGCCATCGAGCTGTTCAATATGCGCCGCGTCGCGCGATCCAAACGACTCTGGATCATCGAGAAGCGCGAGCTCGCTCGGCTCGAACGGGATCCTCTGCATCGGGATCACGCCCTCGAAGGCTACGCCAGGCCCAAATAGGGCAATCTAGAAGGGTACGCCCACCGCTTTGCACAGGAAGCTGATCATCGGCGCGCCGCGCTTGCAGTAGCGGGTAAACTCACTCAGGAACTCCGGCGAGGTCACGAGCTTCTGGGAGATCTTGGTGCCCGCGATGAAGTCCTTGCGCTTGAGATCCTCGACATACTTGTGGTCCGGATCGAAGCCCCGGGGCGGCCGCTTCAGGGAGTCCCCCTCCAACTGGAACGTCTCGGCAAATGCTTTGCCGTACACCGCCTTCTTCCACTCCGCCGGGTACTCGGCGATGCGCTCCCTGACCCTGCGCGCGGTCTGGGTGTCCGGGTGCCACATGCCCAGCCCCACGAACACGCGCCCCGGCTCCAGGTGCAGATAGAAGCCCGGACAGTGAGCGTCCTTGCCGGCCTCGTGGCGGAACTGAATCCCCGAGTGGGTCTTGTAGGGGCTCTTGTCCTTCGAAAATCGAGTATCCCGGTAGATACGGAATAGGGAGCCGCCCTGGGCCCGGGCGTCCGCCCGGAAGTGAGGACTGATCTTGGCCAGCCGCGGTCCAAAGGCGTTGATAAACGCCAGCGCCGGATCCTTCACGTCCTTTTCGTACCGCGCCTTATTGGCCTTGAACCAATCCCGCTCATTGTGGGCCGTCAGATCCTTGAGAAACTTGAACAACCCAGACGAAAAGTACGCTTCCTGTGCCATGATCGAATCCTCCAGACGAGGTAGTGTAGTCTGGAAGGTACCAGAGCGCAATTCGGCTCGTGACTCGGTTCACGCGACTAGATAGTCTGGGCGCCAAGGGCCTCCAGCGACGCCAGGGTGTCCTGCTCCAGCTTCTGGAAGGCGGGTAGTTGTCGCAAGGGCGACCAGTCATTGATGATCTCTGCTAGTCGGTGGGCTTTACGCCTCGGGCTAAAGCGCTTTGCGCGCCTTCCTCGTAGCTCGCTAGCTTCGCGGAGAGCTTGGTGCAGTGTTTCCTTGGGATTTGCGATGCCTTCAATGTCGGCCAGCCTCGGAATATCTAGCTGGACTCGACCTGTGATTTTACCAGCAGCCCGCCGAATTGCGGCCTCGTCGATCAATAGCCACGCCTCTTGCATGCGTACGGGAATGACTACAACCACCGGAGGCTCGATCGCACTAGCCTCGCAGGCATTGAGAATTTCCTGCTCGCGCTCGTCAACCGTTGCTCTATCGCGATCTCTGTGCACGAACAAAATGTCTCCTGGATATAGATCGGTTGCGCATCTCACCTTGTTTGCGAGCCCTCTTGGAGCCGGGCGTAGGACGCGCAGATCCGCCCAACTCAGGTCAATCGGTGTGGCGGTGAGCGTGCCGAGCAACCATTTCAGGATAGGCAGTAGGACTTTGTCGGAGCTCCCCTCCGTAAACAGCGTTCCCCTTAACACAGTTCGTTCATCCAGATTTCTCGAATAGCGCGAGCTGAAGCTCCTTCCGGTCGATCACACGCCGACCTTTGCCACGACGAGCATCATCTTCAGCAGCGGCATACGGATTGAGATACGCAAGAAGTCTTCCACGTGAAACCGTGTGTGCGTTCGGATCCAAAGTGCAGCGCCAGGTATCGGAGAGACACTGCATGCGGAGTCCACCCGCCTCATCGTGACGGCGGGCCATATTGGGAGTGCGTGCGACGAGAAGTGCATCATCGGGAACGCACGCCACAACGGACGGAGAATGAGTATTCACAATTATCTGGCGTAAGGGATTGTCAGCGTCGACCGCCACCTCGGGGTCTACTGCCAGGTCCTGTAACAGGTCGATCATAGCCGGAATGCGAATCGGATGAATGCCGTTCTCGGGCTCCTCCAGACACATGAGACTTCGATTCCTGGGATCAGCTTCCATGACCGTTAACGCTAAGAATCTCAAGGTGCCATCAGATAATGCCGCTGCTGTATGTTCCGTACTATTTCGATCCGTCATTACTATGCTGAGCAGTTGACGTTTGTCATCTACATCGACACTTACGTCGCCGACATCCTCGATGAGGTCAGACAATCTGTTCGCAATTTGAGCGTATAGGTCCGCTGAGCTGCCAGGATCGTCGCGTTCAGATGACTGGGCTAGCGAGTGCAACGTCGCGGGCAGATGAGCGCCATTTGAACTGATTCTCTGCGGCGCGGTGAAACCATCCGGTGCACGCAGGTTCGATGGCTCAAGGTGCAGTTCGAACCAGGACATCATCTCCTGCTTAGCGAGCACAAGCGTTCTGTGCTCCGCAGCGTCGGTGACGCCGGACAGCATCGTCCGGGGAAGGCGAGCGGCAGGAATCTTGCGAGGTCGACCGCCTCCGCGGCCATGCATCGCGTCTGTATGCAGCGACACCACACCGTCATCGTCGGTACTGATGTATGCCTTTGTGCGCCTTCCCTTTACCACAGAATCGCGCCACGCCTTGGTGTGCTCGAACCCAAGGTTCTGATGAGCAGTGGTCTTGTTCAGATGCACCATACTCTCGTGCACGATTTCGATGTGGTCGCCGAGCGTGATCCCTGGATCGGACAATCGGCGTAGTTCAAGCTCGTAACGCAGAAAAGTCATGGATGCCTCGGCCTTTTGACCAAGGTCATCCTCTCCCTCTGAGGGTATAATAAACTCGACAAGGAAGGACATCGAGTCGGCTACATGATCCCCTCTCCTTCTAAAGAGACTCATCACGCTGCCGTGTTTCGCCGTTCCACCTCGTACAGCAAGCGCAGCTTCCGTTACCGACTTGTCCGCCAGATGGGCTAGGAAGCCAATGGCATCGAACAGGTTGGATTTCCCAACGCCATTCGCGCCCGCGATGCAGGTAAATGGCCCGAACCGGACGTCCAGATCGTCCAGATTCTTAAAGTTGTTGACCTTCAGACGGATCAGCATTTCTTGTCCTATCGATGCCCAAGTATCGTGTACGGTGCGATGAACCGTCAAGCTGTACCTGACAGCTGTACCTGCGCAGTCGACAACGCGTACTGGCGGCCGTCCTCTTGGCTTCGGAGACGTCCCATGATCGAAAAGCGTCGGCTCCCTGACCATCTTTAAGAACAGGCCTTTCGGCACTGCAGACTTCGTTGGATGTGAGGAGCAGATCGAACCGGTGCAGCTTCCATGACCACGGTGCGCCCCAATGCTGAAAGGACGCGGTACAATACGAATGTCATGGTAGCTCCTGCAACAAGAACGCTCTTGCTGGTCTGCATGTTGTCCATGGCAACGTGCTCCTGGGGGTGCAAGAAATCCACGGGAGACGATCTCTTCGAGGATCCCGGGGATGCTCAAGACGCCGAGGATTCCGACAAAGAGAGACGGGTAGTCGAGTGGATACCCAAAGAAGGCACCATCAAGGTGGGGAAGTACCGGGTACATGGTACCTTCCCCCGAGGTTGGTCGATGTACACGCTGCGTGATGAGATCCGATGGCGGAAGGAGAACGACTTCCCGGTTAAGGATCCTGTGGCTCAGGGATACTCGGATAGTCGTGACTTCTGCACGTTCGCGGAGACGGCAACCGAGGGCGATGGGTGCGATCCTTGCTTCGGCCAGATCGGCATTAGCATTAAGAAATGCTCATCTCCTTCCTGCCGTCCCAACACGGCGAAGGACGAAATGATCCTTAGGCCTGGCGTGTGGTCAAACCACTGGGAACGTAAGAGGGTTTGTGAAGCACCCGGGCGCCGGATGAGCGTAACGGTCATCTACGCTTTTCCGGAACGGGGTGAGACCGTTTGGTGCCAGGGACTCTACAGTTGCGACAAGCGGCTGGAGATCGGAAAGCACATGCTCCGGACCTGCGAGAATCTGAAGATCACGGCCCCCACGAAGGTGAAGTAGTCCGGCTGTATCGTTAGTGGCGACGTAGCTCGTCGACGATGTATACTCCGTGTCCGGTGACCGAGTTACACGACGCCGAGCACGGCACGAAAACACGAGTTCGTTGACGTAGCGTTGACGCAACCGCTTTCTGAAGACAGGATTTCCCTTGAGTAATAAAGAGTTCCGTTTTGATGTGAAGGTCTATTACGAGGACACCGACAGCCTGGGAATGGTGTACTACGCCAACTACCTGCGGTTTTTGGAGAGGGCGCGGACGGAGATGGTTCTGGCGGAGGGAAAGTCCATCGGGCAGTGGAACGAGGAGGGGTTCAACTTCGTCGTGTTCGAAGTGCAAATCCGATACCTCAAGCCCGGGCGACTGGGCGACACTCTGACCGTGGTGACCACCAACGCCGGCGGAACGGGTTTTCGCCATAAGCTCAAGCAGACCATCGAGCGGGACGGTGAGGTGCTCACCGAGGCCAAGGTGGATCTCGTCTGCTTGGACAAGCACATGGAGCTGACGGAGTTTCCGGACAACGTCTTCGTGTAGCGCCTGAACCGACGTTCGCGTCCGGCAGTCCAGCCTTCGTTCAGACCTGTCAGATCTGTCAGACCTTGACCCGTGACTCGGCGGCGGGTGATACTCTAGATCATAAGATCATAGGGTATCGCAGGGCGTATGGAATGAACGGCGTAACCGCATCGAAGCGACAGAGCACTGCCTGGTGGCTCGTTTTGGCGTGCCTGACGTTCACCGGAGTGGGCGCGGGCATGGGCATGGGCGTTGGCACGGGCTTGGGTGGCTGCACGGTGGACTTCACGGGGCCGGGGAGCGACTGCGGCGACGGCGTGATCCAGGCCGACGAGACCTGCGATGACGCTAACACCGCCACCGGAGACGGCTGCGGAGCATCCTGCGAGGTGGAGGATGGTTGGACCTGTGCGGGAGAGCCCAGCGTGTGCGAGACGGCGTGCGGCGATGACGTGGCCCGGGGGACTGAAGCCTGTGATGGGAACGATCTACGCAGCCTGAGCTGTGAGCAGCTGGGGTTGGGGGACGGAGACCTGGCCTGCGATGTGGCGTGCTTCTTCGATACGACCGGCTGCGACCTCCAGGCCGTGTGCGGCAACGGCGCCGTGGAGTCCTCCGAGGAGTGCGACGGCGAGAATCTAGCGGGCGCCACCTGTGAAAGGCTGGGATTGGCTGCCGGCGCTCTGGACTGTACGGATGGATGCGAATACGACGTGACCGACTGTAGCGGCGCAGCGACGTGCGGCAACACCGCCATCGAGTATCCGGAGATGTGTGATGGCGCGAACATGGGAGGCTACGAATGCGCGGACTTCGGCTTCTACAGTGGCTTCCTGGTCTGTTTACCCGACTGCGACGGCTTCGATGAGTCGGGGTGCACCGGAGGGTGCGGCGACTCCACGGTCAACGGCCCCGAGGCGTGTGACAACACGGACCTTGGGGGCCAGGACTGTACGGATCACGGCTTCTACAGCGGCGTCCTGGCCTGCGAGGCCAACTGCGCAAGCTTCGATTCGTCGGGTTGTACCGGCGAGTGCGGCGACGGGGTAGCCAACGGCCCCGAAGACTGCGACGGCGCGGATCTGGGGGGTCAGGCCTGCACGGACCAAGGGCACTTCGGCGGCGATTTGGCCTGCTTGGCGAGCTGCACCTTCGACGAATCGGCCTGTCACCTGACGCCCAGGATCGTGATCAACGAGGTGGCCCACGGCTGGCCCGACACCGTGGAGCTGTTGAACCTGTCGGCCGTGGACGTGAACCTCCAGGGATGGAGCGTCGAGGCCCACGACATGGTGGCCAACTTTCCCCATTTGCAGCTCCTGTACCTTCCGTTCTATCTATTGGAAGCAGGCCAGCGGGTCCTGCTGGTGGACGAGATGAACGGAACCGGTGGTGCGCCCACGGTGAGCATCGCCACCTCCACGATTCAGTATCACGTCAACATCCAATGGAGCGGAGGCCTGGTGCCCGGCGCCGCGGGCCTCCTGGACGACGACGGTGACGCCGTGGACTTCGTACGGTGGGGAGAACCCCAGTTCCTCCCGCCTCCCGGCACCTCCTGGGCGGACACTCCCACCCTGCTGCTGGGCCAGTCCGCCGACGACGTCGGCCTCAGCCGGGTCCCGGATGGCGGGGATACGGACACCGCCGCCGATTTCTGCGTGGCCCTGGTCACCGACACCCAGCCCAACGGACCGTGCATGGACCCCTTGGCCGGGGCCACTGTGCTCATCACCGAGATTGACATCGGCTCGCCGGATCGCCTGGAGCTATACAACGCCGGCCCAGGGGCCGTGGACTTGGTGGGGTGGACGGTCACCTTCTACGACGACGACGGCCCCGAGACCGGGGGCTCTTCCCTGCCCTCCTTCGTTCTGGCCGCCGGAGACTACGTGGAGGTTGTCGAAGGTATACCAAGCGGGAGCCCGACTGTGGTGTCGGGCGGCCAGATTCGAATCCACGCCATCGCCTGGTCCGTGCCCGATCCGGGTGGCTGTGGCCTGGTGGATCCGGCGGGGAACGGCCGGGATTTCGTGCGGTGGGGCGTGAGCAATGCGCTGCCGTGGGGAGCCGATTTGTTCACGGACCAGCCCACATTTGCACCCGCCCCCGGATCCACCACGACCCTCGGACGCATGAATCTGACGGACACGAATACTGCCGCGGACTGGTGCATCCAGGATCCGACCCCGGGAGCCTCCAACGGACCCTGCACCTAGCGAAACCGCCCGTCCGGCCGGCCGCCCCAGGCCACCGCCTCGTCATTAGGATCGATTCGTTGTCACGTCGCTTCGCTCCGTGACTCCGAATCGATGTCGC
>JAOZUO010000131.1 GCA_029938605.1 Deltaproteobacteria bacterium | reverse complement strand
GGGGGATGCGCCTTGTATTGGGTCGGGAGTAAGACTATATGGTGACACAAGTACAGCGCGAATCTGCGTCGGGCCCCGTGGGGCTCACGCCAGCCGCCTCAGGACCAATGACGAACAACGCATCCTTCAAGGCGTTCCGCCGTTTCAACGATGTCGCAACTCAGGCGTACACGGGGCTGCGGTCGCGGCTGAGCGAGCGCGGGCTGGTTCACTTTTCGGGAGACGGGCTCCCGGACAGGCTGGCCCGGGAGCTGTGTCTGCGGCGGGCCTTTCCCATCAAGGAGCTCTTCGAGTCATTCGAGTTCTTCGAGCGGGTCAGGCGGCGTTTGCGGCGGCCTCAGGTGGCGGATCTGTGCTGTGGTCATGGGCTCACCGGTATGCTCTTCGCCGTGTTCGAGCCCCGGGTGGAGCTGGTGACCCTCTTGGATCGCAGGCGACCGGCGAGCCACACAGTGGTTCTCGATGCCGTGTGCGCCGTGGCGCCCTGGGCCGCCGAGAAGATCCGATACCTGGAGATCCCCATGAGTCGGGCGGCAGAGTATCTGCCCCCCGGCTGTGCCATCGTTGCGGTGCACGCCTGCGGGGTCCGCACGGATCGCTGCATCGATCTGGCGCTGAGCCTTCAGAGCCCCGTCGCCCTGATGCCGTGCTGCTACGCGCAGACGGCCAACCCCGTACCGCGCTGCCTTCGACGCTCGCTGGGATCCGCGCTGGCGACCGATGTCCATCGCACCTACCGCCTCGACGCGGCCGGCTACGAGGTCGATTGGACGGCCGTCCCGCGCGCCATTACAGAGATGAACCGCGTGGTCGTGGGGTTGCCCAGCAAACCCTAGTTTCCTAGCGGGTTCTTAGGCGTTCCTTGACCTACGGCGTCCCGAATCGATACTCTGAGGCCAAAGGAGTTGGAGCAGGTCCATCGACCCGATCCTCTATGGAGATGGACACACCGTGGGCGTGGATTCCATCGTGCTCACTCCGTAGCCGCCCGCGGCTGTGGGAGCTCGGGCATGTTTTTCACAAATTTGTAGAAGTGGCTGTACTGGGAGATGACCGTGAAGAACCGCTTCATGAGCCTGGGATCGATCTTCCACGTCTTCTTCATCATCCGGAAAAACAGCTTCCGGACCTGACGGTCCTCATTGAAGAGAAACCGGCGGAAGATGCGGAGACCAAATCTCATCTGTCTGGCATCCGCCTTCTTGTTGACGTAGTCGGTGTTGAAATAGTCGACGTTTCTGAGCCACTCCACAAAGCGAGCCTCGAAGGCTTCGGGTTCATACAGCTCGCGAAACAGATCCAGGTAGTGGCGGTTCAGAGTCTCGCGGTTCATTTGTTTGGGAATGATATTGGTGCTCAGTTGCCATTCGCCTTTGAACTCCTCGGCGATGAGTCGCCCCTCTTTCTCTAGCCTCCGGTACAGCGGCGTGTGCCGGGGAGCGTTCAGAAGACTGATGCCGGCAACGGGGCTGTGGGTGCGCTCCAGAAAATCCCGCAGCTCGTCGAAGACGGACTCGTCATCATGGTCAAAGCCGACGATCAACCCGATGAACGGTACGATTCCAAATCTGGAGATTTTTCGGATTCTCTCGAAGAGGTCCTGGTCGTAGTTCTGACTCTTGTGGACCTCATCGAGACTCTCTTTCCTGACGGTTTCCACCCCCAGGAACAGGACCGAGAATCTGGCGTCCGCGAACATCTTCAGAAGCTTCGCATCGTCGGCCACCTGAACGGTGATTTGTGTAGAGAACGAAAGAGGTCTGGACTGCTGAATGTTCCACTTGATCAAGTCGGTGAGTAGCGCCCTGGTAAATGATTTGTTGGTGATGAAATTGTCATCGGAAAAGAAGATGGTTCTAGCGCCGATGGCGTGTGCATTTCTGATCTCAGCCATGACCTGGTCCACGGACTTTGTGCGGACCTTGCGTCCGACATAGAGAATCACATCGCAGAAGTCACACTGGTTGGGACATCCTCTGCTGGTCTGCACGCTGATGTTAACGTAGTCCTTGGCGTTGATCAGCGACCAGTCAGGGGCTGGGCTGTCAGCCAGGTCTATGTACGTTTCCTGGTGGTACACCGCCTTGGCCTGACCCGCGGACCAGTCTTGCAAGAACGCCGGCCAGGTGTACTCCGCCTCTCCCACGAAAAGATGGTCGGCCAGGTCGGAGCACTTGTCGGATTCAATCGATGCAAAGGTCCCTCCCAGGGCGACGGGCTTTTGGGCCTCCCGAAAGGCACTACACAACTCGGCAATTCTATTGGAGTGCAGCGTGCCCCCGGTGATCACCACCAGGTCGCAGGCGATCTCGGTATCCACCTTGCTGACGTTCTCATCAGCCAGCAGGTACTCGACGCTGACATCGTCGGGGGTTAACGCCATCAGGGTCGCCAGCGCGGCGTTCGGCATCAAGGTTTTGGCGCCCAGGATGTTCACCATACCCTGCATGGACCAGAAGTTCTCGGGATGGCGGGGCGCGACCAGGTAGATTCGCTTGTACTCGGGCCCACTCCCGTATCTCTTTACCGTCAATCTACCCAATGGTCTCTCCTGGGATCGCCTACCGGCGGGTGGCTTCGTACCGGGCCAGGTCCTCGGGGGTGTTCAGGTTGATGGGTTCGGATTGGGCGTCGAGGTCTATGATGGCCATGTCGCTGCGTTCGATGGCGGCGCGGACCCCGCGGGCCCTGGTGGCCAGGGTTGCGTTCGCGGCGGTGGCGAAGCGCTTTCGGTACACGGCGAACAGGGGTTCGAGGTGCCCTTCGGGGGTGCGGCCCACCGCGCCGTCGTGGTGGTGGGCGTGGCGCAGCAAGGACGCCATGAGGTCTATATCCACCTCTGGAATATCGCAGGCCGTGACGAAGACCCGGTCGTGGCGCGCCTTGTCCAAGGCCGAGGCGATGCCCATGAGGGGCCCTTGGTCCACCTGGCGATCGGAGACGACGGGCAGATTCAAAAAGGCGTACTTGTCCGGGTCGTTGGCGCTCACCAGCAGCTCGGAGAAGTGGGGTCGGAGCTGGTCAACGATGTGTTCGATCATGGGCTTATGACCCACTTTCAGCAGCCCCTTGTCGGTGCCCATGCGGCGGCTCTTGCCCCCGGCCATAATGACCGCCGTGGCGTCCCGTCGCAGGGCCCAGCGGTCCTGGGAACAGGTGATACGGGCCAGGGGCAGGTCAAAATCCGTGCCGTCGAAGATCAGGGAACCATCCGCCCGGTGGGCGACGGCGGTCGCCGAGGGTTTTGCGGCCTGGCCCGTGAGGTCGCGGATGACCAGGAAGAGCCCGGGCGAAAGCACCAGGCGCGGGCTGTTGCCTTCGCAGATGAGGGGGCGGTCCGGGCCGATGCGGTCCAGCAACGCCCCGACACCCTCGGCGAGATGACTCTGAAACACCCGCAGCCAAAACACCTGGTCCGCGCCGGCGGCGAACATGCGTCCGGTGTCCTTGTCCGGGTTCTCTCCCGTCTCCTCGGAAAGGGCCCAATCGCCCTCCAGGGAGGTGCAGACGCCGCATCCCTTGCCACCCCGGGGGCACTCGCCGTTGCGTTCCCGGATGGTGGTGATCTTGACCCCGACGACTTTGTGGGCGGCGGCGTAACGCGCGATGAGCCGACAGGTCAGGGTGGACTTGCCCTGGTTCTGCCCGGAGGCGCCGACCAGTAGCATGTGAGGAACACGGATCATGGCGGATTCCGGCCCACTGGGGCCAAGCCCAGAACCTAGTACCAGCATCCGGTGGGGTCAAGCGCTACAGGGGACTCCGACGCTGGCACCGCTGTGCTCACAAAGGAAGTGGCCGTCGGATCACTGGCGGCAAAAGCTCTGCTCGCCATCCGGAACGCAGGTGGTGTCGGGTGGGCAGTAGCTGTCGGTACCGCAGCGGTGTTTGCAAAGTCCCTGACTCACGTCGCAGACGAAGTTTGCGCTGTCGGTGCAGTTCCACCCGCTGTCATTGCACCCGAAGTGGCAGAGTCCGTCATTGTGGCAGAGGTACTGATCCGGGTCGCGGTGGGTTGCCTCCCAGGTGCCGCAGCCGCAACTCCCGCCCGTGCAGTCCGGGATCGGGCAGGGGCGCAGGCACATACCGTCGGCCGAGCAGCTCTGCCCCGGGGGACAGGTGCCAGCCGTGCTGCACAGCGCGCCATCGTAGTAGTCTGTCTCGCTACAGGAAGCCAGCAATCCGACGATCACCGTCGCCGCCACACAGAAGAACACCAGGTACCTGTGCATGCTAAAACCTCCCCTGTAGCGATACGCCGCCGCCGTTGGGTCCCAGCAGGGGGGTTACCGAAAGAGGCCGTTCCACCGCGCCCATGGCCCGGCTCCGTTGCCCCCCGCCCACTGCGTAGATGATGCCCCCCGCCACTAGCAAGATCGCCCCGCTGATGGTGAGGCCCAGCGCGAGATTGAACGAGGTCACCTTGTCCCGCACAAGCTGGTCCATCTTCACGGTCCAGGTACTGGCTTCGTTACTCCAGTCATTGAGGTCTCTGTTCGCTTCCTGCATTCTGAACACGAACACGGTCGACACGAGGAACGACACGGCGCCGGTGACCATGGTGGCGACGCCGGTGGCGCGCAGGGCGCGGCCCCGTTTTTTTGCTACGGTCATCTGGCGGCGGTATCTCTGGCGGTCGGCGACCTTTGATTTGCGGTTCCGCGCCGCGATGTCGGCCGCTAGGCGCTTGAGTCGCTTGGTATCGGCTCGTCGCGTCCGGATCCGGGCCTTGGCCGCGGCATCAACGCGCCGTTTGGCCTCCACGGCCTCGGCCAGGCGCCGTTCGGCGGCCTTGGCCGCAGCCTCGGCGCGTCGCTTGGCCTCCTCGGCGCGCTCCACCCGGAGCTTGAGCTGGAGCGCCGCGATGTGGTTGCGTGCCTCCTCGGCGATGCTCCCCCCTTTGACCACCGCGAGGTAGCGCTGGTAGGCGACGATGGCCTGGGCCTTGTCACCCTTGAGCCGGTAGGCCTGCCCGATGTTGAACAGCAGCAGAGGTCGCGGCGTCATGCGGTGGGCCTTTGTGTACTCTTTGATGGCGAGGGCGTAGTTCCCGGCGCTGTAGTGGGCCCGGCCCTGCTTGAAGTGGGCCTTGGCCGCGCGGAGAACTTTGGCCGAAGGCCGGCGGGGCTTCCTCTGGCGCGCCTGGGCTGCCGTGGCACCAGCCATCAGAGCTACCAGATGAACGCACAGGACTATTCGCAACACGCGCACATCTCCTGGGTCACATACCAAAGGGATCGGCCACACCATCGCGGATGGGTCGCATGACAGGGGGCCGTTTCGGAGCGGTTCGGGCCATGGGCTGGGCCCGCCGCGGGACCGGGCGTGCACGACTCATCCCACGCACCCGCGCTCGCGCCCGCGGCGTGAGCCGGACGCGCACTGAGCCGTCTCGATCCGCGGCGAGCAGTACGCGCCGAGCCTTATACCCGGGCAGCTTCACGAGAAACACGGCGCGGCCCGTCGAGGGGGGCGCTTTGTGGACGTACGGCGTCTTTCCGAGCAGTAGTCCGTCGGCCGCGCGGTACACCTCGGCGCCAGCGGGCTCGGAATCCACGCGGAGGCGTACTGTGGCACGCACCCGCGGTCGCGGTGTCGCCCGGGCTCCGGTGGCATCCGGAGCAGTGGCCGCGCCCGCTGCAGACGGTCGAGCCATCCCTTCGGATCTGTCATCGTGGTGCTCTTGCGCTGGGTCCTGTGTAGGCTCGAAGGGCCGCAACACCAGAAACACCACCGCGACGACGACCACCACCCCCAGGGCACCTAGACCCAGGACGAGTCCTTTTCCGTGCCGCGGCCGGGAGGGGACTTCGCCGGCCAGGGTGGTGTTGATCGTCTGCGCTCCGCCGGCGGTCACCGCCGCGTCGCTCCCCTGGGCGGGCGTGGGCAGCGGTGCGCCCGTCACCAGCATGTCCAACGCGTCGCACACCCGCGCCATGGTCTGCGGCCGTCCCTTCACGTCTTTGGAAAGCATCTCGAGGATCAGGCCCTCCAGATGCGGCGACAGGGAGGGCTCCAACGCGCTGGGTAGCGGGGGCGGCTCCGTGATATGTGCGGCAATGAGCTCTCCGAGCCCCTCCCTGACGAAGGGTGGCTGGCCACAGGCCATCTCGTACAGAACGCAGCCCAGCGAGTACACGTCGCTGCGTAGATCCACCTCTCCCGCGCCACGGCACTGCTCCGGGGACATGTAGGTGGGCGTGCCCATCACCGTGCCGGTGCGGGTTTTGGCCCCGGTGGCCGGGATCGCGTCGCCGGTGAGCTTCGCGATGCCGAAGTCCAGCACCTTCACTCGTAGGCCTCGGGGCTGCTCGGGGTCGGGTAGCAGGAAGACGTTGTCGGGCTTAATATCGCGGTGCACGATGCCGTGCTCGTGGGCCGCGAGCACCGCGCTCGCGATCTGGCGGCCGATGGCCCAGATCATGGGCAGCGTCAGCACGTCCTCGCGGGCCATTAGCCGGGCCAGCGTCTCCCCTTCGAGGTACTCCATGACCAGATAGGCGCTGCCGTCGGGCAGATACCCGAAGTCGAACACGTCCACCAGGCCGGGGTGCCGGATGGTGGCGGTGGAGCGCGCCTCATTGAAAAAGCGGCTCACCAGCTCCTCGTTGTGTGACAGCTCGGGCAGCAGTACCTTCACCGCCACCTTGCGCCCGATGAGCGAGTGCTCGGCCAGGTACACCGCACCCATACCTCCGGCGCCGAGCTCGGAGGCAACGCGGTAGTTCCCAATAGTCGTGCCAATCACGATTCGATCATATCCCTTGGATATTTGCAGTCAAGGCGAATCCGTTGAGAATTCGGGCCTTACCAAGGTGATCGATGGATTAGCTTCACGGGAAAGGGCGAGCCGGAAACGAGCCGGAAACGTCTCAGAGAGTCGGAAACGTCTCAGAGACATTTCCGTTATCGACAGGCGGCGGGAGCTGAGCCTACCTACCGAGGTTGAGGTTTTCTACGACGGTAAGGATGTTGCCGATGGAGTAGAAGTCGACGCCGATGAGGGTGGGTAGCCGGCCCCACTCGGCGATGCAGGTGTCGATCCGATCCCGGAGCAGCGGGTTGTAATTGTTGTACTGTACCACGACGCCTGTGAGTACCGAGGGGTCGGCACCCCCAGAACCCCGTAGATCACGCATCCTGTTGGGAACAATCTAGAGGCTCAGAAGTCGCAGTGGCCTTCGCCGTCGATGTGGCCGAGGGTCGCGATTTGTGCGGAGAGGTAGTCCCAGAGGTTGTCTATGCCTGAGCCGGCGGGTACGTTGTAGTTGTCCATGGCTTGAAAGTCGACGCCCGAGAAGGCCGCCAGCTCCGCCGGGGTGACCTCGCCGTCTCCGTCTCCGTTGGCGTCGGCGTTGGCGATGGCGCCGAAGCGCAGCCCGGCGTCGTGGTCCACCAACGACTCGTAGAGCAGGTGGTCGCCGTGGATGGTGAGCTGGACAGTGCCCGTGTCGCCGTCAGAGACGTCGTCGGTGGCGTGGCAGTCCACGTAGTCCACGGCCACGTCGAAGCCCCAGGCGAAGGTGACGGTGGAGCCGTCCTTGGTGGCGCTTCCCTTTACGTAGACAGACCAGCCCTCGGACACCATGGTCCCAAAGAGCGTAGTGTCCACGTTCACGTTGGCGGTGGAGTTGTCGGCCAGCGCAAGGGAGTAGCCCACGGGCCCGATGGGGCCGGCGCTCGCGGGTCCGGAGGCCACGGCCAGGGGGCCCGGCTGGGTGAGGTCGAAGGACTGGGCAGGGGCGAAATTTTCCCCGGCGGCGGTGATGGCGCCGAGGGTGACCACGAAGGCGTCGTAGGTGATGGCCCAGCCGTCCTCCAGCTCGGCGGCGGGGATCCCGTCCTCGATGAACTCCTCACCCCAGACCTCCACCTCCACGGTGCCCACACCTCCGTCGTCGTCTCCGCAGGCGGTCCCCGTGGCGCCCATGGCACCGGCCAGCGTCAGGATCATCAGAATCGCGAGATGGCTCGTACGCAGCATAGGTGTGCTCCTTCGATTTTTGGGCATTAGGGACCGTCAAGGACGTATTTCTTGACGGTCCCTTACTGAGGGATCGCCTCGGCTTCCCTGTGTAGATACAGCAGCGGATCCTGCAGCCGCGCCTTGATCAAGTTGTAGGTGTCGGGATCGGAGGCGCTGTTGATGAGGACCTGCCCTTGGTCGTCGGCTAGGGCGGCGAAGTCCACGTCTTGCAAAAGTGCTCCCAGGTCCAGCCGGGTGGTGATCACGTTGGTGCCCTCGGACCACACCGTGCCCCCATAGACCAGTCCGGTGATCATCGCCTCGGCGTCGATGGTGATGCGGAAGTCGTAGCTGGCCGATGCGTCCACGGTAGCGGTGGCGGTGCCCGCCAGGATCAGGGAGTGGCTCCAGAGGTCGTCGTCCGCCGAGACGAGGGTCTGATCGTCGGCGTAGATCGGGGCATAGAGGTCCGTGCAGGGCCGCAGCCGAATGGACCCGTCGAAGTAGTGGCCCTCGGTCAGATCGTTGACAGCCACCAGCGCCGGCTCTCCGAGGAGATCCACGGCGAAGGTTCCCTCCACGTGGGTTTCGAACTCCGCCTCTCCGTGGATGTGGCCCGCGTGCTTGAGCAGGGTGGTAAAGCCGGCGGCCTCGCGATCCATGCCGTAGATCCACCAGTCCCCCAGGACGATCCAGCCCTCGGTGAAGGTCACAGTGAAGTCGCCCACGCGGTCATTGGTCGGGACCATGCCTCCAAGGTGAAGCTCGACGGGGTAGGTGGGCAGGGGCTCGGCCTCGGTGGCGCAGCCGCCCAGTTCCAGGATCAGCGCCGCGACCAGGAGGGCGCATTGCAGGGTCGGGGGCTTGAGGTTCATGGCGATCTCTCCTTTGTTCGATTCAGGGCAGAAACACCCGGAGCGTGGCGCGCACGGCAAAGGGGGTGCCCGGGGTGAAGTGCTGTCCGGCCACGCCGACGTCCGGCTCCGAGAGGCTGGCCCGGGAAACGTAGTAGTACTGGGCGTCTCGCCAGCGGCGGTCGGTCAGGTTGTCCACCGACACCTCCAAGGCGAACCACTTCAGCCGGTAGCCCACGAGCAGATCCACGAGGGTGACGTCGTCGGAGCGGTGGCCACCGGCCAGGTCCCGGGCGCCGATGTAGCGCACCCGCACCCCGGCTCGCAGCAGCGACCCCCGAAAGAACCGCACGCGGCCGCCGAACCGCTTGTACACGGTCACGCCGCCGCGCAGCAGCAGGTTCGGGGAGTTGGGCACCGGGTCGCCGGAGTCCACGAGGCGGGCGTCGGTGTAGGATCCGTCCAGGTGCAGCTGCAGCCAGGCAAAGATGCTCAGGCGCGCCTCCACCTCCCCTCCGAGGCGGCGGCTTCTGCCCGTGTCCACCGACCGTCCCAGGGTGGGATCGAAGAAGATCTCCTGCTCCAGATAGGTGGTCCACGCGGAGCCCGCAAGGTCCAGTCGATTCCAAAGTTTGGTGCGAAATCCGAGCTCGCCGGCGTAGGCCAGGGGGATCTTCTGCTCCGGGTTCAGCACCGCGTCCCGCGCGTCCAAGGGGTGAAAGCCCGTGCCGAAGTTCACAAACAGGTCGAGCTTCCTGACGGGGGAGAAGACCAGCGTGGCCTTGGGGGCGAAGACGCTCCGGCCGGCGGTGCCGTTGACCGGCTGATCGTGATCGATGGCTCCCGAGGGGCGCACGAAGTCCTGTACGCCCGTGACGTCGAAGGAGAGGTGATCATATCGTAGCCCCGCCAGGGCCCGGAACCAGCGTGCGGGGATCACCTCCACCCGGGCGTAGGCGCCTACGTCCATGAGTTGGGCGGTGACCTCGGTACCCCGATCCCAGCGCTGGCGGGCCCGGGTGCGGTACATGGAGATGTCCACCCAGTCGGACCGGAAGATCGCGCCCACCAGGGTGTTGACCCGGAGCTTTGACCAGCGGAGCTGACGTTCCCACTCGGCGCGTCCCCCCAGGATCCATCTCTGGTCGGCCTGCTCGGTCTGGTCGCCGTAGTCGGGGTGCTCGAGCAGATAGGTGTAGTTGGTGAAGATGCGGCTGCGGCGCTGGGCCACGAACAGGTTGGTGCGCAGCGCGTTGCCGTCGGAGTCCTTGCGATACGACAGGGTCAGGTGTTGCCGCTGGCTGGCGCCGCCGTCTGTGTCGTCCAGGCCGCCGTAGAAGCTCAGATCTCCTGAATCCACCAGGCGAGCGGGCACCGCGTCCGAGGCGTTCCAGAGGCTGGAGTAGGTCACCAGGGTCAAGGCCAGCCGTCCGCCTCCGAGCCGCTTGGACGCCCGGGCTAGGGAGCGCACGCCCTTCCAGTCGCCGAAGGAGGTGAAACCCTGGGTGGAGAAGCCTTGCACCGCCACGATCATGTCCAGGGATTTGAGGTCCGGGGAGAAGGCGAGGGTCCCCTTGGCGGTGGCGAAGGAGCCGTAGGTGACGTCCACGTAGGAGCGGGGAAGACAGTCCTTGAGTACGAAGTTGATGGCGCCCGCCGTGGCGAAGGCGCCGTAGCGCACGTCGTAGGGGCCCTTGAGGATCTGAATGCGTTTGACGA
The DNA here is from genome assembly GCA_029938605.1 of Deltaproteobacteria bacterium. GTDB lineage: Bacteria > Myxococcota_A > Polyangia > HGW-17 > JAJRWW01 > JAJRWW01. Next base: position 13,785 of record JAOZUO010000131.1, on the reverse strand, counting down.
GCTCGGGGATGATGAAGTGTAGGTCGGTGTAGCCGATGCCGTGGACGTGGCTGGGTTCGTTTAACGGCACCCCGTCAAATCCGATATACAGATCCTGACCGTGCTCGGCGTCGAAGCCCCGCAGGAAGATCTGGTGTCCCTTGCCTGAGCCAGAGTGCTGGGAGATGTGAAGCTGCGGCACCATCAGCAGCAGGTCCGAGGCGGTCTGTCGGGGGAACAGTAGAAAGTCCCGGTCCCGCACGATCTGGTCCGAGGCCGCCGTGAGCGCCCGACGACCGATGACCGTGGTGGTGTAGGTCTGAGGCGGCTGGGGTTTGGGATGGGGATGGCGGTGGGGATGAGAGTGGGGATGGGAATGGGAAGGTAGTCGAGCACGAGCGTGAGCTCGGGGCTTCGAATGAGCGTGAGCACGGGGCTTTGAATAAGCGCGAGCGCGAGCGCGGGGCTTGGGCGTAGGCCTGGGCTTGAGCCTGGGTCTGGGTCTGGGTATGGGCCGGGCCTTGGGCTGGGCGAACCGGAGCACGAAGAGGATCATGGACCGTTTGGCTTGGCCTTTCACCATGGCCGGTGTGAACCGTAGGGTCCGGGCGATGGTCACGGCCATGGGCCCCAGGCCGGGGCCGGGATCCTTGAGTGCCTTGGCGCTGGTCACCACGCCCTGCTCATCGATGACCAGCCTCAGGGGCACCGGGCCCCGAATGGACCTGGCCACGGCCCAGGCCGGTAGCTCGGGGAGAACCTTCCGCAGCAGCTTCGGTAGTACGGTGCCTGGCGGTGGGGGTCTGGTACCGGGCCGGGGTTGCCTCTTCGCGACCCTGGGACCGGGACTTGCGGGACCGGGACCTGCCCAGGCGTCGACTCCGGGCAGGAGTGCGAGCCAAATCAATACCCTAAGGGCAGTGCGGTGGAGTATGACAGGAGGACACATCACGGTAACACGAATAAAATACTCGTATGGCATTTGTTCTAACCTGTCAATATATATATGTTTTGCTGTTGGCGCTTTGCGTCAAACTCCCTGATATTCTTGCCACTTTGGCATACGAATTATGATGTCGTAACACTGCAGTGGACCCGTGGAGAGGGATCCGGAAGTAGAAGACCCGACGCTACCAGCCCCGGCGACTCAGGATGTCTTCGATGTCCGTGGCGGCGCGTTTTTCGTCTAGCTGCATTCGCTTGACCCGGGCAGCCTTGATCTTTGCGATGAGCTGCCCGATGTCGGTGGGCTTCTCCAAAAAGTCCATGGCCCCCAGCTTGGTGGCCTCCACGGCGGTCTGGATGGTGCCCTGGCCGGTCAGCAGGATGATCTGCAGGTCGGGGTGATTGGCCATGAGGTGGCGCAGGGTCTCCATGCCGTCCATGCCGGGCATGGCCAGGTCCAATACGATGGCGTCGTAGTGGTTTTTTGCGGTCTTCTCCACGGCGCCGTCACCGCTGTGGGTGTAGTCGACCTCCAACCCCCGGGCCCTCATGCGCTCGGCCAGGGTTTCGACGAACTCGACTTCGTCGTCCACCAGCAGGACTTTGTCCGATGCCATTTTGTACCTCCGAGTTGCGCGCGAAATTGTGAAACAACTAGTCTTCGCCCATTCGCTTGGGAAACGCAAAAATGATGCGGTGGGGATCGTCGTCCGCTCCCAGGGCGATAATTCGTCCCCCGAGGGTGGAGACCAGCAACCGCAAAAAGACCGCCTTGTCAGCCATCTCCGCCACCTCTGTCGGTGCGCCCAGGGGATCTGCGCTGTGTACAGTGAGCTCCACCCCGTCGCCTACCAGGGTGTAGCCAATGGTGATGTGCCGTTTGTCGCTCGCGGCCGCCAGGGCGATTTCGAAGGCGGTGAAGATCGCCTGCTGGAACCCCAGGGGGCTACTTTCCAGCGAAAGGGACTGGTCGGGGAAGTCGGTCTCCAGCAAGGCCTTGGCCAGGACGGCCGGGCGCTGGGCGATGAAGGCGATGCGCTCGATCATCTCCTGGAGATCGAACACTGCCTTGGGTTTGTCGGCGCTGTGCCCGAACTGATTGATGGCCCGGACGATCTTGTTTCCGCGCTGGATTTGCGCGGCGATTTTGGTGGTGAGCTCGGTGAGTCGAGCGGTGTTCAGTGGACGTCCCTGGTCGGCGCTGTAGAGCATGTCGCCCATGAGACCCGCCATCTCGTTGATGATGTTCAGGACGTTGGTGACCTCGTGGGACTGGCTGGCGGTCTGGGCGCCCAGAAACTGCAGCCCCCGTTCCCAGAGCAGCCTGCTGTCGGCGGATTTCACGAAGCCGCTCAACGGCCCGCCGCCTGGTGGATCAGAATCAGCAGGGTATCGATGCCCACCGGCTTCACCAGGCAGTCATAGGCCCCCGCCTGCTTGCCCTTCTCGGTGTTCTCGGCGTCACAGTGACCGGTGAGAAGGATGATCTTCAGGTCCGGCTTGTCCTGGTGCATGCGCCGGATCACCTCGAGCCCGTCCATGCCCGGCATCTTCAGGTCGAGCAGCACCACGTCGTAGTCATGGTCCCGGATCTTTTCCAGACCCGCGGTGCCGTTGCCCACCCCCTCGGCGTCGATGCCCCGAATGTCGAGGCGTTCCACCAGCGTCGATACCAGCTCCTGCTCGTCGTCTACGATCAACACACGCAACGGTTCCATTCTCTCTGCTCTCCTAGGCCGGGTTGGTCACCGGTAGCTTCACGATGAAGCGGGTGCCTTTGCCGACCTCGCTTTTGACCCGTAGGTCGCCCCCCAGCTTCTCCACGATGCCGTAGGTCACGCTCAGTCCCAGCCCGGTGCCGATGCCGGGCTTGGTGGTGAAGAACGGCTCGAAGATGCGCTCCAGGTTCTCGGTGGGGATGCCCATGCCGTCGTCCTTGACGTGTACGGCCACGGTGGTGTCGTCTACCCGCTCGATGGCGATCTCGAGCTGGCCCCCGTCCTCCATGGCGGCGAAGGCGTTGTTGATGAGGTTGAGAAAGACCTGCTGTAGCTGGCCCCGGTCGCTCTCCACCGACGGTGTGTTGTCGTCGACCGAAAAGTCCACCTTGATGTTTCGGAAGGTGGCCTCCTTGTCCAAGAAACCCAGCACCTCCTTGAGCAGACTGTCGAGCTCGATGGTCTCGAACTGCATGTCCATGTGCTTGGCGAAGCCGAGCAGTCGATGGGTGATGGTGGAGCAGCGAAGCACCGACTTGAGGATGGAGTCGATGGTCGCCAGCAGCTTCTTTTCCTGGGGGAAGTCGTCGTCGCTCAGGGTGATGCGATCCTGGAGCAGGCCCGCCTTCTCGTTGATGATCGCCAGGGGGTTGTTGATCTCGTGGGCCACCCCCGCGGCCAGCCGCCCCACGGAGGCCAGCTTGTTGTTGTACTCCATCTTGTGGAATACCTGGGCCCGGGCCACGTCCGCCTCGCGGATCCTGCGGACCATATTGCCCGACACGAAGTAGATCACCATCAGGATCAGGATGACGCTGATGCCAAGGAACACCAGGAGCTCGGAGCGCAGGGAGATCCACCCGCCCATGAGCTCCTCGGGGCGCCGGATCAGCATGAGGATGAAGGGGGAGTTCTCGATGTAGGCGTAGCCCACGTAGATCTCCCCTTTGCGGTCGGTCCGCTCGACCACCTGGGCGCTCTTGGAAAAGTGGGGCACCTTCAGCGGGCATTGGCTGAGCACCTTGCCGTAGTTGCGCGACCGGCTCTGGAGCACCCCTTTGCGGTTGATGAGGAAGGCGTCGGCGGAGGGCCGTAGGCCGATGGTGAGGATCTGTTCGGAGAGCTCCCTCGAGTCTACGGTGGCGCGGAGGATGAAGGCGCCCCCGCCGGTCCCCTCGTGGCGGATGGCGATGACGAAGTGGGGCGACTTGCGGAATCCGAGGAACACGTCGCTGATGTAGACGCCCCGCTGGTTCACCTGGTTGAACCAGTCTTGTCCCTTGTAGCTTTTACCCTGCAACTTGAAGGGCCCGGCGTAGCAGCGCTGACGACCGCCCGTGTCGATGACGCCCAGGTCCACGAAGGAGCCGATGGACAAGGAGGTGCGGAGGGACTTGAGGTTTTTGGCGAGCTGACCGTTGCTGCAGTCCAGGGTGACAGTGGACTGGTTCACGATGAAGCGCAGCGCCGACTCCCGCTCCTTGAGAAAAGACTCCACGGCGCGTTGGGTGTTGGTGGTGTGGCTGGCGATGGGGTGGCGGGTCTCGGCCCCAATGGCCCGCTGGTACTGGTAGTAGTTGATGCCCGTCATGATGAGCAGAGGCAAGATGGTCACCCCGGCGGTGGAGAATGCCACCCGACGGAACAGCCGCCGATAGCGGCGGGGAGCGAGGGAAGGAGCAGCGGCCCGTCTGCCGGTGGGGCGGTGTTCGTACTTGAGCGGGTTTGTGGGGGCTTCCATGCAGTGGCTTCCTATGGCGTGGAACGACCCTTGTGAAGCTGATCATAGGCGCGGTGCATGGCATCGATCAGGGTGGTGATGTCCGCCGGCTTGTGGAGGTAGTCGAAGGCGCCGAGGGCTCGGGCCGCGCGCTCCTCGGCGGCGGCTCCGTGGCCGGTGAGGATAATCACCTCGACTGCGTACTGCTCCTCCTTGACCCGCTGAAGCACTTCGATGCCGTTCATGCCCGGCATCTTCAGGTCCAAGATCATGATCTCGCACCCGTCCCGGGCCACGATCTCCAGAGCCTCCTCTCCGTCATAGGCGACTGCGACCTGATAGTCCCGGGCTGCCAGTCGCTTCGAGAGCGTGTCCACGAAGTCCTTCTCATCGTCTACGAGCAGCACAACAGGTCGCCCGCAGGCCCGCGGTATTCCTTCCCGCATCTTTTCCATTGTCGCCAGTATGTTCCTGTCCCCCGAAGGGGTCAAGGGGGCACAGGGGATCAGTCGGCCTCGGATGTAGGGGACCTGAAACAACAACTTTCCGCTCGAATTTGCCTGTGATACGCTTTGGCTTCCGCAAACAAAGTGAAGACCGATAAATGTCCGTTATCGTCATCGTCAGCAATCATCAGGAGTCGGGCGACGAGATCGCCCGGAAGGTCGCCAAGCTCCTCGAGTACACCTTCATCAGTGACGCGCTGATCGAGGACACCGCTCAGAAGCATTCCACCACCGTCAAGAAGCTCAAGCGAGCCATGGCCGGTGATCGCACGCTCTTTAACGCCATTACCCACGACTACGAAAAAAGCGTGGTGTACATCAAGGTGTCCCTGGCGGGGCTCCTGGCCAAGGACGGCATCGTGATCTACGGCCCTGCTGCCTACCTGGTGCCGGCGTCCATCGGACATGTGCTGCGGGTGGGCATCGTGGCCGAGCCTGAGTACCGGGTCCGCTACGCCGTCGACCACGAAGGGCTCTCCACCCGAGAGGCCGAGGGTCGCATGGCGAAGCGGGACGAGGAACTGGGCCGCTGGGTCACCGAGCAGGCTGGGAACACCCCCTGGGATCGGGCCCTGTTCGACATCCGGATCTCGTTGCCGGCCACCTCCGCGGACGAGGCCGCTGGGCTCATTTGCGAGGCCATCGCCCAGGACGCCCTCCGCATGACAGACGTGACCGTCCAGGCCGCCTTGGACTTCATGCTCGCCACCAAGGTTCGTCTCACCCTGCTGGAGAAGGGGCTCTACAGCAGCGAGGTGATGGCCGATGATGGCAAGGTCACCGTGACCCAGGTGAGCAAACCCGCACCCCAGGGCACCCTGGGCCGCACTGTGCACGCCATTCGGCAGGAGAGTCAGCAGGACGCGGCCGGCCCCATTGCCCGGACGGTGGACGGGGTCAAGGATGTGAAGGTTCAGCTCAGCGCCGCGCCTCGCACCGTCAAGACCCTATTGGTGGACGACGAGGAGGAGTACGTGACCACCCTGTCGGAGCGGCTGGAGATGCGTGACATCGCTTCGGACGTGGTCTACGACGGTCACCAGGCCCTCGCAGCCGTGAAGGCCGAGGAGCCCGCGGTGATGATCCTGGATCTGAAGATGCCCGGCATCGATGGACTCGAGGTCCTCCGTCGGGTCAAGCGCGAGCACCCGAATATCCAGGTGATCGTGGTCACCGGCCACGGATCCGAGGACGACGAGCGCACCGCGCGGGACCTTGGCGCCTTCGACTACCTACACAAGCCCGTGGACATCACCACCTTGGCCGAGAGGATCAACCAGGCCTCCGAGGCCGCCGGGCCAGCTGCGTCCAGCGCCGCGCCTGACTCCGCTCCCGACGCCGAAGATCCGCCCCCGCCCGCCGACGAATGATCCCCCTGGGCTGCGCAATGCTGCGGTATGATGAGGCGACAGCCCGAAAAAATCACTGGGTCGGGGAGACCTGGGACTGAGGAGATTATGACGTTCGGAACTCCACTGCACGCGAAGTTGGTTTTGGGATTGTGCATGTTTGCGGTCGCGGGGATTGGTTGCCGTCCCAAGTCGTCTCATACGCCTCAGCCGCCCAACTCCGAGGATCCGGGCATAGCGCTGTTCTCGGTGGGTAAGGATAAGGGCAAGGGCAAGCGGAGCAACCACATCGTGGTGTTGAGTCGCAAGACCCTGGTGCGGTTCGCGAAAAACGGCGCCGCTACCCAGGACCACCGATTGCGCGTGAAGCTGTTGACCAAGGCGGGAGTTCGGAGCTGGCAGTTCTTTTCCGCTATGTGGTCGCCCTGGTACGAGATGCGACCCCGGATCACGGCCCGCATCAAGACCCCGACCGGGGAGACCCATGTGCTCGATCCGAGCACCTTCGCCGTGGAGACCGCGCGCTCGGGTCACTGGGCGACGCTCACGGATCGGCGGCGGTTACGCGCGCCGCTGCCGGGCCTGTGTGTCGGCGCCATCATCGACATCCGCGTCGTTCAGCAGGAGAAGCGTCCGCGGCTCGGATCGGGCGATGTGCACCGGGTCTCCTTTGCCCCGGTCCTGCCGACCAAGATGCATGAGCTCACCCTCGAAGCACCGGTCTCGCTGCCCCTGAAGTATCGGGTGCGGGGCCTGTCTTTGCGACCCCGCTCCGATTCTACGTCGGGTGGAGTCAGGCGGGTGGTGTTCGTGGCGGGCCCCTTCGAGAAGAACCCGCTGTGGGAGCCGAACCTACCGCCGGAGGCGGCCCGAACCCCGCACCTGCAGGTCACGACGGTCAAGAGCTGGAACCACGTGGCGTCGACCTACTACGGTCTGGTCAAGTCGCGGCTGCGAACCCCGAAGGCGGCCGCCGTGGTCCGCGCCGAACGGCGTGCGGGCGGCAACAACCGGAGTCGACTCATCGCCAGATTGCTTTCGCGGTTGCGTAAGAAGATCCGCTATGTCGCCCTGGCCCTGGGCGCCGGCGCCATCAAGCCGCGGCCGCCGGCGGTGACCTTGCAGCGTCGCTACGGCGATTGCAAGGACATGTCAGCGCTCCTGGTCTCCTGGCTGCGTGCAGCGGGGTTCAGGGCCCACCTGGCGCTGGTCAACACCATCGGATCGGATCTGCTCCCCGGGCTGCCGGGCCTCGGCGCTTTCAATCACGCCATCGTGTACGTCCCCGGAAAAGTCCCGCTGTGGATCGACCCCACGGCGCGGTACTCCGCCCCGGACTCGCCGCCTCACTACCTTCAGAACCGCTGGGCGTTGGTGATCCACCCGAAGACTACCAAGCTCACGAAAATCGGGGCGTCCAAGGCCGCGGATAACGTCTACGAGGAGATCCGCGAGATCTATTTCGCGCCTGAGATAGGCGGGCGGGTCGTGGAGAAGACCCTCGCCTCTGGAGTCTTCGCCAAGCGTATTCGCGCCATGGTGGGGGGCCAGGACGCGACCTCCCTGCGCAAGAGCATGAAGGGTTATATCCGGAAGAGCTACGCCTCTAATCGGCTGGTGTCCATCCGGCATGGAAGCGTGACCCAACTCCATGGTCCCTTTAGTTTTCGCGTGGAGATGCGCCGGGCGGATGTGGCCTGGACCGACGATCACCAGGCCAAGCTGACACTGAACTCCACCATCCTGTGGAGCGACGTGCCCTCCTATCTGGATGCTCCCCCCAAGCCGGGGACCAAACAGTTCAAGAGAAAACGGGACTTTTACTGGGGCGTTCCCCACGTGGCAAAGCTCGTGTACAAGATCATCGGCCCGCCCGAGTATGTCGTGACCTCGATGCCGCAGGACGGCTCCTACCAGCTCGGCCCGGCCCGGATCTCCTGGCGCGTGAAACACGATCCGAAAACCGGACGCGTGGACATCGCCTACTCCCTGAATACGGGGCCCCGGCGGTACAGCCCGGCGGACGTAAAGGCCTTCTGGCGTGGGATGAGGCGGTTTAAGCAGGCTCCGAAGATCAAGAAGGTGGTCTATGAACATCGCGGCCGCAAGCTCCACAAGGCGGGAAGGTACCGGGCCGCCCTGGCGGTGTACCGGGGGTTGGTCAAGCGCGATCCGAAGAGGAGCGCGTACTATCGACAGATTTCCAATTTCTATTCTGACATCGGCTTTGGGCAAAGGGCCCTGAAGGTGATGCGTGACGCGGTGGCCCTGCTTCCCAAGGACCCGGTCGTTCAGTTCACCCTGGGGATGCACCTGGAGCACGACGAGTACGGCAACCGGTCTTTGATAGGCTGGGACCGAAAGTCCACCATCGCCGCCTATCGTCGCGCCCTGGAGCTTGACCCGAAGAACGTGTTCTATCCACGCGCGCTGGGTCGGGTGTTGTCCATTGATAAGCGTGGTCGAGATTTGACCACCGCCGCCGCCCTCAAGCCGGCCCTGGATGTCCTGCTCGCCATGCGAAAAAAGCTCAAGGACACGACCATGGACAATCGCATCGCGCGTCTTTTGCTGTACTCACGGCGGCACGCCGAGCTCGTGGCGCACCTGCGTCACCTCGGTAAGGGGGGGTACCGCTACGCCATGGAGGTCGCGAATATCGCCGTGCAAAAGGGCTACAAGGACGGCTATGCCTATGCGCGCCGTTTGGCGCCCCAGGAGAAAGACTTCAAGGTCCTCGCCGGCGCGGCGGGGATCGAGATCCTGCGTCTGGGCGAGTATCCGCTGGCGCTGCGGTTCATCCTGCTGGGCGTCGGCGATAGTCTCCAGGAGCGCGCACGGGCGCGGTCCGTCAAGCGGGTGCGGTCCATGCGCCACCTGGCCAAGCCTCCCAAAACCGCGCGGGTGGCCGCCCTGCGGTTGCTGTGGTTCTCCTTCGCCGGGCGGATGACCCAGCAACGCTTTGACTCCATGGTCGCGAAGCGAATGACGGGCCAGGCGCGCAAGAAGCTGTTCAAGTTTCTTTCCGCGTTCGGTAGAGGTTCGGCCGTCAAGACTGACTATCCGCCGCTGGTGGGAGCGGACATGGTGGTGTCCCAGTTGAAGCTCAAGGTGGCGGGCAACGACAAACAGGGCTATCGCGTGGAGTTACGAGTCGCGGGCAGCACCGGTAAATCCACGGTGTACGTGATCAAAAGTCGCGGTCGGTACCTTGTTCGCGCCACTGACCTCGTACCCTCGGAGCTCGGGGTGGAGGGGCTGTATCTGCTGAAGCGGAACCGTGCCGCCCACGCGAGCAAATGGCTCGACTGGGCTCGCGGACGGGATGAATCTTCCTCGGATCCGCTGAGAGGCTCAGCCTTCAAGCAGTACTACGTCGCGGGAAAGAAGGTGTCCAAGCGCCGCCTTCGTGTGGCCGCGGCGCTGCTGGCCTTCAGCTCGAAGACCGCCCGCAAAGGGGCGCTGAAGATCCTCGAGGGCGGGCTGCGCAAGAAACCTTCTGGGCGCGATCGGATCCAGCTCGAGCGAGGTGTGATGTCCATCTACGCTACCTTGGGGCGGTGGTCAAAGGCCTCCGTTATTTACCGGAAGCTGTGGACGCTCAGTGGCAAGAAGCGGCGCTACCAGCTCCTTTACGTGGATGCGTTGGTGAAGGCTAAGAAGGTCCGAAAGGCCTCTCGGATTGCTCGGAAGTGGCAGAAGGATGAGCCCACCCGTTGGGCCCCCTACCTCGCCCTGGCGCAGGTGGCTCTGTATCGTGGCCGGCTCGCCGAGAGCATGAAGCAGCTCGAGCGCGCCACCTCCACGGCCAACCCCCCCTCGGGGGTCTACAACACGCGCGCGTGGAACGCGCTGTTCGTAAAGCCCCTGGCGCCCCTGGTGCTGAAGTCGGCCATCGTCCACGCCCTCAAGGGGGTCCGCATGACCAACTACCGGGCGGGGCATATCCTACACACCCTGGCCACGCTCTACGCCGAGTCCGGGCAGTTGCATCCGGCGCGGTTGGCGCTCTCCAAGTGTCTCGAGGTTCAGAAAGACCTCCAGCCCGAGGGGGCGTCCTTGTACACCTACGGGCGCATCGCCGAGCAGCTTGGGTTCGTGCAGGTGGCCCTGGCTGCCTACCGCAAGGTCGAAAAGCCCAAGCGTTTCGGCAAGACGAACACCTGGCTCCTGGCCCAGGAGCGGTTGAAGATCCTGTCGGGTCGAAAGCCGGGACTCCGCCCGAAGAAGAAGTAAAAAAGTCCTACGAAGGCTCCTATCGCCGCACCCAGTGAGATGCTTTGCCCAGCCCCTCACGTTCAACTAGCCCCAGAGCTCTTAGCTGCTTCAGGTCATTGAGTGCGGTACGCCGCGCTATGCCGCTGGCTGTGGCATAGGAGGTTGTGGTAAAGCGCTCCCCGGATTTCTGGCTGACGAGGAAAGTCGTCTGGCGATTCGATAGACCCGCGGGAATCGCACCGGGAAGGGGTAACACGACGCGAATGCCGCCCGGCTGTGACACGTCATCGAAGGTGGGCTCCGGGTTCCCGCTGGCCGCCATGGCGGCGATTACACGGTTCGTGCCCGTTCCCCACTCCTCGATATAGCCGGCCAGGTATAGGGCGCGTGCGATGAAGGGATTGGTGGGGACCGAAGGATGCTCGCCCCGCAACGATGCGGCGGTGATCGGCGCCGGAAAGTGCCCCGGATTCCACAGGGTCAGGCCGACCTCATCGAGCCGTAGTTGGATCGGCGCGGTGCTGCGGTAGTCGCGGTGAGCGACCGCGTTGGCGACGACTTCGCGCACGGCGGCGGTGGGGATCTCCGGTTGTTCCTGCCGGACCGAAGCGTCACGACGAACCCGCATCTTCAGGTTGCGCGAAACAAAGCGCGTAGTGAGCTCGATCTGTGAGAACAGGTTGCCCTCGATGCTCTCGACGTCCTCAAACGTGCCGCGATGCGCACGGGCACGAATCGTCGCCTGGGGCAAGGGTCCCTGCGGATCCCTGCCAAATAGCAAGACCCCTCCCGCAGTCAGCCGCTGCTCGCGGAGCAAATGCAGACGCTCAAGAAGCTGGCGCGGCGACCCTGGATCTAGGGCTGGCCCAGGCGCCGCCGGACTTTTCCTGCGGCGGCGAGCTTTCTCCACAAACTCGCGGGCGGCCTGCTCATCCAGCAGATCCAAGGTCCAGTCACCTTCGATGCGGCGCTCGAATCCGTTGGCCTCACGCAGACGGTCTAGCAAACGCCGTTCATACTCGGCACGGGTCATCGCCACGGTGGCAGGCCCGCTCCGATAGAAGGCTCGCCCATAAGCCAGATGTGGGCCATCCCCGGCCGGGACCCTGATTTCAAGAAGGGGCAGACCGCCCAGCTCCCGACGCTCTACGTCAACGTAGACCTTGGGGTCGGTAGCTGCCAGGATACGCTGAACTAGCCTTTCTTGGTCCCCCTCGCCGGGCTCGAACCCCACGATTTGACCTTTGGAGCTCATCCCAACCAGAACGCGCCCACCCCCGATGGTGGCCATTGCAGCAATTGTCTCGATGATCTTGCGACTATCCGACAGACTACGCTTGAGCTCGAAACTGGCCGACTCACCGTCTTTAGTCAACAATTCTAGCTGGTAATCAGACAACAGGGAGCACATATTCACACCGTATCATAGGAAGGCGTTGCGCGCAAATGCGCGCAAGTGCGCGCAACGTCGTGATGGAGGTAGGGTACGGTCCAACGATCTTCTTAATTCGAGGGAAACTCCAACGATTTTGTGTTTGGCTTCCTACCGCAAGGTCGAAAAGCCCAAGCGTTTCGGCAAGACGAGCACCTGGCTCCTGGCCCGCCAGCGCCTGAAGATCCTGTCGGGTCGAAAGACGGGACTCCGCCCGAAGAAGAAGTAAAAAAGTCCTAACCCTCGGGGCCTGCCCCCGCGTACGCCTCATGATTCAACACATCTCTGAAGATCACCCTCCCGGATAGAACGTGGACTGCGGGGCGTCGTTCTCCATCAAGAAGAGCAGGGCCGCGGTGAAGTCTACCTCGACGTCGAGGGAGCCGTCGCCCAGGGCAACAGCGTCCGCCGTGATGCGGGTGAGCGCGCCCTGTACGAGGGTGATGGCCTGGCCCGGGTCGGCCGCGTAGAGGCCCGCTGCCTGGTGCAAAACGGCCACAAGCACGGCCAGCGCCACGGCCCGGTTGATCCCGATCTGAGGCAGGTACTGACCGCTGGCATCCAGCGGCTGACCATCGTAGGCCGTGGAGTCGACATGGGCGATCGAAGCGCCGGCGGGCGTTTGATAGTCGAGCTGAAGCTCTACTCTTGTGCCTTCCAGAACACCCTCGGGGGTAGCGGGCTCCAGCTGAAGCAGGGTCGCGCCCCTGTTGCGACTCAGAAAGACGGTCTTTATTTGGAGCTGATTCATGCTCTCGTCCTCCGGCCCCGGCGGGAGGCCGTATGCGTGGACCAGGGTCAACCCGAAGGGCACTGCCGCGAGTGAGAGATCGTACGCGATGGGGCAGAACATCCAGGGCCACTGGTCGGCCATGAGCCGATCCACATCGTCGGCGTCCATCAGCGAAAAGGCGTTGCCGCCACTCAGGCCCGAGATCGCGGTCATCAACTCGATGTCCAGCCCGAGCCCGGTTCCGAACAGGGTGAGCCCGATCCCGCTATCGGCCGCGTCCTGGACCTGGGCTTGGAATGATGACGGGTCGGTCGCGCCCACGTTGGGGCGCTCGTCGCTGAACAGTAGCACCCGCACGTTTCCGGTTTGGTCCACGGTCTGGTCCACGGTCTGGTCCACGGTCTGGTCCGCGGCGTCCCTGGCGATACCGAAGGCTCTCTCGAGCCCAGCCTCCATGTAGGTCGAGCCGCCGGGTTGCAGGGAATCGATGGTCGCGAGGATCCCCGAACTGTCCACCACGGACGTCAGCTCCACCGGGGTTTGCACATGGTCGCCGTAGGTAACCAGGGCGAACCGATCCGTGGGGTCGAGCTCGGTGACGATCTCGCGGAGCAGTGATTTGGAGAGGTCCAGCGGTGCAGGTCCGCCTCCGTAGGTCGTATCCATGGATCCGGACACGTCCACGGCTACGACCAGGGTGAGAGCCGGGCGTTCGAAGGTATCCGGATCCACGTTGGAGGAGAACCCGATCTGCACCCAGGCAGCGGTGGAACCCTCGTGATCGGGGGCGATACCCATGACCGCCCGGATACAGAGCGGGTTCTGGCAGGGAGGACCGTCGACGGGGAGGTCGTGCTCGGAGAACATCCCCTCCACCACGAAAGCCTCCGGGGGCGGCACCAGCCCCTGAGACACCAGGTCCCGCGCCAGGCCCATGTCCTGAACACCGCCCGCCGTGGCCCCAAAGGAACCGCCACCGGTCGAACCGATGCTCGAACCGCACCGCGGATTGGGCCGGGCGTTCGTCATGGGGTGGTCCGTCATACACCCCACCAATCCGGCCAGTCCCACCAACCCGATCGTCACGACCACGACCACGACAAGCGAAAAAACCCTGATGCATCTCATGTGCGAAGCTCCTTCCACTTTCAGGAGCTGCAACGTTCGGGCCACTGCACAGGACCC
>JAOZUO010000130.1:15462-24377 GCA_029938605.1 Deltaproteobacteria bacterium | reverse complement strand
ATGAATCGAACCCAGCGCCGGACGTTTCCCCTACTGTGTCTCCTTGTGGGGCTGGTCTCGGGGACGCCACCCCTTGCCGGCTGCCGGGGCGGCTGTGGCAAACGCTTCCGGGGCGCCGATCGCGGCGACGGAACGATCCCGGTGCTCCGCGCCCCCAAGGTGAAGGCCGGGGCCATCCGGGTGGACGGCCTGCTAAACGAGGCCGCCTGGAAACGAGCTCCAACCACCGGCCCCTTCGTGCACCCGGTCAACGGGCGGGAGCCCCGCCGGTCCCCGGTGAAAGCCACGGCCCGAATGGTGTGGGACAACCAGGCCCTGTACGTGGGCTGCACGGTGCACGACGCCAACCCCACCTCTCCCTTCTCGCGCGACGCCGTGGATCCGCACATCTGGGAGCGCTCCTCGGCCGTGGAGATCATGATCCAGCCCGGCAACCCGAAAAACAACCGGCACTACTATGAGGTGCAGGTGGACGTAAACGGCGCCGTGTGGGACACCCGCTTCGACGACTACAACCGCCCCATCCGCCGATCCCGTAGCGGAACCCGCTTCGGCCACCAGGCCTGGACTAGCGGAGTGCAACGCGCCATCGTGGTGGACAAGGCGCAGGGAAGCTACACCCTAGAGCTGGCCCTGCCCTGGCGTTCCTTTCGACCGGGCCCCCGAAGACGCACCGCCATCCCGCCCCGGCCCCGAGACACCTGGCGGATGAACCTCTTTAGCTTCCGAGACGGCCAACGGGCCACCCTCGCCTGGTCCCCCATCCTGGGCCAGGGCAACTTCCACCGTGCCACGCGCTTTGGCAAAGTCGTTTTTTCCGCTCGCTAGCGCCTCACCGGATGGGCCCGGGCTGCTCGATGATCCGTAGCACCTCGGACGGATCCACCCGCCGTCGGTACTCCACAACGCGATCCCTTCTGACTGCCTCCTGTCCGGAGCACTGCCCCTGGGCGTCCACGCACAGGATCAGGTCCCGGCGTCCAACCTCACTGAGCTGGGCGAGCTTGCGCTCCACGTAGTCCGGCGTCCAGAATCCGGCGATCTCCAGCAGCCATCGCCGCCAACGGTGCCGGCGATGCTGCAGGGCGAAGTCAGGAAAAATCAGCGTAGACCCCACCACCAACGGCTCGGGCTCACGGACCAGGTCCCAGTCCGGCGCGGCCCGACAAAAGTCGTCGAAGAAACGTGCCTCCACCTTGCTGTCGAAGCGCCGGGGCTCGGCCGCCGGAAAGATGGGATCCCCAGACTGCAGCACGAAGGTCCGCGGCGCGCCCTCGATCTCGCAGTCAGCGCGCAGATGGAACCGATCACACCAAAGAAGCTGCGGCACCAGCCCCGCCAAGGCCCGGCCGTACACCTGCGCCCGGCGAAACAGCGCCATGGGTCCTGAGATCTCCAGGACCAGATGCGCTCGATTTCGGCCCGGCCTCGCCACGCACATGAGCCCACCCCACTTCGCCTGGGAGACCAGCCCCCGGACGTGACCTTCCACGTCCAGTCGGACACGCCGAGCTCGGCGGAGGACGGCCTGCGCCGTGGCCAGATTCACCCTCAGGGCCAGCTCCCAGGGGTTGAGCCCCTCCGGACGTGGAGCCAACCGGCGCTCTCCAGGGAGATCCGCGAAGAGGGAGCCCTCCACCTCACCGGGTCGGATGCCCAGCCGCCGAGCCACCCGGCCCAAAGCCAGGTCCCTGCGCACTCCCTTCGCGGCCTCGGTGAACACCGCCTCCCGCAGATCCCGCGGCGCCACCGGGCCCAGCGCCTCGCTGTCCCACAGGCGATCCAACACGTGACTCGCCCGACGTAGGCCCCGGGCTGGACACGCCACCGGCAGTGGTGCCTGCAAATGCTGCTTCAGGTCCCGACGGCGACGCCCGACATAGCGATCGTAGGCGTCCAGGAGCGCCCGGAGCCAGATCGTGTCGGCCTCCCCCAGCATGGAAGGCACCAGCTCCCCTGCCTGATCCGCGTAGTCCAGCAGGGCCCAGGGGATCACCGCTGACCCCCGACCTTCCGCTCTGGGGCGACCTGCTCCAGAACCGGCGTAGGCAGCTCAGCGCCCACGGTCAGCTCCCGCTGCCGAACACGCCAACTCTCTGGGCTGGCACGGGTAATCAGCTCCCAGAGCTCTGCGCGCTTGCCCGGCGCAGGGCGCAGGATCCGCCCCAACCGCTGCAGATACTCCCGGGTACCGCTGGTGCCACCCACGATGATGCCCACGTCAGCCTCGGGCACGTCGAGCCCTTCATTGAGCACCCGGGACGACACCAACGTGCGCAGCCGCCCCTCCCGGAAGAGCTCCAGGCTCCGCGCCCGTTCCGCCCGACCGATGTCACAGGTGATGGGCATCACCAGGTGGTGGGCGGCCACACGATAGGCTGTTTGATTGTCAGGCGTGAAGATCAGCACCCGACGCTCGGCGTGTCGAGCGAGCAGCCACTGCAGCGCGGCGGCCTTGGTCTCGTGGAACGCCAACAGGCGCCGACTCGCGCGCCAGGCCGCCAACCCCCGGCGCCCATCGTCGGACCGGGTGGCCACGCGCAGGAAATCGGCCCAGGTCCCGCCGGGGTGCTGCAGCCGGTAGGGTAGATAGAACGCCCGAAAGGCGCCGTACTCCAAATCGTAGGCCCGACGCTCCGCGGGGCTGAGATCCAGCACCAGGGTAAATCGATGGAAGTCAGCCAGATACTGCCCCTGGAGGTCTGCCAACCGCGCCCGAAACACCCGGGGTCCCAGTAGCTCCTCGAGCCGCTGGGCCTGCGGGCCCGGCTCCGGTGGCGTGGCCGTCAAGGCCAGGCGCGCCGGGGCCGCGGACATCTCCAGCAGCAAGTCCCGGGTGGACTGGCCAAAGTGGTGAGCCTCGTCAACGACCAGCAGCCCGAACCGCTGGCCCCACCCCGCCATATGCCTATACGCACTTTCAAAGGTGGTTACCGTCACCGGATACAGCCGCCGTCTCCCGTCGCCCCACACGCCCACGGGCCCATCGTACACCCGCCCTAGGACACTGCACCACTGGTGCATCAACACCCGCGTGGGTACCACGCACAGGGTCGGCACACCCAGCTGCGCCATGGCGGCCATTGCCACCCAGGTCTTCCCGCTCCCGGTGGGCAACGACACCAAACCACGCCGTTGGGCCGCTCCCCAGGCATACAGAGCCGCCGCCTGGTAGGGACGCAAAGCCACCTCTCGCCATCCATACACCCGCCAGTCCTTCCAAGTATCCACCCCGTCGACCACCGCGACCCCTGCCCTCTCCAGCCGCCCCAGCACCTCGGAGTACCGCCACGCCGGCACACGATACGCATCCACCCGCGGATCCCAAACCACGCCCGGCCACGCCTTCGGATCCAGCCCTGATGTCATCGGCGACGCCATCCCCAATAGCAAAAGTGTTCCACGATCATATGTCAGCTCCATCATCGGCGGCTCCCCCAAAACCTGGGAACAGTGACCCACACGGCCCTCAAGGAGGTTATCGGCAGGAAGCGGCAGCGGTTGCTAAGGGAAGAGAAAAAAGATCGGAATCAATCCCGACGGAAGAAACCGCGGACGCGATCGGTGACCTTCTCGTCGCTGCGGTGCACCAGGGAGATGTCGAACTGCGCTGTCCAGCGGCCCAGGAACTCTGGCGCGGGGGTGGGTACCCGGCAGAGGGCGTCGCCGGCGCGGTCCACCACCACACGCAGGTCCAGACCTCGCAGCTCCAGGTGGTTCAGATCGGCCTTGGAGATCCAGGAGGCGGTGGGGTCGAGACGAGCGCGGAGGGAGAGGGGCAGCCGGTACAGGGCCTGGGCGTCGCGCTGATCCGCGGGGATTTGGGCGGCGTCCAGGAGGGTGTCCCACCACTGGGCCATGGAGCCGGGGGTGTGGTCCCCCAGGGTCGGAAAGATCTCCTCGGGGCGCGGCGGGGAAGACGGCACGAAGCCGAAACCTGAATCCGTCAGGAAGATCACGCCGTCGTAGGGCGGTATGTCTCGGCCTCCCCCCAGGACCGGCTCGTTGGGCCCGCGTAGCCGGGAGAACGTTTGGACCTGCTGGATTCGGCCCCAGACCTTGCCTAGTTGCTCACGCTCACGCTGCACCAGGTCGGCGGGGGTGCCGAAGCGCTGGCGCACCACCTCTCGGACTACCTCCTGGGCCTCGGTCACCAGGGTGCCGCCCTCCAGGACGGCCGCCCGGAGCAACTCGCCGTCCCGAAGCGCGCCGTAGTGGTCACGGATTCTATCGATGTCGGCGGTGCTCACGGTTCACTCCAGGCTCTTTCCAGGCGTTCGGGCAGAGGGTGCGCCAACCAAAGATGCACACGGTCCCCTCCGATCGCAACCCCCGGTCAGCCGCCTAAGAGAAAAACCCACCGAATGTTTTTACTGGCCTTCGAAGGCAATTTTTCGCTTCTATGGAAGACTATGAACGATCCTGAAGCCAACGGTCACCATAAGCTGCTGAACACCTCTCAGTATCGGGCCGCTGTGGCGCTGGCCAGGGCCATCATCCCCCAGGGGCGGCGCTTGCCCGGGGCCGGGGTCCGAGCCGTGGAGGCCTCAGAGCGGCTCGCCGAGGAAATGTCCGCCGGCGGCGCCATGCTGTTTCGGCAGCTGGTGTCTCTCCTGGACTGGCTAGCCGTGGTGCAGACGGGCAGTCGCTTCCAGAAGCTCGGCCCGGTTCAGCGGGAGGAGGTGCTGCGAACCTGGGATCGGTCCGCCCTCATGCGTTGGCCCCTGTTCGTGCTCGCCGGCTTGTTCAAGTCCACCCACTTCGACCACAAGGAGGTCTACGACGCCTACGACGTGGAGTACGACAAGGGTGGACCAGCGGAGAAGGTGCGCTGGGTGTCCCAGGTACACAGCGGCGACGACTGGGACCCGGGCGAGATCGTGGAGTGCGACGTGGTGGTGGTGGGCACGGGACCCGGCGGGGCCATCGTGGGCAAGGAGCTCGCCGAACAAGGCCACGCCGTGGTCTTTGTGGAGGAGGGACGCCTGTACCGGAGGGACGCCTTCAAGGGTAGCGTGCTCACGGCCCATGAGAAATTCTACCGCGGCCAGGCCAAGGTGGCCTCCTGGGGCAACACCATGGTGCCCGTGCTCATGGGGCGACTGGTGGGCGGGTCCACGGCCATTAACACCGGCACCTGCTTCCGCACGCCGGACTGGATCCTGGACCAGTGGTGCGAAGACATGGGCACCGACGAGCTCGCCCCGGACCGGCTCCGGCCACACTTCGAACGCGTGGAGCGAGCCCTACAGATCGGCCCCAACGAGGACAAAATCATCGGCCCCATCGGCGACATCGTCGCCCGGGGCTGTGAGCAGCTCGGCTGGTCCCATTTCAAGGTGAACCGCAACGCGCCGGACTGCGACGCGCAGTCGTGCTGTGACTTCGGCTGCCCCTCGGGCGCACGGCTCTCCATGGATGTGACCTACATCCCTATGGCGCTCGAGCGGGGCGCGCTTCTGTTCACCGAAACCAAAGCCACCCGCGTGTGGATCGAGAACGGACGGGCCGTGGGCATCGAGGCCCGCACGGTGGTGCGAGACCACAAGATCCACATCCGGGCCCAAGCGGTGGTCCTGGCCGGCGGTGCCATTCCCACGCCGGTGCTCCTGCAGGAACAGGGGATCTGCAACCTCAGCGGGCAGGTGGGACGGAACCTGTCACTACACCCGGGCGCCGCCGTATCGGGGCTCTTCGACGAGGTCATCGAAGGGTACAAGAAGATCCCCCAGGCCGTGGGCATCGACCAGTTCCACCGCCAGGGGATCCTGCTGCTGGGTGCCCAGGGCGGCTTGAACTTCGCCCCCCATATGTTCCCATACTGCGGCCAGCGACTCACCGACGTCATGGACAACTATGATCGCATCACCACCATGGGCGTTCTCGTCAAGGACGCCACCCAGAACGGGCGGGTGCGGCCGGGACTCGGTGGCGAGCCGCTCCTCACCTACTGGCTGCAGCCCGAGGATCTGGAGAAGATGCACCGGGGCATGGTGCACATCATGGAAGTGTTTCGGGCCGCCGGCGCGCGCAAGCTCTACCCCCTGGGTCACCGCATGCCCGTCATCGAGACGGACGCGGACTTCGAGCGGTTCCGCAAACGGCGGGTGGGCCCCACCGAGATCATGTGGACCAGCTTCCACCCCCTGGGCACCAGCCGCATGGGCGCCAATCCCTACACCAGCGTGGTAGGGTTCGATCATGAAACCCACGACGTCAAGGGGCTGTACGTGGTAGACGGCTCCACCGTGCCCGGCCCCACCGCAGTAAACCCACAGCTCACCATCATGGCCATGGCCGACCGCGCGGCAAAGCGCATCGGCGAGAAGCTGGATTGACCGGGCTTTCTCCGATACTTGTCGTCGGTCTGGTAGCGCCGATGGTCTGGGCGCCGCCCCGCGTACCTCCGCCTTCCACAAAGCGCCCAGCCGCCCGAACGGCTCCACCAAAGGCCGCCCCCCCCAAAAAGCCCAGGGCCCAAAAATCCCCTAAGCCCAGGGCCGAACCCCCCCCTAAGCCCAGGGCCGAAAAATCCCAGAAACGCCGCCAGGCGCCTCGACCCCAAAAACGATACCGGACGGTGGTTGTGGCGAGCCAGCGGCCCGAGCCCCTCCTGGAGACGCCGCGGTCCGTGGACATCCTGGGTGGTCAGGAGATCCTACGCCTCGCGCCGAGATCCACCCCGGAGCTGCTCGAGTCCTTCTCGGGTGTGGTGGTGCAAAAAACCAGCCACGGTGGGGGCTCTCCCTTTGTCCGGGGCTTCACGGGCCAACACGTGCTGCACATGCTCGACGGGGTGCGACTGAACAACTCCACCACCCGCTACGGTCCGAACCAGGGGCTTACCACCATCGACCCCTTCACCATCCGGCGGCTGGAGCTGCTGCGCGGCCCGGGCTCATTGCTCTACGGGTCCGACGCCGTGGGGGGCGTACTCTACATGATCACCCGGGGAGCACCTTACCGCCCCGGAGCCCTCCACCGATGGGGCGCTACCTTCACCAGTCGATTCAGCACGGCGGATCTGAGCCAGGTCTACAACCTGGGCACCTGGACCCAGGTACGACGCGTCACCCTCTTCGCCGGCGGATCATTCAAGGACTTCAACGCCCTCACCGGTGGCCGAAACATCGGCGAGCAGCGGGCTACAGGCTATGGGGAGGGAGACTACGACGCGTCCATCGCCTACCACCCGCGACCGGGCTGGACAATTAAGTTGGCGACCCACGGTGCCCGACAGGTCGACGTGCCGCGCACCGACAAGTTCACGGCCACTGACTTCCGATACTACCGGAAGCAGTTTCGCGATCTGGTCTACGCCAAGGTCACCGGCAGCCAGGGACGCCGGTTGGAGCGTCTCGAGCTGACGCTGTCATACCAGCGACATCGTGAGGCCCGCCAACGATTCCGCCTCACGAGGGATCGCATCGAGTACGAAGACGACTTCGTGCACACGGTGGGTCTGTCGCTGGTGGCGGGCTCCAACCTGGGGCGCTGGTCCCGACTCACGTACGGCGCCGACGTGTACTACGACACCGTGAAGTCAAGCCAGCGCCGTGAATCCATCGCCACCGGCGCCCTTCTCCCCAACGATCCGGTCACCTTCCGCGGCCGGTTTGTCAACGGCTCGGGCTATGTCCAGGGCGGCGTCTTTGTCACCGACACCATCCGGCCCCGAAATTGGCTACGACTCCAGGCCGGGGGACGCTTCGCCTTTTCCCACGCCTCCATCCCCACCGATCCCCTGGCGGCAGAGCTGGGCCTACCCGCCGCCAGCATCCAAGATCCCAACTTCGGCTTCGGTGGCGGGCTGTCGGCTACCTTCATCCCGCACAGGTCCGTGAGGCTCATCGCGGCGATGCACCACGCCTTCCGAGCGCCCAACTTAGACGACTACTCCCACGTGGGATCCGAGGGCGAGGGCTTCGACGTGGTCAGCCCGAATCTCTCTCCAGAGCAGGCCACGAGCTTCGAAGCAGGAGTGAAGTGGACCCGCAAGTGGGTGACCTTCTCGGCCTTCGGCCACATGACCCTGCTGCAGAGCTTCATCGTTCGCGACTTCGCCGGCTACGACGTGGAGGGCGAACCCGCCACCGTGCGCCGAAACATGGGCCGCGGCTTCGTGGCCGGATTGGAGGCCGACCTGCGGATCCGCCTGCCCCGCAACTTCCGCCTGGCCGCCTGGCTCTCCTACACGCATGGCGACATCCGCATGCCCATGGTCGATCCAGCCTGGCAGCCCATGCGACGCATGTCCCCGCTCCAGGGATTCGCCGCGGCGGGCTACCGTCACCGCCTGTACTGGGCCCAGGTGGAGCTGCGCTGGTCAGCCCGCCAGGACCGACTGAGCCCCGGGGACCTCCGTGACGGACGCATCTGTCCCGACGGTCCAGATTCTTGCGAGGGTACGCCGGGCTTTGCCATCATGAGCGTAGCCGCCGGGGTGCGCATCGGCCCCCACATGGACGTGACCCTGCGCGTGGAGAACCTGTCCAACGAGCCGTACAAGTACCACGGCTCCGGAGTCTACTCACCCGGCCTCTCAGCCGTGGCGCTCCTCCGAATACGCAGATAGCACTGTTCTACTCATGGCGAAGAGCGTCTATGGGGTCGAGGCGGGAGGCCTTGCGGGCGGGGTACAGGCCGAAGAAGACGCCCGTGGCCGCGGCGATGCCGAAGGACATGAAGATGGAGTTCGTCTGCACGGCCGTCTCCCAGGTGCCACCCGAGCCAACCACATGGGCCGTGCCCAAACCCGCCGCGATACCCAGCAAGCCGCCGAGCACCGAGAGCACCACGGCTTCGACCAGGAACTGAAAGAGCACATCCCGGCGTCGGGCCCCCAGGGCCTTGCGGATGCCGATCTCCCGGGTGCGCTCGGTCACCGACACCAGCATGATGTTCATGATGCCGAT